>JACOTS010000128.1 GCA_016178265.1 Candidatus Melainabacteria bacterium
CAGATTTTACCGAATAAATCGGATAAAATCTTACTTCTTGAGTAGTTAATCTTGAAATACTACACTGGCTAGGCAGTAACCTTTTTTTACTTATTTGCTGATTGTAAACTAAGATATTTTTCTTTTAGCCATTTCGGATGAATAAACATGCTTAGATGGACTTCTTCATCCCAAAATTTTGTTTGTCCTATTGGCTTGTTTTTAATTTTTCTGTTTATTGGACTATTTGCCCCGATTAAAAAAGTAAATAAATATCCTCCTGGATAAGATGGGGTTATTGAAGTGATAAGATCTGTGTTCTTAAAAACAGATCTTGCATTATTTAAAGCAGCTTCAAAATTCTTTTCTTGAATAATTGGGCACCCGTTTTGTGAGATAAATATTCCATCTTGTTGAAGAGCTTTACTTATATTAGCGTAAAATTCTTTGCTGATAAGTCCTGCAGCAATACTGCCTGGATCTGGGTCCGTACAATCGCAAATGATCACATCATAAAAGCTTTGAGTTGCATTTTTTATATATTCAATTGCATCAACAGCAATAATTTTAAGTTTTGGGTTATCCAATTCACAACTTACATGCGGGAAGAATTTTTTAGATACATTTATAACTTCTTCATCAATTTCAATGAGTTCAATTTCTTCTACTGTTTTGTATTTTAAAACTTCTCTAACTGTGCCACCATCACCACCACCAATTATCATTATTTTTTTTGGATTTGGATGCATTGACATTACTGGATGCACTATATTTTCATGATAGTAAAACTCATCTTTCTCTGTAACCATAACCCTATTGTCTAAAAGCATAACTTTTCCCATGGATACTGATTCAAACACATCTATTTTTTGATACTTGCTTTTCTCGGTGTATAAATATTCCTTTACTTTAAAAGCAACAGAAGGCGGAAGATCATCCTCAAAAAACCAACCGTTTGTAAACATATTTATATCTCCTTACTTTGAAATTAATTCTTTTTCTTGTCCTAATTTTTGCTTTGCTTTAGCAATTACATTTGCAAGCCTGGTTTGAGCTGCATTTTTTTGTCCTTGATAATGCCCTTTGTGTTTGTATGGTTTAAATACAGGAAGATTTCTATGAAATATCATTTGTGCAATTGGTTCACCTGCTTTTAGTATAAGTGGAGCTTTCCCTTGATTTGTCAGTTCTACAACTGCTACACCCTCAAATCCGGAATCAAACAGACCTGCTGATTCCACATAAAGCCCTACTCTTGCCCAACTTGATTTGCCTTGAAGTACACCATGCAGTGTAGGACCAAAATAAAAATATTCTTCTGTAATAGCTAAAACAAAGCTCCCAGGATCTAAAATAAACTCATTTGCTATTACCTCTTCAAATGATCCATCATTTAATTGAATTGCAAATTGTCTGCCTAGATGAACATCAAGACTGTTTGGTTGAATAGCTTCTTTTCTGTAGTTATCAATTTTTAATAAGCCCAATTTTAAATAAAGCTTCATTTGCCAGTCAACTAAATTACCGTTGGAAAAAAATAAAAAATATGAAATAAAAATAATTAAGACAAAAAGTATAAAAAATAACATAGAAGAATATTATAAAGCTATAGACCAATAGATACAAGATTTAACAGACTTATTTTGCTCTTATTATTGGTTTAGGTAAGACAGTATTAATTGCTTTTACAAGTAATTTGTGTTCTTTTACCCTGATTCTTTTAGATAAGCTTTCAATAGTATCATTTTCATAGACAGGGACTTTTTCATGGGCAATTATTGGGCCTGCGTCTACTTCATGAGTTACATAATGTATGGTACAACCAGATTCTTTTTCGTTGTTTTCCAGAACAGCTTTATGTACATTATTGCCATACATTCCCTTTCCGCCATATTTTGGAAGTAATGCTGGATGTATGTTAATAATTTTGTCTTTGTCAAAAGCTTGAATAAAAGATTGAGTTAGTATTCTTATGTAACCAGCTAAAACTATTAAATCTATATTTTGTTCCTTTATTATTGCTTTTAGCTTTTGGTCATATTCTTCTTTGCTCTTGTATTGTTTTGGGTCCAAAAATATACTTGGTATATCATTGTTTTCTGCTCTTTTTAAAGCATAAGCATCTTGCTTATTTGAAATAACTATTGCAATTTCTGTATTTGGCAAAGATCTGTCTTTTATAGCATCTATAATTGCTTGTAAATTAGTTCCTGATCCTGATACTAATACTGCTAGTCTTTTGTGAGTATTCTCCATTTATCTTGTGCAAATTTTCTTTAGTATGACTTCTTTAATTATTTCTCTTACCGTAACAGCTTGTTTTTTTGTTAGTGCTGATTTTTTTTGTGTTTTTTTCATCATCCCCCCTTAAATAATTCCTGCTTTTAGTAAATCTTTTAGATCGATAATGCCTATTAATTCACTTTGTTTATTTATCACAGCAATATCAGAAATTCTATATTCTTCCATTATTTTTAATGCAGTTACTGCTATTTCGTCATCATTGATTGTTTTGGGATTTTTGCTCATGATTTCATTTGCCTTTTTGCTTGAAGCTTCATTTTTGTATTTTATTTGTGCTCTTCTAATATCACCATCGGTTATTGTTCCTAAAAGCTTTTTACTTGAACTAATAACAGTTGTAAATCCTAACTTTTTTGCATCTATCTCTTCTAATATTTCATAATAACTTGCAGTTTCACCGACTTGGGGAATATTACTTTTTTCTCTCATAACATCTTTAATTTTAATTAATCTCTTACCAAGAGATCCTCCAGGGTGTGATTTAGCAAAATCTTCTGCTGTAAATTCTTTTGCTTGCATAAGAGCAATGGCCATAGCATCTCCTAATGCAAGTGTAGCTGTTGTGCTTGCAGTGGGAGCTAAATTTAATGGACAGGCTTCTTTTGTAACTTTAACAAATAATGCATGATCACTGTTTTGTGCTAGCGTTGATTGCTCATTTCCGGTTATAGATAAGAGCTTTATGCCCAGCCTTTTGATGGGTATTAAAACCTTTTTTAATTCTTCTGTTTCACCGCTAAAAGACAAAGCAATCATGACATCATTTGGCTTTAGCATACCAAAATCACCATGAATGAGTTCAGCGGGATGAACAAAAAATGCTGGAGATCCCGTACTTGCAAGTGTAGCCGCGATTTTACTTCCAATATGTCCTGATTTTCCAATACCGGTTATTACTACTCTTCCTTTACAGCCTAGTAAGCATTCTATAGAGTCATCAAAGACTGTACTTTGATTTTTTTCAATGTCCTTTATAAGTTCTTTTATTGCACTTAATTCTATATCAAGGACAGAAAGGGCTTCTTTTATGTGTTTTGAAACTGTTAAGCTAGTAGTCATAATTGTGTTGTAGATATAATAATATCACTACTAAAGTTTATAATTTCATGGTAATTAGATCTAAACAAAAGTTAAATATTTCTAAGCCTTTTAACATTGTATTGGTTAAGCCAGAAATACCTCCTAATACAGGTAATATAGCAAGACTGTGTGCAGCTACAAATACCAAATTACATTTAGTCCATCCGTTGGGATTTGAAATTACAGATAAGGAGCTTAAAAGAGCCGGGCTTGATTATTGGCGTTTGCTTGACATTAAAGAATATACTTCCTGGCACAATTTTGTCACTGCAAGGAACGTTAGTGACCCCCACGCTTTGCTTGGGGCAGGCTCCGCAGTCTCGATCGGGATTGCTTCGGCTTTGCCTCGCAATGACAAAATTAACCATTGGTATTTTTCAACCAGTGGTGAAAAAAATATTTGGGATGTAGAGTTTGATCCTGGAGATTATTTGATATTTGGTAGTGAGACAAAAGGACTTGATGAAAAAATATTAAATGAAAATCAAAACAAAATTATCTCAATTCCCATGAACGGGTTGACTAGAAGTATTAATCTTTCTACGGCAGTTGGCATTGTATTGTATGAAGCACTTAGACAAGTAACTAAGAAAGGATTATTTGAAGTTGTAAAAATATGAGTGAATCATTTCAAAAAACGCCTATTTTGGATACGTTGGAAAATTACTTGTCACGTAATCCTATAAGAATGCATGTGCCTTTTCATGCTGGCATTGCAAATAATCCGATTTTCCCAAAAGGATTATATGAACTAGATATTTCAGAAGTCAGTGGTTATGATGTTGCAGGAGAAGACAATCCGTTATTTCAATCTGAGAGGATTACAGCACAATATTTTAAGGTTGCTCATTCGTTTTATTTAACAGGTGGAGCTAGTGTTGGACTATTAGCTGCTTTATTTGCATTAAATAAATATGGTAAAAAAGTTATTGTTTCAAGAAATGTTCATAAATCTGTCATTAATGGACTTGTATTAAGTGGACTTGAGCCAGTGTGGCTTGAGGTTGAGTTTTTAAATGAATGGGGCATATTTTCATCTGTTCAACTAAGTGCATTAAAAAAATGTATTTCTGAAGCAAATGATCTTGCAGGCTGCATAATAGTGTCTCCAACATATGAAGGAGTTATATCTGATATAAAAGCTATATCAAAAATTTGCCATGAAAGAAATGTTCCATTAGTTGTAGATGAAGCGCATGGAGCACATCTTTACTTTTTAGAGCCAGGATCTCAAAGCTCAGCACTCAAAGCTCAGCACTCAGCACTGAAATGTGGTGCAGATTTAGTTATACAGTCTTGGCATAAATCTCTTGGCAGCTTAACTCAAACAGGAGTATTGCACTTAGTAAATGATGCATATTTTTCTTATAAAGATATTAAGAGGTCGTTGGATTTAGTCAGCTCTACAAGTCCATCTTTTTTATTGCTTCTTTCTTTGGAGCTTACGCGAAAAAAACTAGCTGAAACACAAGGATGTTACTTCGAAACACTTTTTAAGAACGTATTGTTATTTAAAAGTGAGCTTGAAAAAATAGACAGTCTCAGTATTTTTAAAAATCAAGATCCGCTTAAGGTTTATCTAAAGTCAAATAATGTTAGCGGGATTAATTTTGCATTTGAGTTATATAAAAGATTTTCTGTTGAGGTTGAGAGTGCAAATGAGATTGGATTACTGATGCAAATTGGAGTTAATTTCAATGATAAAGTTATGAATAAAGTGATAGAATCTATTAATAAATGTATTATTGGACAGTGGACCCGGGACAAGCGACAGACAACCAGAAAGTCCCAAGTCCCAAGTCCATTGTTACACTATGTTTGTTCACCTAGAGAAGCATTTTTAAAAGGATTTCATAACAAGAATATGGAGTATCATACTGATGTAAAAGCCCCTTGTCCTCCAGGTTATGCTACCTCTATTCCAGGAATGAAAATTAAGGAGTTAGGAGATAGGAGTTAGGAGATAGGCGTTAGATGTTGTTAGCCCAAAGCCCAATAAATGCTATTAAATCTTTGGAAGAAAAGAATTTTTTTAAGTTAGTATGCGGTGCAAGTCTAAATGATTTATTACTTGTAGAAAACTTATCATTTTTATTTACACTTGCAGGAGCTGATGTGATTGATTTAGCAGCAAGAGCGGATGTAATTTATGCGGCAAGAAAAGGTGTTAACAGGGCACTCAGCATTCATTGCTCATCCCTCATCCCTTTGCTTATGGCAAGCATTCAACTAGATAAAGATCCACATTTCAGGAAGGTAAAGGTTAATTATGATAAATGTGATCTTTGTGGTGTTTGTGTCAATGTGTGTCCGACTGAAGCTTTTGCTATTGGGACCAGGAACAAGCCGCCCAACAGAGTTGGGCGAGCTTCGTCCTATGTCCCTAGCCCCGAATTTGTCTATAAGTCTGAAAGATGTTTTGGTTGTGATGCTTGTCCTAAAGCATGTCATGTAAGTGCTCTTTCAATGGCCGAAATGGAGTTTAATCCAAGTGTAATAATTACCGAGATGATTGATTTAGAAGTAGATGCCATTGAATTTCATTTTGGCAAAAATTATGAAG
>JACOTS010000129.1 GCA_016178265.1 Candidatus Melainabacteria bacterium
AAGAAGAAGTAGATTTTGATTATACATATCTTGTAATGCCAGTTCAGCTAAGATAATAAACTCGTGATAAAAGCCTTATTTACTTTAAAGGAAATTTGTGAAGGAATTGGCTTTGAGTTTGAGTATAAAAAAGAAGAAAAAAAATATTCTATTTGCACAAACTCAAAGGAGATCAGATCTGATCAGATCTTTGTTCCAATTACTGGGGAAAAATTTGATGGACATGATTTTATAAACGAAGCTTTAGAAAAATGCGAATATGCTTTTTGCGAAAAAAATAAAACAATCAAAGTGAATAAGAAATATGCAAAGAAAGTAATTAAGGTAGAAAATACAATAGATGCCTATAACAAACTTGCAAATATTTATAGAAACAGGATTAATGCCAAAGTTATAGCTATTACAGGAAGCGCAGGAAAGACAACAACAAAAGAGCTTATCTCAGTTGTGTTATCAGAGAAATTTAATGTTCACAAGACAGAGAAAAACTTTAATAATGAAATAGGAGTTCCAAAGACAATACTAGAGACACCGGAAGATACAGAGATTCTAGTATTAGAGCTTGCAATGAGAGCAAAAGGAGAAATAGAGTATCTGTCAAAAACATGTGAACCAGACATAGCAATTATTACCAATGTTGGCTCATCTCATATAGGAAGGCTTGGCAGTTTAAGTTCAATAATAGAGGCAAAAGCGGAAATATTTAAACATCTCAGAAAAGGAGGAAAAGGATTTTTATATAAGGACGATGGGCTTTTATCATATTTAAAAGCAAAGAACATAAATGTAGACAATTTTATTAAATTTGATTTGTCAGATACCCAAATAAAATTAATAGATGTACTTAAGGGATCGAAATTTAAACTTGAAGGAAAAGAATACGAAATAAAAGCTTTTGGACAAGTGCACATATTAAACAGTGTTTTAGCTATTAAAGTAGCAAAATATTTAGGAATGAAAGAAGATGAAATTCAAAAAGGGCTTTTAAAATTCTCTATTCCAGAAGGCAGAGGAAATATTATAAAACTTAAAAATGATATTTGTGTGATAGATGAAACATACAATGCAAGCCCGGACACAGTAAAAGGAGCAGTTCAAAACCTAGTTGAAATTTGGAAAGATAAAGGTAATAAAAATAAAAGAATCTTAGTTTTAGGAGAATTGGCAGAACTTGGGGAAGAAAAGGACAAGCTTTTAAAAGACCTAGGGGCTTGGCTTGAAAAACAAGACATAACTGTAATTACAGTAGGAGACAAGTTAAAACCAATAAAGCCCAACAATTCTGCAAAGAATATAGGAGAATGTTGTGATATCTTAGATAAATTGCTCTGTCATGATTCTGTAGTGCTTGTAAAAGGATCCAGGGTTAGTGGACTTGAAAAAGTAATTGAACATTTAAGGAGAAACAGTGGATAAGGGAAAAATAAAGATAGATCTTTCTAATTACTTAAATAATGATATAAAAACAGATTTTGCTGGATATCAGCCAAAGATACTAGAAGCTATAAACAAACTTTATAATTCAAAAGATCAAATGGAAGCAATGACAGGATGGTTAAATTTGCCACATGACAAAAAGATGTATAAGAATATTGCAGAAACCTCCAAAAAAACCTTAGATGAAAAAAAATATGAGCATCTCTTGGTTATAGGCATAGGCGGTTCAAGTTTAGGAGCACAAGCTCTTTTAGAAGGATTAAACACCCCCCTTTGGAGTAGGTTATCTAAGGGTAAAAGAAAAGGAGCTTTAACAATTGATTTTATTGATAATTTAGATCCACAAATTATAAGAACAGTTTTAAGTAGACTAAAGCTTAATAAAACGCTTTTTTTAATAATTTCTAAAGGAGGCGGAACACTAGAAACAATAGTACCCATGCTTATTGCAAAAGAGTGGATAGAAGAAGATTTTTACAAGCAATGCATTTTTGTAACTACCGAAGGAAAAGGACTCTTATACAAACTTGGAAACGAAAAAAATATCCCAATGTTTTATATTCCAGAAAATGTAGGAGGAAGATATTCCGTGTTTTCTCCGGTTGGACTTTTACCTGCTTCTCTTTGCGGGCTTGATATTTTAGAAATTCAAAAAGGAATAGAAGATGCAGACAACCTCTGTAGAGAAGTAAATCTAAAAACAAATATTGCAGCAATTATTGCACTTTCAGCTTACTTTTCTTATGCCTCCGGGAAAAACATATTTGTTCTTATGCCATATTCTACGTGTCTTAAAAGATTTGTAGATTGGTTTGTTCAACTATGGGCAGAGTCTCTAGGGAAAAACACGAAAGGATCAACGCCGCTTTCTGCGATCGGTGCAACAGATCAGCATTCTCAAATACAGATGTTTAACGAAGGCCCAAATGACAAACTTATTTGTTTTTTAAAGATAAACAAACATAAAAGAGATTTAGTTGTTCCTGATTTTTCTTTTGAATCAGAGGAGCTTAAGCTTTATGCAAATCATAAAGTCGGAAAGATTTTAAACCTTGAGCTTGATGCAACAAGAAAAGCACTAGGAGAAAGAAAAAGACCAAACATATTAATCACCATGCCAGAATTAAACGAATATTTCCTTTCACAAGTGATGTATCATTTAGAGTTTGCAACAGTGCTTATGGGTAATTTGCTTGGAATAAATCCTTTTGATCAACCAGGTGTGGAGCTTGCCAAAAAATATACAAAAGAAGCACTAAGTTAGTAAACCCTTACACAAATTTTGCAAATCTCAAACAAACCTCTTCTTACATTAGAACTAGCTTTGGTAAATTAAGTTTTGAGCCATGATTTTTTAGTTTTGAAATTTTAAAAGTAATAATTTGTTGCCAAACCCTTACCAAACATTGTCAATTCTTACAAACCACATACTCGATATATTGTATGCTGTTGCATAAGTATTATTTTTAGTCCAAATAAGTTTTCCAAACAGCAGGTGAACGTAAGCGTGTTGTAGGGAAACCAGACCAACTAAAACTACGGTTGGAGGGAGAAAAACATGAAAGTGCAATCAGCAGCAAAGACGGCAGCAAGAAGCACAAGCGCACAACTAGATCCAAAGAACCCAGACCAAAAAACAGAAAAACTAAGGTCTAGAATTACACAAAAACATGTGGAGGGACTTCAAGAGCCTAGAGATAAGCACGCAGAATTTAATGCTAACCGTACGGTTGACAAGTTGCATGTAGATATAAAAGGGCAAAGTGCAAGAGTAATGCACCTCACAGAGTTGCTTTATGGACATAAAGACGCAGATTTAGATTTTGCAGAAAGAGCTCTTTCACATTTAGAATCTCTTGCTCCAAAAGATAAACCAGATGTAGTAGTTGTTTCGGGCCTTATCTATGGAGGATTTCAGCACAGAGAAAAAAATAACCGTAGAAATAAAACAATGACCGTTAGTGAACAGCTAAGCAAAGCAAAAGCGTTTATAGAAAGATTACAAAACATGGGAATGACGGTTGTATATAACGTGTCTGATAACGATCAAAAAATTATTGAAGACTATACTTTTGATGCAGTTAAAACCTTAGAGGGTGAGGTAAGAAAAAGAGGCAATGACTGGCCTACAAGTTTTGCAACATTTGACAGAGTGCAACAATCTCGCCTTTGGCAAAAGAATTATGAATTTCAGTGGGATGTAGTTTTCGAGTATATGCTTAGGAGCGGCCGCAATCTTCTTACAAAAGAAGAAGTTCAAGAAAAATCTAAAGAAAAGGGGACATCGGGAGTAGCAATAGAAGAATATCTCCTCTTGTTAGATGCACACAGAAGACTTGAATCTGGGCAACGTTTAACAGACCTACAGCGCAAAGTTCTTGAGGTCAAAAATATTCCTTATAGTAAAAGACGCCCGGATAAACTGATTGTAACCAATGACTATAATATAGAGCTTCAAACCAAGTCTAAAACAACCAACTTAAGTGGAAGACATGAGTTTAAGCAAACAGCAACCAGTATGATAAAAGATCCTACTAAAGCTGCAAGGACAGTAATATCTCAACTGAGAGCAACGGGAAAAGAAACACCGGATGCCATGGTTATTGAGAACCAACAAAGATCAATGGGAGTGATGCAAGGGAATACATTCGTTATGTCCACTCCCGGTATGACTACATATAACTTTGACACAAGCTCTTTTGCCAGAGTGCCAAGTGATAAAGCAGAACGTATGGTTAAAACCAGAGGAGAAGTAAACATTGCTGGTGTGCAGGAAGTAGAATACCATGACGACGGACGCATATCAGTTCACCTTATGAATGACACCCTAATGAATATTGCTGCAAAAAGCAAAGAAAGACATGCAGCAATATTCTTTTCTGACTGGCAAACAGGTAACAATACAGCCAGGCCAGATCTTGCTTGTAAAGCATTGGACTATGCACTGCATTCTGTTTTAATGAAACAACCAGGAATGCTCTTTTTAAATGGCGACATGATTGAAGGAGCTAACTATCTTCACATGCCAAGAAGAAATGCAAATATGGGGCTAGTTAATATAGATGAGCAAGAATTGTTTTTATATAACATGATGAGAGAAATCCTGGAAAAGATGCCTCATGAAGCTAAGCAAAACTTGCAAGGTGTACACATTACTCCAGGAAACCATGAGTGGAACTCAGGAGAGAAATTTTATGGAACAACGCATTCTATATTCTTAAAAGCACTCTTTGATGAGGTATCTGATAAACAGTATAGAACCACTCTACATAGCAATGCTCTTTTTAGAGCGGGAGCCAGTCAGTTTAAAACTCATACAGCTATTGCAGAGTTAGCAGAACATAAGGTTTTGGCACAGCATTATATATTGCATGGAGGAAGCAGCCCTCCAATAAACCAGTTTACAGAACTATTAGGCTCCTCTGCTGGACCTCTAATGAAAGAAATTAACGTAATGGGTGGTGGGCACTGGCATCATCCTCAATACCAGATGTCAGCCAATAAAGTTGGCTTTTTAAGTGGTTCGTTGGCTGGACTTGGAGAATATGAGTGGTGGAAAGGAATGAATCCTGTTATGGGAACCACCATTGTTCATTTGGGAGGAGACAAACCGCTAGAAATAGAGTTTTTAACCCCCGAGTTTCTCTATGGTTATAAATGTAAAGGTGCATTCTCAGATGGAAACCTGGAAAAACAAGGATACTCAACAGATAGAGAATTTGATCCATATAAAAATGGTTTTGGAAAGATTCTTGTTACCACAGGGGATCAATATGCCCAAATGCCACAACATGCTATTCAAAAGAAATTGTGGGATATAGTTGAGAGAATTCAGTGGGGTTCTCAAGAAAGTAATGCATTAGCCAATATAAGTAAAAAATGACGCGTGGCATTTATCATTTTCTTACAGGCACCAATTCTTTAATCATTTGACTTTTTATTTCTTTGATTGAAAAGTTTTGGTAGTGCAAAATAGAAGCAAGAAGGGCAGCACTGCAGTTGCTTTTCTTAAAAATTTCTACAATATGCTCTGGTTTTCCTGCACCGCCGGATGCAATAACAGGGACATTTACAGCATCTACAACTTTTTTTGTAAGTTCAATATCATATCCTTCTTTAGTTCCATCTGCATCCATGCTGGTAAGTAATATTTCCCCAGCACCTAAACTAACAGCTTTTTTTGCCCATTCAACAGCATCTAAGCCAGTATTTTCACGGCCGCCCTTAACGTATACTTCCCAACTTTCCTGTCTCTTGTCCCTTGCTTTTTTTTTTGCATCAATGGCAAGAACAATGCACTGAGATCCAAACCTTTTAGCACCTTCTTTTATTAAATTTGGATTTTTAACAGCCGATGTGTTAATGGTTATTTTATCTGCTCCGGCATAAAGAATATCTTTCATTTGGGAAACCTCAGAAATACCACCACCAACCGTGAAAGGGATAAATACTTCAGCTGCCACCTTTTCTACAAGTTCAATTAGTGTTCTTCTTTTTTCATGACTTGCAGTAATATCTAAAAAACAAAGTTCATCAGCACCCTCTTGGTTGTAAAACTTAGCAAGCTCAATGGGACTACCAGCATCTTTTAAATTAATAAACTTGGTTCCCTTCACAACACGGGAGTCCTTTATGTCAAGGCAAGGGATTATTCTTTTGGATAGCATAGATATATTTTACTTTATGAAAACATAGTACAATATATTTCTCGTGTTATTTTATGAACATGGCGGCAGGTTCAATTTCAACAAGAAAAGTCCAAGGGGTTATTTACTTCAGGGGATATCATCATATAGGAGTTGATGATTTTAAAAGAGCCGTGAAAGAAGTTGTTGATAAAAGAAAAATAGAGCCGTACTTATTTCAATTTGGGTGCTTCCCAAGAATTCCTGAGCAAGGATTTTATAGATATGAACTTCAAAACCAGAATAGCAAGTCTTTATTGGAAGGAAAAGACAAAGATGATAAGGGTTTGAAAAAAACTGTTCAAAAGTGCTTTGAAGGAGAATATAAGGATAGCGAAAACTTTGTCTATTTAGTTGACGGGGAGGGATTTGATAGTGGAACCATATCGTCACTTCCTGAATATGATAGGCTATTTGTCATGTTTGCACCGTATAATGCACTTAGAACAGTGCCAATTTCTGAAGCAAGGCTTTACTTAAAAAAAAGAGGACAAGGATCTAAAAACAACAATCCAAGATTTGCGCAAGTAAGTTCTTGATTGTATTAGAAGTGTAATGGTTTTGTAGGTTAAAGCCAGCTGTTTTGAACTAAAACTATAATTTGAACTTAGCGATACTTTATGATATCTTATTTCAAAAGTCATGAATACAGGTCAAATTAGTGGTGTAAAACCTGCGTCGAGTTTGGTAAGCATTACAGGCAGAGCCTCTGCGCCAGAATTTCAAAAAGCAGTAAAAGAAATCGTGAAAAGAAAAAAAATCGAACCTTATTTTTTTCAAGAAGGAAGATTTGAAAGAGTAGCAGGGAAAGGATTTTATGCTTATATCTTGGTAAAACCAGATGGGCAAAAATCTTTTGTAAATTCATTTCATGTGCCTGAAAATAAAATAAAGCATGAAGTAGAAATTTTTGCACAAGAACCAGATGAAGATACTCTGTTGGTCATTGATGGCGGTAGTTATGAGCAGGATATTATTACATCGCTGGACGATTATGAAAGAGCTTTTGTCCTATTTCCACCATACAATTCAAAACAAGCTATTCCTATTAGCGAAGCAAAAAGGCAAGTATGGAAAAATCTTTTTTATGCAAGACGATCATCCGTTGGTGTGGAAAAAGTAAGAATAAGTTAAAGAAGATTTTAAATAGGTTAAGACTTAAACGGTTGAGTAAATTTGTAATATGTGTTATCGTATTTTCAATTGATTTGTAAAAGGTTATGAGAATAGATTCTACTGATAGGAATATTCAGTATGCCTATGGCATAGCAAGCTTAACTTGCTTTAATGCAAGAAGATCTAAGGGATTTGATAATACGGTTCATGAAATTAGAGATGAGCTATTAAAAGTAGACCCTTACTTGATTCAGGAGGGAAGGTATAAAAAGGTACCGGGAGAAGGGGTTTATTCTTATCTTTTAATACCAACTTTTGATGAATACGGAAGGTATATAGATTTTGATGATTTAGAAAAAGAAGATGGTGAGGTAAGGTTAATAGAAGAAGTATATACCGACAGCGAGCTATTGGACTACATTCAAATTTTTGATCCAAATGACGAATCTCCCTATGTGGTGCTAATTGATGGGGACAGTTACCATAAAGAAACGATAGAAGCACTTCCAGACCAAGAAAATGTCTTTGTTTTGTTTTCGCCGTATAACGCAACAAAAACAATGCCTGTTTTCGAAGCAAAAAAATATGCTAGCAGGAAATCAAGTCATGAACAACAAGGACAGAAGTTCGCAAGAGTTAGAATGTATTAAAATATAAGGTATGAAAGTAAATCTAGTTGGAATAAGTGTTGAATATGCCCATGGAATATTAAGCCTGACAAACCACAAGGCTAATTTATCAGACGGCTTTGATACTGTTGTACGCGAAGTTCATAGAGAGACTCTTAGAGTAGATCCATATATAGTACAGGATAGTAGATTTGAAAAAGTCCCCGGAAAAGATCTTTGCTCATGGCGATTAATTCCACGAGGACGAACCTCTGTGATAATTTTACCGGGGGAATTCATAAGTGGAAAAGAAGAAATTGAACTTATTGAAAAAATAATTCCAGATAGTGGCTTACAAGAAGAAATTTTAGAAGCCGATCCGGAAGATGAGGAGCCATTTGTAGTTTTAGTTGATGGAAATAGCTATCAAAGAGAAACCATAGAAACACTTCCTGGTCAGGAAAATGTCTTTGTTATGTTTGCACCATACAGGGCAACAAAAACTTTACCTATCCCCGAGGCAAAAAGGTTTGTCCAGAGAGGGGCATTACAAGGGCATGAGCCAATGCAGAGATTTGCAAGAGTAAGATCGTACTGACATTTGAAACTTTTCAGTAACTCTACTTAGGCTCCACTATTTTTATACTTAACTCTTTTAACTGCTTTTCTGTAATATCACTAGGTGCATCTGTTAAGGGACAACTTGCGTTTTGTGTTTTTGGAAAAGCAATAACATCTCTTATAGAATGATGCCCGGTAAGAAGCATTACAAGTCTGTCCAAACCAAGTGCTAGTCCGCCATGAGGAGGCGCACCAAAGCTAAGTGCATCAAGCAAAAACCCAAATTTGTTTTTTGCTGTTTCATCATCTAGCCCAAGTATTTTAAACACCTTGCTTTGAAGCTCCATGTTGTGTATTCTTATTGACCCGCCACCAATTTCAACGCCGTTATAAACCACATCATATGCAGAAGCTTTTACTTTACCTGGATCACTTTCAAGAAGTGAAATATCTTCTGGTTTTGGTGAGGTAAAAGGATGATTGACTGCATAGTATCTTTTTTCAGCATGATCATATTCAAAAAGAGGAAAATTAACTATCCATAAAATTGAATGTTTGTTTTTATCAATAAGATTCAGTTTCTCACCTAGATGAAGCCTTAGTTTACCAAGTGCTTGAGCAACAACTTTAGGCTTGTCTGCAATAAAAAGCAAAGTATCACCTGGCTTTACATTTGCTCTTTTTTTAATCTCATCTATTTCTTCAGCCTTAAAAAACTTAACTATTGGAGAGCTTGCGTTTCCATCGGGTTTAAATGTAATCCATGCAAGACCTTTAGCTCCAAATTCTTTTGTCATTGCAAGAGCTTTCAGGTCATCCATTTCTTTTCTTGAAGCTTCTGATATTCCTGGCACACAAAGACACTTTACTTCCCCGCTTGAATTTGCAACCTGACTAAATGCTTTAAATTCACTTTTAGCCATAATATCTGTAAGATCTATAAACTCTAAGTCAAACCTTAGATCAGGCTTATCAGAGCCATATAAAGCCATTGCTTTATCATAATCCATTCGTAAAAAAGGAGAAGATATTTTTGCGCCTGCTGCCTCAAATGCACTTATTAAGACTTCTTCTACAGCAGCTAATATATCCTCTATTTCTATAAATGACATTTCTAAATCAACCTGAGTAAACTCTGGTTGCCTGTCTGCCCGGAGATCCTCATCTCTAAAACACCTTGCTATTTGATAGTATTTTGGAAAACCGCTTATCATGAACAATTGCTTAAATATTTGCGGGGATTGAGGCAAAGCAAAAAATTTTCCAGGTTGTACTCTGCTTGGCACTAAATAATCTCTTGCTCCTTCGGGAGTAGCTTTTGTAAGTATTGGAGTTTCCAGCTCATAGAAACCCAGATCATTTAATTTATTTCTTATAGCTTGTGTGACTTTATGTCTTGTGTGAAAAGTCTTTTGCATGGACTCCCGACGTAAATCCAAAAACCTGTACTTAAGCCTTAAATTTTCATCTACTTCTTCTGCTTGATCAAACATAAAGGGAAGCGGCCTTGAGACATTTAAGATTTCAATTCTTGTAGGATACATCTCAACTGTACCGGTTGTCAGATCAAGATTTTCAGTATCAGCAGGTCTTTTTGTAACTAGTCCAGAAACAATTACTACATATTCACTTCTTAGTTTTTCAAATACTTTGTGTACATCTTTGTTTTTTGCAGGATCAGCAACTATTTGAAATCTTCCAGTATGATCTCTAAGCTCAATAAATATAATTCCGCCGAGATCACGAGAAGTATCAACCCAGCCTGCAACAGTGACATCTTTTCCAATGTCTTTTTCCTTAAGGGTTCCGCAAAAGTGTGTACGTTTTTGTTTAATTTTGGTATCTGTGGGCATTTAAGAGATATTGTACCTTATTTACAGCATTGAGCATTGAGTGGGGTGTGTCAGAAATTCAAGGATAAAGCGGGTGGCACCGGTGGGGTAGGAGTCAAAAACTGAGGAACGAAGTTTTTGAAGGGGACCCCAGAGGTGACAGGACCCGCGTCGTTTGTTATTCTCGAAATCTTTAAATGCTCAGCACTATTCTAAAACTCTAATTACATTTTCCACTTGTTTTATTGTATTTAGTTTTTTAACTTC
>JACOTS010000130.1 GCA_016178265.1 Candidatus Melainabacteria bacterium
GTGCGGAGATCTAATGTGTGATGCTGGAGAGTTAACGTCATGTCCAATGGATTGTGGACCGCCATCTTCAATATGCGGAGATGGTAATTTAGATTCTGGAGAAGAATGTGATGATGGAAATAATAGTGACTTTGATGGGTGTTTAAATACCTGTGAGCTTGCATTTTGTGGAGATGGTTTTATTCAGACAGGGATTGAGCAATGTGATGATGGAAATACTAATAGTGGAGATGGTTGTTCCATGGCATGTGTTATTGAAAATTGTGGTGATGGAATTATTCAATTAGGTGAAGAGTGTGATGATGGAAATACTAATAGTGGAGATGGTTGTTCTACAGCATGTGTCATTGAATATTGTGGTGATGGAATTATTCAATTAGGTGAAGAGTGTGATGATGGAAATACTACAAATGGAGATGGGTGTTCAGATAAGTGTCTTTTAGAATTATCTTCAAGTGGATCTCCTGGATTATGCTCTTCTTCATGCGATTGTGGACCTGCGTATGGAACAAATTTAATGGTTGGGGAATCCACTTGCTCTTCTTCCACACTGTCTATTGCTGAGTGTATTTGCAACGATGGTACATTTCCGTTTACTGATGTTACAGATTGCCATGTTAAAGTAACAGGTTGTAATTCACTTATTCCTTGTTCTATGTGTGTTGGTACTTATCCAAGTGTAAGCTGTCAATTGACATCTTCTGGTTGTACATCATCTAGTAGTAGTTCTTCTAGTAGTTCTTCTTCCGGAGATGATGGTTCTGATGATTCAGATGATGACTCTGATGACGATGATGATTCTGATGACGATGACGATGATGATTCTGATGACGACGACGATGATGATTCTGACGATGATTCTACATCATCTTCCGGTTGTACATGTGCAATTGTTGGAATGACTTATGCCTTGCCTGGTGAGAGTTGGTGTCGTTTTAGTAGTAGTGGATCTTCTGTACAAGAATGTGTAGGAAGCTCTTCTGGTGAAACTTGCTCATTAGTTGAAACTCCTTGCACTGGAGATGATGTATGTCAGTATGGAACAGATGGTCCTTATTGTGCGAAAGATTGTCTTTCAATTTGTCAAATGGCAATGCAAGGCTATCAAACAGGATATGAGCTTATGTCTGGTGAAAGCTGTCCAAGTACTAACAATGGGTGTGGTATGTCTGGAGTGGTTAATGGATGTTGTTGTACACCATGTTCTGATAGTGCTATAGGATGCTTTTGTGACAATGGTACCGATTCACAAGTTGCATGTGCAGCACAAAAAAGAATTGATAATTGTTGTCCAGGAGTTTTAACTTCAACAAATGTTAATATCCCAAGCCCACCAGTTGCTTTTGATGGACCAGGTTGCGATCCTTCTGATCCTGTAGATCATGGATATTGTGGGGTATGTGAAGGTTGTAGCCAGATTAGAGTTTGTGCTTGTAGAATAGCAAGGAATCAAGGATGCGGTGGTGACTTATGTGAAACAGCAGATCATGAGATGGGACATTGGTATAGTTGCCATGTTGCTATGATTTGGTCAAGTAATGTTTGTGATCAGTATCGAGAACATGTTCTTGTTGAATTTGGTGCTTATAATGCATGTATGAATTTTAATCCTTCCTGTGGAATATCTTGCATTGATAGTTTTTCTAGGTTGCAAGGGCATTGTAGTGATTATTGTCAAAATGGTTGCCCATTCTCAAATCAAGTGGAACAAATATGTGATCAGTTTAATTGGGGTTGTGATTGTTGGCCTTATCCTGTATCTCCCGGCATAGCTCCAGGCATTACTCCTTCTAATTGTTCTTTAATAGGATGTGGTTATGATGCAAACGGTTCAGATTCTGATCCAGATGATGGTCCGTGGTGTGTAAACTGTACCTCAAATAATAATAGATGTGACGGTCAGTTTCAATGTGGTGGAGGAAAAGTCTGTTATCCAACTGTTCATGGTTATGGTTGTTGTGTGCCAGGTAACTAGCTCTAGTGGGTCCTTTTCATAATTAGAATAGTTACCTTGCAGCATGATAAGTTTTAGATTTAATTATTCATCTCTTGTATTTTTTGATTCTGATACTTTCCACCTTTGAAACTCATTTAGTTTTTGTCTGGCAGTATATCTTTCAGAATCGGAGAGTTTACCATCTTTATTCAAATCAAATTCTTGTTGAACTAGATCTAAAGTAGGCTTTGTTTCCTTAGCAAAATAAGATGTATAGATCCCATGCCCTCCCCAAAGAGCAAAAATACCTGCAAGTCCCCAATCCCTTACCTCTTTCAAGAATTCGTATCTTGATATTCTTTTAGAATTACCTTCTAATGTTACTTGAGTTGTTTTCATAAAATTAGTTTTTATTTTCTTCAACAATGTCTGTGTTTGGTTTAGTTATTTCTACACTGGCTGGAAGACCCGGCTTCCCACTTTTTATGTGTTCTAAGACTCTTAAGCTAACACCTTCTTTAAATGTAAGATTGCTTCCTAGAGGTAGATTCTTTTCAAGTTGCTTTTTTAAGGCGCGTGCATGTTGACCAAACTCTAAGAGTTCTGCTTTTGTCACATAGTTTTCAATTGAAGACTCATCAAGTTGGTTTATTGTATTTTCATCTACACCCATTTCTTTAAAAAACAATGACATTTGTTCTTTTCCTCTTTTTGCAATTCCTCTTTGTATTAGGAATTTAGTTGCAAAGTTATTATTGGGATATGCTTCTAAAGCTTCTTTTTCTGTACCCTCTCTTGTTTTTGCTTCTTCGTATACTGCATCATAATCAAGTTTTAAACCTTCAATAAATCTCGTCATTGAACCATAGTTATATGCACCATTTCCTGTATACTTTGTTAGAAATTCTTCCATATAATTAATTGCTTGCTTTTCTTCGTCTGTTAAGCCCATTTCAATTGGTGTAGATTCTTGTGCACTTATAGCAACACTGTTTGCAATAGCTTGTGGTGTAACATTTAATTCAAGTGTTTTGGTATCTGTTTTGTTATGAGATCCATTGTCAGGTGAAGTTGCTCTTGGTGGATCCTCTTTTTTTGTGTTATTTGTTACCTGAGTGCCAACAACTATGGCTGTAATAAGAGCTGCTGGTACAAATAGTGCTCTGGCTATGCCGTATTTAATTATGTTACTCATTGATTTTTTAAATTAGTAAGTATTTTACCAATGTGATGGAAAGAATTTGTGTGTTTATTTCAATACCTAAACTTGTTTTACTAGATTAAGAGTGTGTCATATAATTAGATTCATGGTTAAGCTAAATAAAAAATCAGAAAAAATTGTTATTAAAATAGGTACATCAACTTTAAGTTTAGCTAGTGGAATCAATAAAGAAATTATTCAAGAAATTTCACAAGTTATAGCTAAGCTCAAAAACATAGGTCATGACGTAGTACTTGTTTCGTCAGGTGCTATTGCAATTGGTGTTAAGAAATTAAATCTTCCTGGAAGACCAAATACCATTTTAGGCAAACAAGCAACTAGTGCAGTAGGCCAGGCACTACTTATTCAAACCTATGATAAATATTTTTCAGGGTTTAACATTCCTGTTGCACAAATACTTCTTACCAGAGAAAGCTTTGTTCAAAGAGGAACCTATATTAATGCACGTGAAACTATCCTTGAACTTTTAAAGATGAAAGTTTTACCAATAATTAATGAGAATGATACTGTTGCAAGTGAGGAAATAAAATTTGGTGATAATGATATGCTCTCTGCAATGGTTGCTGATTTGATTTCAGCTGACAGATTGATTATTTTAACTGATGAAGAAGGTCTTTATGACGGTAATCCTAAAAAAGACAAAAAGGCAAAATTAATTCCAATGGTTGAAAAAATTACACCAGAGATTGAAAAGCTTGCTAAAGGAAGAGGCAGCGAGTTTAGTAGCGGTGGAATGGAATCAAAAATACAAGCAGCAAAGCTTGCTACATCAGAAGGGATCGTAACTCATATAATTTATGGAAAGAAACCAGAAAAGATTTTTGATATTTTAGATGGGACAAACATAGGAACAACTTTTTTGCCTTCTGCTGACAAAAATGAAAAAAGAAAAACCTGGATTGCTTATGGTCTTATAACTAGTGGAAAAGTTTATGTTGATGATGGGGACGAAAAGGCAATTGCATTAAATGGCAAAAGCCTTCTTCCTGCAGGAGTTAAAAAAGTGGATGGTAATTTTACGCGTGGTGCTGCAATTGAAATATGTAATTTAAAATCAAATAAGCCATTTGCAAAAGGAATAACAAATTATGGGAAAAGTGAGCTAGAGAAGCTTGTAGGGGTTAAGAGTACAGAAATTGAAAAGGCGCTGGGTTATACTTATGGGGAAACAATTATTCATAGGGATGATTTGGTGATACTAAAATGATGAGTTATGGGAATCGGATAATTAGAAGATAAGCTTTTTGTGTAATTCATTTACCAAAAAGCGTCGAGAGTAAAAAGCGAGCTGAGCATTCGTGCGAAGCGAGCGATATAAAAATGCCAGTATCAACAAAAGAACTGAAATTATATGACAAAACTGAAGAGTTTGATGGAGGACTTCTAGAGCCTCTTACCGATCATCTGACCGATCTTAGAAACAAAATTATTATCTCACTGATTGCTCTTTGTATTGGTACATTAATTGCCTTTACTTTTAGTAAAGAGATAATATTTTTTATGACTAAAATTGCTCCTTCTGGCACAACATTTTTACAAATAAAACCAGGAGAATTTTTCTTTACTAGTTTAAAGATATCTATGTATTTTGGACTTGTTATTGCTCTTCCAGTTATTATTTGGCAGCTTGCCAGCTTTATTTTGCCTGGATTGAATTCTAAGGAGGTAAAAATTGTAGTTCCAGTTGCTATGTGTTCTCCGGTTTTATTTTTGTTTGGTTCACTTGTTGCATATTATTTTGTCGCACCTTCTATGCTTAAGTTCTTATTTGGTTTTGGCAGGGATGTTATAACAACAAGCATTAGTATAGAATCCTTTATTTCTTTTGCTCTTATGATTACTGCAATGTGTGGAATAATTTTTCTTTTACCGGTAATAATTTTTGTATTAGCAAACGGTGGAATTCTTAATTCTGAAATACTTGTTGGTAAATGGAAATATGCACTTTTAGTATGTGTAATTTTAGGTGCAATACTTACTCCTACGCCAGATCCTTTCAATATGTGCATTATAAGTGCTATATTAATTTCATTGTATGGTTTAAGTATTGGAATATTAAAACTAGCCGGGAGGTAAGCCGTGAGTCTAAGTGTTAACTTTTCAAGAAGAGAGTTTGTTCGAACTTTAGGAGGGCTTGCTTTGACCCCTCTTTCCAGGCTGTTGCCAGTTAGTGAAAGCAGGCAAAAACCAAATGTTCAATATGTAGCAATTAAAACACTTGAAGGAAAAGAAGAACTTTCAAGAGACCTATGGTATCTTACTTCTAATTATCCGATCCCAGAAAATTGCCCAATGTCTGAGTGGCAAAACTATCCCCCTCATTGGCAAGGTGGTGGCATGAATACTTATGAGTTATTTGCTGAAGGTATTATAAAAAGAGAATTAATAGCCCGCTCAATGGACATTTTTTCTTCTGAGTTACAAACTGACATTGCTCTTTATGGGGAAGATTGTGTAAAAAGTACAGTACATTATGCTTTAGATCGTCATATTGGAAAACTTATGATGCAGACAAAAGGTGTTCCTTATCCTGGTATCTTTTTATCTGGTATTAGTGGTGAGCCATTTGCAAAGCAGCTACATCCGAATATTGAATATGTGAATGGTAATCTTGGAATTTATACAAAGTTTACTGAAGCTGATGCAGAAGAAGTATTGCAAGGTATTTCTCAATTGCCGTTTCAGAAAATTTATCAACCTGCAAGAAAATTCGTTGTTGAATCATATGGACATTTGTTGCCTCATAGCTAGAAATTAATTAATTCTTTTGTTGCGCTTTCAATATCATTCTCTTTTATTAATCCTTCTCCTACTAAAAATGCATAAATATTATGTTCTGTAAGTGACTTGATATCTTTATTTGTAAATATCCCTGATTCACTCACAATAATTTTATTAATTAAGTCTTTTTTGTAATAAGTAACCAGTTTTTTTGAAGTATTTAAATCTGCTTCGAAGGTATTTAAATCTCTGTTATTAATTCCTATTAAGTTGGTGCCTATCTCCAAAGCTGTTTCTATTTCTCTTTTATTATGGACCTCTGTTAAGGTGTCAATGTTGTTTTCTATGGATAATTCAAGTAATCTTTTAAGCATATCTTTTTCTAAGGCAGAGGCAATGAGCAAAATGCAATCTGCACCATAATAAATTGACTCATATATTTGATAAGGATCTATGATGAAATCTTTTCTTAGAATAGGAAGTTCTACCATTTCCTTGATATCAGCTATGTGATTTAAATTGCCTTGAAAATACTTTTTATCTGTTAAAATTGATAAACAACTTGCTCCACCAGCTTCATATGCCTTTGCAATCTCAATATGATTGAAATCCTCTTTTAATATACCTTTTGATGGAGATGCCTTTTTCACCTCTGCAATTAAGCCAATCTCTTTTTTCTCTACTTTAACTTTTAGATTATTGAAGAAATCTCTTTTTTTTATTTCTTTTTGAGAAATTAATTTTTTCAGCTTATCTAGCTGGAATCTATCCTTTGCTTCTTCTACTTCTTTTTTTTTATTTCCTATGATTTCTTCTAATATATTTTTTGTCATTTTATGTTTTGACTGTTTCTTTCATACTTTCTATTAAGATTTGTGCAATTTCAGGTCTTGTAAACTCTTCTGGAAGCATTTCTCCA
>JACOTS010000103.1 GCA_016178265.1 Candidatus Melainabacteria bacterium
ATTGAAAAGGAAAAAATGTCAGAAGTTATATCCAGAATGAAAAAACATGGAATGGTTTTTAATAAACAAGCTTGTTCTGTACAGTAGTATATTTCCTATCTCAAAGTTTTAAACATATGTAACTCTTGGTTACATAAAATAGCAGTTTAATTTTGTATAATTTCACATCAATTATGCAAAATAGTTTACTGGAACAGAAATTGCAGGAATATAAAAACCCATTGGTTGTAATAGCTTTCGGACTACTTTTAGGGTTTGCTTTATATTATGCACGTTTAACACCATGTTATGTCTTAGTGCTTGTTGTGTTTACCATCGGTGCTTTGTTTAGAAATAAAATCTTATGTTTTCTTTCACTTGTAATTGTATTAGGCAGTCTTTATTCTTCAATATATTTTCATCTTGTATTTTGTGATTTGGATTTGCTTATAGGAAAAAGATTTGTTTATCTTGGTGAAGTAATTTCCAATGCAGATGAAAGAAGTAAGTTTAATAACAAATATTTTTTTAGATTAAATGGTTATTTAGATCACAACTTAAATGAAAGAAAATTAAACTCTAAAGTATTAGTTTATGGCTCCAAGTTTGAAAAATGTGAAATTGGAGATATTATTCAACTAAAAGGTGTTTTAAAAGATCCCAAAAAAGCAATTTTGCCCGGACTCTTTAGTGAAAAAAGATATCTTTTTTCAAAAGGTGTTAAATATGTTTTAAAAGCTGATTCTGGTTCTACAGTGTACTTAAAAACTAATAAATTTGCGGGTTTAGCTAGATTTACAACACAAACAAGAGAAAAATTTAATTTAATTTATCAGTATTATCTTGAGGAAGATAATATAAATTTACTAAATGGCATAGTTTTTGGTTCAAAAGCAAGCGATTTAAATAAAAAAGTAAAAGAAAAAATCCAAACACTTGGCCTTGCTCATATAACTAGTGCTTCTGGTTTTAATGTATCTATTTTAGCCTTCTTTGTATTTTATCTTTGTAGATTTTTTTCAAAGAATAAATTTATCCCCTCTTTTATAGCTATATTTCTTGTTTTGATTTATTCATCATTTGCAGACTATTCGACATCAGTTTTAAGAGCTAGTGTTTTTATTATTCTGGTTTTAATTGGCAATCTTTTTAATAAAAAAATAAAAATTCTTCCGGCGATCAGCCTCATAATAATTTCTTTTTTTATTTTTGCTCCTTATAGTGTTCTTGATATAGGACTGCAGCTTTCTATTGTTGCATTTCTGGGACTTGTGTTATTTGTTGATGAGCTAAGAAGAAAAATTAATTTAAAAAATAAGTTACTTAACTTCTTGTTGTTTGTATTTTTCCAATCATTAATTGCCCAGTTAAGTGTCATTCCACTGATTGTTTTTCATTTTCATAATATTCAGATATTGGGTCTTTTATCCAATATCCTGGCAGTTCCTTGTGCTGCTTTAATACTGATTTTTGGACTTATTACTGTTCCATTTGTTTTAATTCCACAATTTAATATTTTAGTTTCCTTTTTTGCATTTATTCAACATATTTTAACTTCTCTTTTTTTGATTTGGATGAAATGGTTGTATTTAATGCCTTGTAAGCAGATTCTCTTACCCGAATTAAATTTTATTTTTTTGATTTTGCTTTATGTTTTAATATTTTCTTTTTTATGCTCATTATTTATTTTGTCATTTAGAAAAGTGTTTATTTGTTCGATTTGTATTTTATCGTTATTCGCAGTAGTAAATTTTTATCTGCTTTATAAAAATGAAAAACTAAAAATACTATGCATTAAAAAATATAATCAAGATCTTGTATTGGTCGTTTATCCTAAAACAAATCCAATATTATTTCAGGATGGAATTAGTGATCTTAACTTGGCAAGTGATATTCAAACTTATTTAAGATTGAGCAATATAAATAGGAAATTGGTTGTCAAAACCATAGGTGAAATAGATAAGCAGGATAAAATAACAATAAAGCATAAGAGTTTTATTTTTGATATCCTTAAAAACTATGATTCTATATTCGATAGCAATGCAAATTGTATAAAATTACCACCTTTAAAAGGCAGTGATCCTAACTTTAAGGATCTTGTCCCGGCTCTTTCAGAGTGTATTATTGTGAATGATTATAAAAGATTGGCAAAAAGTTCCTTTAGAAATATAAATTGGTTATCTATAAATAAGAAATCTGCCTATTTCTTGAGCAAGACAGGCACCCTTGAAATTATTTCTGATGGTAATAGCTATGAAATATATCCTGTTGACAGTTAATTTAGTTCACTAAATTAAATTCGCATTTAATTTGCCGGTTTAGTATTAAAATGATATCTATGGATGATGTGCTCGTAATTGATATTGGTGGTACTAAAACAAATCTTTGTATTGCAAGTAGAGACAAAGAAATATTACTCCATGAAACGAAAAAAATTAATACAGCGGTAAATCCTGAACATCATATACAGCAAATAAAAAATGACTACTTAAATTTTAAAAAGCAGCCTAAAATTGCATCACTTTCTCTTCCGGGATTTTGGGATAAAAGTGGCAAACTAGTAGAAAGTTACTTTTTACACAGTTGGCTTAACTTTCCTTTTATAGATACCTTAAAAAAAGAACTTAACTTAAAAGAATGTGTTTTTGAAACAGATGTGATTTGTGGAGGACTTGGAGAATATAGGGCTCATAATTATAAAAAACTTTTGTATTTAAATATTGGTACAGGGATTGGCGCCTCACTTATTGAAGATGGTAAACCATATAAGTCATCAGCAGGTCTTACACTTCGTATGCAAAAACTTGTTTTTCCATTTCAGGAAGAAATTTATTCTGCAGTTGATTTAATTTCTGGGGGTACTATTTCTCAAGGTACCAAGTTTGCTACAGTAGAAGAATTATTTGAAGGATATAAAAAAGCAGATGTTGAGGCAATTGATTTAATATCCAGAGCTCAAACCCAGCTTGCTTGTTGGCTTATAAATCTTTTTTATTTGTTTGCACCTGAAATAATAGTGCTAAATGGTGGGCTGACCTATGATTTTGATGTACTTGCTTCTGGTGCAATAGATATTGCTAAAGAAGAACTTGAAGATAATGTGGATATTATTCAAAGTAAGCTAAAAGAACTAGCACCTATTCATGGGGCATTCATTAATATGTTGACAACTATATTGAAATAACTTCTTTTAACTCTGGTATCTGACGCTTTAACATTTGTTCAACACCGACCTTTAAGGTCATTATTGAACTTGGACAACTGCTGCATGCACCTTGCAGATGTAATCTTAAAATGCCATCTTTATAGCTATCAAAAATAATATCTCCACCATCGCTTGCTACAGCAGGTCTTATTTGATTATCTAAAATTTCTTTTATTTTTTCTTCCACCGGATCGCCAGTTGTTTTCTTGTTGTCTGTTGTCTGCTGATTGCTCTCTGTAATAATCGGTTCGCCGGATTCAAAATGTTTGCTTATAATATCTTCAATTTTTCCATAGATACTATCCCAAATCACATTTTGATCTTTAGTTATAGTTATAAAGTTTCTCCCAATGAGAATTTCTTTTACCGAATCCAACACAAATAATTTTTTTGCAAGTGGTGAATTGGAAGCCTTTTCTTTGTTTGTGAAACTTGCACTGCCTGTTTCTAATAATGTTTGATCTAGTACAAACTTAAGTGCATTTGGATTAGGTGTTCCTTCTGTGTATACTTTCAAATTTTTCTCTTGACTATCCATTTAATCCTCCTGGTTACTTTAATTTTACTTCTTAAACCAAAAGCCAAGTTTTAATTGATTCTTATACTTATGTATTGCTAAAATAGTGATTAAACTTATATTTATCTTATTAAAAGCAGTGCTAAAGCTTAAAATTTTGAATTATAGTACCAAAATCTTTCTTACTGATATTATTCTCAAAAAGGACTATAATTAGTATAACTATGCCAATAGAATCAATTCCGGAGACCGTATTTCAAAATCTTAGAAGCAAAGGCCTAAGAATAACTCCTCAAAGAGAAAAGATACTTCAAATTTTTATGGAGCTTCCTGAAAGTACACATCTTAGTGCAGAAGATTTATTTAAAATGCTTGCTGGTAAGAATGAAAATATAAGTCTTGCAACAACTTACAGAACTTTAAAATTACTTTCTCAATTTGGTTATTTAAGAGAACTAGATTTTGCAGAAGGTCATAAACATTATGAATTAAATAAGGATAAAAAACCTCATCATCATATAATTTGTTTGAACTGTAATAAAACACTTGAATTTGAGGATGACTTAGTCAATGAAGTTGGCTATAGAATTGCTGCAGAAAAAGGTGTTGAAATAGTAGATATTCAATTTAAAATTTATGCAATGTGTCCTCATGAGAAGGATGATGAAAGCAAGACGCACAGATCTTAACAAGTGATAAGCGTTAAGCGTTAAGTGGTAAACGGTAATGGGTTAAAAAAATTACTTAATGCTTACTACTTACCGCTTACCACTGGTTTTAAGCCATTTAGCAAACTCTCTAATAGCCATTGCTCTGTGGCTTAATTTATTTTTTAGTTTTGGACTAATTTCCGCTGATGTTTTATTTAGTTTGGGAATTATAAAAATTGGATCATAGCCAAATCCATGTTTCCCTTTTGGTTTATCTGCTATTTTTCCATGCCATGATTTCTTGGTCTTAAAGATTATTTGTCCTTTTTCATTTGTTACAACCAGTGCACATGTGAAACAACACTTTCTGTTCTTTTTAGTTCTTAGTTTCTTGACAATTTCATACATACCTTTGCCATTCCTAAAAAATCGTGAAGATTTAATTCCTGGTTTTCCGTCAAGTGCTTTTATTTCTATTCCTGAATCATCAGCAAAAGATGTGCAACTTAATTTTTTAGATAGTGCACTTGCTTTTTTGTAGGCATTTTCCACAAAAGTCTTCCCGTTTTCGTTAACTGAAAACCCTTCGGGAGCCCCTTGCAACTTACAACTTGAAACTTGTAACCGTCTTAGTATACTTTTAATCTCGTTTAGTTTATTCTTGTTTGAAGATGCAAAATAAATAGTGGTTTTCTTAGTCATGGTATTAGAAGATATTATAAAAAAAATGAAATCAAAAAGCGATCTTGATAAAAATGATCTTCAAATATTGATTGAAAATTTTCGTGAAAAGCAAGTAAAAGAAGATTCTATAAAGAAACTTGTTATTGCATGGAATGAAAAAGGCTACAAGCCTGAAGAATTAAAAGGTCTAGCAGATATTATCTTTGAACTTTGTCCGCAAATTGATCTAAGCTCTAACCTCCAGGCTCCAAGCTCTATAGTTGATATTTGTGGGACTGGTGGTGATAGAGCAAATACATTTAATATATCAACCCTTGCAGCTATAGTTGCCTCTGCATGTGGTGCAAAAGTAATAAAACATTCAGGTCGGAGCACTACAAGTATTTCTGGCAGCGTAGATGTTTTAAATGAATTTGGCTTTAATATGGAATTAATGGAGCTAAATGAAGGCTTAAGAGAATATACTTTTCAAAAGACAGGACTTATGTTTGTAAGCTCGAGAACACTTAGAGAGTTGTTTGGGGAGGTGAAGCGAATTTGTAAAAAAATAAATTTGCCTGGATTTATAAATTTGTTAGGACCACTCGTGAATCCTTATCATACCGATTGTCAATTGCTTGGTGTTTCTAGTCTCAAGTGGGGTAAATTAATGGCTGAGATATTGAGGCTTCAGGGGAAAAAAGAGGCAATAGTTGTGTGTTCGTCTGTTGATGAAACTGGTATTTTCCTTGATGAGTTTAGCTTGAGTGGGAATAACATTGTTTGGCATTTAAATAATGGAAATATTAGTGAAAGACAAATTAAAGCTCGTGATTTAGGTTTACCTAAAGTTGATTTTAGGGATATTACTGTAAAAGATAAGATAGAAAATAAAGAGATTTGTGAAAATATTCTTAAAGGCAAGTTGAGTGAGAGTCCTTATAGGGCAAAAGCTGATACAGTATCCCTTAACTCAGGAGCTGCTTTATATTTACAGAAAAAGGTTAAGTCCATTTCTGATGGATATTATGTTGCTCTAAAAGCTATACATGATGGGCTTGTTTGGGAACATTTTCAAAAATTCTTAAACTGTAATAAAATGAAGTCTTAAGATAGGTAGGAGTATATTTGTTAGGGAATAAACTATGAAATATTTAGTATTAGTGTCTGTAATTTTTATATCAGCATGTTTGGGTGCTAGTGCACAAGATCCAAATCTCTTTGGTGGGATTAGTGATCCTATGGTCAATGCCAAAGAAAAACTAATTCGGGCAAAAGGCCACTATGAAGTAATTAAGCAACAAGAAAAAGCTTTGAAAGATTTAAGAAAAGCAACCAAGCTAGGTTTAAAAGCTTCTCAGCTTAGAGAAAAAGCAGAAAAATTGCAAGCAAAATCTGATGCATTAACTAATAAAGCCAAACAGACTGCTATTTCAAGAGGCCTTTTTATATCAGCCCCTTTCAATAATGATCCAGCACAACAAACACCTGATGCTGCTTCCGGGTCTGCTAATCTTCCTTCAGCTGTACCGATTCCTGGGCAGCCTGTAAATATTTTTGTTCCACCGCCTCAGCAAACTGCATATGGGCAAAATAATGGTTTGCCTGCTGCACCGGTTCCAGGGTATTAGTAATTATGTTACTGCCTAGCTAGTGTAATTTCCTGAAACTAGCTATTAAGAAAGTAAGATTTTATTCGATTTACTCGATAAAATCTTGATTGTGGTAGAAGAGGTACTAAATAGATATACCTTGCAAAACCGGCGCAGCTCATTCGTGAGCAAGCCGGTGGTAAGTAGAAACGTAGTTATACTGAATAGATGAATCTGCTTATTTCATGTGATGCTTCTACTTCATGTCCTCTTAATGGTTTAATAATTATCATATAGGTAGTATAGTCAGTTGCAGCAGGTAAACTAGCTGATGACAATAGTCCTTGGCTGGTAAGACTAGAATCTACAGAACTATTTATTCTATCCATTACACCTATAGGAGCATAATTACTCATTACTTGTGCATGGAGATTATTGGTAAATGCATCAGTGTTTAAAACATCTGAGATATTTACTGGAGATCCAAAACCAGTTATGGAGCTAGCCAGGTTTCTTTCTATATTGTTTGCAAGTCCAAAAAACATATCTCCTATGTTTGTAGGTGGTTGGACATTAAATCTAAAATTTAGATTATTAATTAATGCTCTTGTGTTAGGTATTCCAAATATTCTAAATAACGGACTATTTCTATTTAGTGTGTTATTGCTCCAGTAGCCAACAGGGTGTCTTGTAAATGGGGAATAAGCAAAATGTCCTGGGCCGTAAACTTGTGGTGCGCCTCCATATGGACTAAATCTATTTGCACCATAATTAAGATTTCCGAAACGATTATAAAAATTAGGCCTGTAAAAATTAAAATTTGGAAAACCAAATCTAAAATTTGGTACACCACGCCAAAATGTAACTAGAATAAACATAAATCCCCCTGTAATTGGGTACTTCGTCATTATTAATTAATAGATTTAAGGCTAGGTAAACAAATATAAAGGCTAACCCTAGTACTAGGAGATAGGAGTTAGGAGATAGGAGTTAGGAAATAGGAATTAGGAGAGGAAAATTTTGTGTTAGTATGTTTTGCGGGAGTGCGATCTTACTTAGCTGAGAGACCAAATCGGTCAATCCCTGAACCTGATCCAGGTAATGCTGGCGGAGGAAATTAGAAATTTATTTCTTGCGCCACCAGTAAAAAGGTGGTTTCATTTTGAAAGCGATTTTAGATCCTAAAATAAAAAAAGATGAGCTTGTTATAGCTGGAAAAACGTTTTCTTCAAGACTGATGACTGGTACTGGAAAGTTTAAAGATTTTGAGGTGATGAAAAAAGCACATGAAGCATCCGGTGCTGAAATTATCACCGTTGCAATTAGGAGAGTAGATATTAATGCACCAGGACATGTTGGGCTTATGGATATGCTTGATTTGAAAAGGTATTGGTTATTGCCTAATACTGCTGGATGTCAAACTAAAGAAGAGGCTGTAAGAATTGCAAAACTAAGCCTGGCAATGGGAATTAATAACTGGATTAAGCTTGAAGTTATACCAGATCCTACATATCTTTTGCCTGATCCAATTGCAACATTTGAAGCTGCAAAAGAACTAATCAATGAAGGGTTTGTAGTTCTCCCGTATATTAATGCAGATCCAATGCTTGCAAAAAGATTAGAAGAAATAGGATGTGCAACTGTAATGCCACTTGGATCTCCTATTGGAACCGGACAAGGAATAAAAAACAGGGCAAATATTGAAATAATAATACAACAATCTAAAGTTCCTGTAGTTATTGATGCTGGTATTGGTGTGCCGTCTGAAGCGTCAGAAGTTATGGAGCTTGGTGCTGATGCATGTTTAATAAATACAGGAGTTGCATGTGCTGAAGATCCAGTTGAGATGGCTCATGCATTTAAATTGGGTGTAGAAGCAGGACGAAAGGCATATCTTTCTGGTCGCATTCCTATAAAAGAATATGCTAG
>JACOTS010000104.1 GCA_016178265.1 Candidatus Melainabacteria bacterium
ATATAAAACCCAATCGAGGTAAATAAAAGGAAGCTTATTGTCTTTGGCCCTTTTTGGGTCTTTTTTATTTTTAAAAAGGCATTACAAGAACAATAGCCAAAGAAATGATAGAAAATGGAGCAGCGAGGAGCGTTATAAATGGGTAAAAAAGAAACTAAAGAACAAATTGTAAGTAATTTAAAAGAAAAACTCGAAAAATCTGCCATTGCAGCAATTACTGACTATAAAGGTTTTACTGTAAGTGAAATCACTGATTTAAGAAAAAGACTTAGAGAAAACAAAGCTGATTTCAAAATTGCAAAAAATACACTAACAAAGATAGCAATTAAAGATACAAATCTTGCTGAACTTGAAAGTTTACTTGAAGGACCATCAGGTCTACTTGTTGGTTATGGTGATCCAAGCACTTGTGCAAAAACACTGGTTGAGTTTATTAAAGAAATTGAAAAAGGAGAAGTAAGAGGAGCTATTTTTGAAGGCAAGTTGCTTACTAAAGATCAGTTTAAAGCATTTGCAAGCTTACCATCTAGAGAAGTTCTACTTGGCCAGATTGCAGGACTTCTGGTGGCTAATACAAGGGAAATTGCAGGGATTTTTGAATCACTTATTCGTGATATTGCGTTACTCACTGAAGAAGTGGCTAAAAAGAACACAGGGAAAGCGGCATAGATAGTTTTATAAAGGAGGATCGTATGGGTAAAGTAGAGCAATTGTTAGAAGATATAGGCTCATTAACTGTTATGGAAGCAGCTGAGCTTAAAAAAATGATGGAAGAAAAGTTTGGTGTTACCGCAGCAGCACCAGTTGCATTTGCACAAGCACCAGGAGCAGGAGCAGAAGCAGTAGAAGAGAAAGACTCTTTTGATGTTGTACTTGCTGATGCAGGAGCTAAGAAACTGGATGTACTTAAAGTGGTACGTGAATTTACAGGACTTGGTCTTAAAGAAGCAAAAGATCTTGTTGATAATGCACCAAAACCATTAAAACAAGGTGTTAAAAAAGATGATGCAGAAGCTATCAAGAAGAAAGTTGAAGCTGCTGGCGGAAAAGTAGAACTAAAATAACGTATCCCGCATCGCGTATCCCGTCCAATAAGGATTTTATTGATATAAAAAAATTCCTTAAGTAACGGAATACGGTTATATGGTATACGGTGTATGAAATGTTTAAAAAGATTCTAATTGCAAACCGCGGAGAGATAGCTCTTAGAGTAATCAGAGCAGCTAGAGAACTTGGCATTGAAACAGTTGCTGTTTATTCTGAGCCTGATATATCCTCACTTCATGTAGAGCTTGCAGATGAAGCTTACTGTATAGGACCTGCCAGTTCAGCTAAAAGTTATTTGCATATTCCGGCAATAATAAATACTGCTTTGCTTGCAAATGTAGATGCAATTCATCCTGGATATGGTTTTCTTGCAGAAAATTCTTCTTTTGCTGAAATGTGCCAAACTCACGGGATAAAATTTATTGGCCCTAGCCCTGAAAATATTATTTCCATGGGGGATAAAGCAAATGCAAAAAAACTTATGAAAAAGGCAGGCGTTCCAGTTACTCCTGGAATTGATGGACTTATATCAGAAAGAAGAGAAGCTGTAAAAGTTGCATCTGAAATAGGCTATCCAGTTATTTTAAAAGCTACTGCTGGCGGTGGTGGTAGGGGAATGAGAATTGCAAAAAACGAAGATGAATGAATTGCAAATATTGATGCTGCATCACTTGAAGCAAATAATGCATTCGGCAACCCAGGAATTTATTTAGAGAAATATATTACAAGGGTAAGACACATAGAGATTCAAGTTCTTGGTGATGAACATGGGAATGTGATTCATCTTGGTGAAAGAGATTGTACTATTCAAAGAAGGCATCAAAAACTTCTTGAAGAAGCTCCCAGTATACAAATTGATGAGAAAACAAGACAAAAGATGGGCGAGGCTGCAATAAAAGCTGCAAAGAACATAGGATATAAAAATGCAGGAACTGTTGAGTTTATTTTAGATCTTGATACAAAAGAGTTTTACTTTATGGAAATGAATACAAGGATTCAGGTTGAGCATCCTGTTACTGAGATGGTTACCAGTGTAGATTTAGTGAAAGCCCAAATTAGAATAGCTGCAGGTGAAAAACTATGGCTTAAGCAAAGTGATATTAAACTTAAAGGACATGCAATTGAGTTTAGAATAAATGCAGAAGATCCAGACAAGAATTTTGCTCCCTCGCCTGGAAGAATAGATGGTTACATAGCTCCAGGAGGACCAGGTGTCAGAGTAGACAGTCATTGTTATACAGGATATGAAATCCCGCAGTTTTATGATTCTATGATTGCCAAGCTTATTGTCTGGGGTGAAAATAGAAGTGAGGCTACCAACCGTGCAAAAAGAGCATTAGATGAGTTTGCAATTACCGGCGTTCATACTACTATTCCATTTCACTTGAAAGTTTTAGAGCATCCAAAATTTGTTAAAGGGGATTTTGGAACTGATTTTATAGCTAAGGAATTAAATACTACAGCTAAAGCTGTTGTCTAGTTTAGTTTCTACCTACCACCGGCTTGCTCACGAATGAGCTGCGCCGGTTTTGTAAAGTGCACTATTAAGCTACTTCCTGTTACCGTTGTCCAGATTTTACCGAATAAATCGGATAAAATCTTACCTCTTGAGTAGTTAATCTTGAAATACTACACTAGCTAGGCAGTAACCTAATTTATACTTCTACTTCTTCCTCATCTTGCTCGATTTCTTCTTCAGTTTCAACTGAGTGATCTATGTGTGCATGCATAAGTAGCAGTACAGTCTCACGTTGAATATCTACTAAAAGCTGTTCAAACATATCAAAGGATTCTTTTTTGTATTCCATTAGTGGATCTTTTTGTCCGTAGCCTCTAAGATGAATGCCTTCTCTTAGTGCATCCATATTGTGCAGATGTTCTACCCACTTTGTATCAATTACATGTAGCATTATCTGTCTCTCAATATCTTTTATATTTCCTTCCCCTAGCTCGCTTACCTTTTTCTTATATGCATTTTCTGAGACCGTTGTTAATAGTTCTACTAACCCTTCAAAAGATTTATATGGTAAATCATCTTGTTTTATTTCATTTTCTATGGGAGGGATTTCAGAAATTAATGTTTTGTATAAGTTTGGTATTGCTTCTTCAACCCATGTTTCTTCTGGTGTTTCAGGATTTATATGGGCATATAAAGCATTTAAAATATGTTCTTTTATCATATTTGCTATTGATGTGCTTAAATCTTCGCCTTCTAATATCTTTCTTCTTTCTCTGTAGATAACTTCTCTTTGTGTGTTCATTACATCGTCAAATTGCAAAACATGTTTTCTTATATCAAAGTTGTGTGCTTCTACTCGTTTTTGGGAATTTTCTACAGCAGAGGTAACCATTTTAGCTTCGATTGGAAGATCCTCTTCTGCTTTAAGCATTGTCATTATGCCTGAAATTTTTTCTCCTCCAAAGATTCTCATTAAATTATCTTCAAGTGAAAGGAAAAATTTGGTTGATCCTGGATCGCCTTGTCTGGCACATCTTCCTCTAAGCTGATTATCAATTCTTCTTGCTTCATGTCTTTCGCTACCTATAATATGCAGTCCACCGAGCTCTACAACTTTGTTATGTTCTTCATTGCAAACTGTTTTAAAATGCCCACAGATATCATTCCACTTTGATTCATATTCAGGAGTTCCTTCTTCTAGTTGAAGTTTTGCTAATTCTTGTTTTGCAAGGAACTCCGGATTGCCTCCAAGGATAATATCGGTACCTCTTCCTGCCATGTTTGTAGCAATTGTTATTGCTTGTAATCTACCAGCTTGTGCAACAATAAATGCTTCTTGTTCATGGTGCTTTGCGTTTAAGACGTTGTGTGGGATTCTATTTCTTATTGCTTCTACAACTGTAATGATTGACTCAAGCCTTTCGCATGCAAATTCTAAATCTGCATCTTGATATTTTTCAGTTAAGCTTTCTAAAATTGGTTTCATATCTGATGCTTTTAGGTTACCAGGTCTATCTAATAATTTTTTTAGTTTTACTATGGTTTCATCTTCAAATTTTCTCTCATTTAATATTTTTAATACCCTATTAGCCTTTTCTTGCATTATTTTTGTCATAATTTGTGGTTTTGAAAGAAGTTCAGATATAAGTTCAGATTTTTCAATACTTATAGTTCCAACAAGTATTGGTCTTCCTGTAAGATGTGTTTGTACTAACTCTTCAATTAGTGCATAAAATTTATACTTCTCAGTTCTGTAGACTTGATCATTTATATCTTTTCTTATATTGGATTTATTTGTGGGTATGCTTATTACATCAAGATTATATATTTTTCTAAATTCTTCTTTTTCGGTAAGTGCAGTTCCTGTCATGCCTGCAAGTTTTGGATATAACCTAAATAGATTTTGAAAGGTAATACTTGCAAGTGTTAATGTTTCTTCTTGAATTGTTACACCTTCTTTTGCTTCTATGGCTTGATGCAGTCCGTCGCTAAGTTTCCTCCTTTAATATCCCAAAGATCATCTATTCCTAAAGCATCTTCTGAATTTTGAATCCCTCTGTCAGTTAAAATAACATTTCTTGCTTTTTCATCAACCCAATAATCACAATTTTGATCGTCTTTGCCCTTTCCTTTTTTGAGCTTGGTGGAAAGCTTTGCCATAACAATATAAATTTCTTTTTTTCCTTCAGAAGGAATCCCTGAAATAATAAGCGGTGTTCTTGCTTCATCTATTAATATGCTGTCTACTTCATCCACTATAGCAAAGAAATAATTTCTTTGAACACACCTTTTTATGTTGGTTTCCATATTGTCTCTAAGGTAGTCAAAACCAAATTCATTATTTGTACCGTAAGTTATATCTGCCTTGTAAGCTTGAAATTTGTCAGCTCTCTTTTGGTGAGGTAGTACTGTGCCTACGCTAAGTCCTAGATAGTTATAAATTTTTCCCATCCATTCAGCATCACGCCTTGCAAGGTAATCGTTAACAGTTACTACGTGTACACCTCTTCCTGCAAGTGCATTTAAATATACGGGTAGTGTTGCAACAAGGGTTTTTCCTTCCCCTGTCTTCATTTCTGCGATTTTTCCCTCATGTAACACTGTTCCGCCAATAATTTGAACATCAAAATGCCTCATTCCTAATGTTCTTTTCCCAGCTTCTCTAACTACTGCAAATGCTTCTGGAAGTAGTTCATTTAATATTTCAAAAGTAGCTTTATCTCTAGTTGTTCTAATTCTTCCTGGTATCTTAGGAGCATCTTCAGGAATCAGTAATTTGTATTCAATCCCTTTTAATTTGTTATCTAAAACATTCTTGAAATAGCTTGTTTTAGCTTTTAAATCTTCATCAGATAATTTGCTGATCTCATCTTCAAGGCTGTTTACATTTTGTAAAATGTGTTCATAGGCTTTTATTTTAGCCTCATTGCTTTCACCAAACAAGTTTTCAAAAATCTTGAGCATTGTTTATGATATTCTAAATATCTGGAACTAAAGATATAGAAAGCAGGACTTTAGTTACCGAATATTTACGATAACACATGACAGTACTCATTAAAACAGTTAATGAACTGAAAAGCAAGCTCAGTGAGTGTAATAAGCCACTAGGTTTTATACCTACAATGGGTTCATTGCATGATGGACATATCTCACTTATTAAAGTTGCAAAAGACGAATGCAAGACATTGGTATTAAGTAATTTTGTAAATAAACTGCAGTTTGGTCAGGGAGAAGATTTTGAAAAATATCCCAGAGATATAGAGAGTGATTTGAAAATTTGTGAAGACAATAAAGTGGACATAATGTTCGTACCTTCTCATGAAGAAATTTATCCAAATGAAGAAATTGAAATTGTAACTTTGCCTGTGGAATTAACAGATATTTTATGTGGTAAAACACGCAAAAATCATTTTCAAGGCGTTGCAACTGTGTTGCATAGACTTTTTAATATTGTTAATGCTGATTTTGTGTATTTTGGTGAAAAAGATCTTCAGCAACTTTATGTTGTAAGGTGGTTAGTAGCAAATAAGTCGTTTTCTGCAACGGTTAGATCATGTCCGATAATTAGAGAATCGAATGGGCTTGCTTGCAGTACAAGAAATAAATATCTTACTAAAGATGAGAAGGATACTGCAGCGAATATTTACAAGGCACTTAAGCTTGCTAAAGGAAATGTACGCAGTGGTATTTTTACACCAGGTAAGGCGACTCTTGAAAGCCTGGTCTTTTTATCTAAAATTCCTAAATTAAAGGTTGAATATTTTGAGGCAAAAAGTAAAAATGATCTTTCTCCGGTCAGTGAAAAAAAAGTTTCAGGATTTTATTTTCTTACAGCTGTGCATCTGAGCGGGATAAGATTAATAGATAATATTGAAGTATGAAAAAATATATTATTGCTATTGATGGACCGGCAGGTTCTGGCAAAAGCACAATAGCTAAGTTTTTAGCAAATGAACTTGGATTCTTATACATAGACAGTGGGGCAATGTATAGAGCCGTAACACTCTACATGTTAGAACGAAGATTACTTAAATTAGTAGATAAAAAATTGAAAAAGCATTTGCAGAAAATAAAGATAGGATTTGACAATAAACTAGTTTATTTGGGAAATGAAGATGTAACTGACAAGATTAGATCTTCGCAAGTGAATAAATATGTAAGTGAAGTATCAGCCAGAAAAGTTGTAAGAAAAGAAATGGTAAAAAGACAAAAAGAATTTGGTAAACATGAATCTATAGTGATGGATGGAAGGGACATAGGTACACAAGTCTTTCCGCATGCTAATTTGAAGATATATTTAACTGCATCTGTCGAAGAAAGAGCAAGAAGAAGAAAAAAAGATATGAAGAAACTTGGGGAAGATGATTCTTTGTCTGAGCTTATTAGGCAAATATATGCAAGGGATGCTTATGACAGTACAAGGAAGATATCCCCGCTTGCTAAGGCTCAAGATGCTATAGTTCTTGATTCTACTGAGCTAAGTATAAGAGATGTATTAAAGAAAATCGGATTGTTTGTTCCTTATATAAAGAGGTAAGTGCTAAGCGTTAAGCGTTAAGTTAAAGTATTTATTTCCTTACCGCTTTACGCTTAGCGCTTATTGCTTTAAAATGTACGTTATGGCTTTAAGTAAGAAGAGTAGTTTTAAATGTCCGGTTTTTTTGCTTCCCGGTATTGTCTTATTTCCTGGTATGGACTTGCCCTTGCATATTTTCGAAGATAAATATAAAGATATGGTTACAAATTGTATTAAAGATAAAAAACTATTTGGTGTTGTTTATACCAAAGGAAACTTATGTGCTGATGTAGGTACTCTTGCTGAAATTATAAGCTATGAAGAGTTAGGTGGAGGAAAATACAATTTGCTTGCAGAAGGAAAAAGAAGATTCAAAATATTGGATATGGTTAGTGAAGATCCTTATTATGAAGCATTGGTTGAATATTATGATGATAAGGATAAAGTGACGATAAAGATTAAGGAATCAATTAAGGAAATTAAAACATTATCTAAAAAAGCATTAAAATTGTTTGATGAGGTTTCAAAGCAAAAAATGTCTTCAAATATTAAACTTCCAGACGACCCTAATGAATTACTGTTTTTGGTGGCAGCGAATTTAAGCTGGTCTTTTGTTACAAAGCTAACGTTACTAGAGACAATATCTGTGAAAGATAGAGTGAAAAAAATAACAAAGCTTTTACATGAAGAAGTTGAAAAGCTAGAGGTTACGTTGGAAAATAAAAAAACTAAGCCAGTTGTAGAAACTAATGGTCACCTAGGGCTGTAATTACCCTTGCTTTAATTTTTTCTTTGTTAGTTGCAAGCCAATATAAGCACCTAATAAAGCAAATGCTATTGATATTAAAACAACAAATATGCTTGCAGTAAAAAATATTGAAGGCAAAACATCGCTAAAGTTTGGAATTGATGCCATGTCGCTTGGCCAATTTTTTTCTAAAGTCTCAATGAGAAGTCTTCTTTTTTCACCGTTATTAAAGGATATAACAGTAACCAGATTTATAAATGTTGCTCCTACAATTCCTGTAAACAAACCTACAAGCAAAGTATCAAATAAAGAAATAATTTCCTTTGTGGTTTTGTATGTAAGTCTTACTGCTACGTAGCCACCTAATGTAGCCCATATAAAAATTGCTGGTGCAAATATAAATGATAGACATGCAAGTGTTAATCCACCTAATATGACTGGCTTAAAAAATGGATCTTTGGTGAGGGTATTTTTTTCTTTTTTGTTTTCTCGTTCTTCAGTCATGTGACCTCTTTATATCATTTTATAAGCATGAGCTTTATAATTTTCTAGATTGCACTCTAAGATTTACTTTTTTTCTTTGAAAACACCAATACAAGTAATGATAGATTACAATGCTTCCTGAACAGGATAAATTTAAAGATTTAACCAGACCATATTGAGGAATTTCAACGATTGGATAAATTTTATCAGTAATTTCTTTTGGCAAACCGCCTTTTTCGGCTCCAAGTAGAAATAATGGATTTTCTGGAAAACTATATTCAAAGAGAGGGATAGAATCTTTTGATTGTTCAATTAATATTAGGTTGTAACTAGTGGTTTTAATAAAATCTATAAAACCAGATAAATCTTTGAAATAATTAATTGTTGTCCACTTATGGCTTGAGCCGGAAGCATATGTATTATAGCTATTTTCTCCAATTAAAAAAAACTCTTTTGCTTTTGCACAATGTGCTGTTCTAAGAAGTGAACCTATATTATATTCTTTTGAAATATTATATACTGCAACAGCAAAATTGTGATTCCATGATTTGTACTCATGAATTTTTTCTTTTCTTTCTTCTGTTGCAAAATCTAACTTGTTATATTTCATTGTTTATTTGAAGTTGCTAAATTTGCTTCTTGTATTGAAACACTTATCAGTGGTCTTTTTGAGATAAGTTCAAGAACATTTTTATTTACAGTGTCACGTACTAACGTTTTATAAGTAGCTAAGTCTTTTTCTTCCTTATCTTTCTCTTTGTTTGCTTCATCAATAGTGACTTTAATTTGTTCTATTGCACCTAAACAAAAGGCTCTCCAATCTTTCCCTTTTGCGAAAGAACAACCATCTGCAAAAATTTCTGGTCCTGCAATTATATTTCTATCCTGATCCAGTGTTAGTGCTACAGTAATAGTTCCTTCTTCTGCAAGAGTTTGTCTTTCTTTCATTGTTACTTCATCAATATCAATATTTTTTGCAAGGTTATAATAAATTGATTCTGCTGGTATTCTACCGGCTACCCTTGCTGTTCTATCTCTTATTTCTATAACCTCTCCTTTTTTTATTATGTGGATATCATTTGCACTTATGCCCATTATTTCTGCAAACTGTTCAGCTAAGACCATATGTCTTTCTTCACCAATTGACGGTACAAATGCTCTAGGTTTTGTAATAGTTAACATAAACTTCATTTCTTCTTGAGAAGCATGTCCAGGTACATGGACTCCTTGTCCTCTCCCTCCGATAACTTGTACTTTTTGGATAAAAAATTGATCTATTATGTGTGCAATTGTTCTTACTGTTCCATGAGGAGGATTTGCACTTATAACTATTGTATCTTTTTGTTTTAATTCAATTTCTTTATGTGTTTGTTTTGCAAGTTCAGTTAAGGCATTCAAGAAATTACCATGTTTTCCAGATGCAATAATTACTAGTTCACTATCTTTAATGGTTTTACTGTCTTTGTTGTCTATTAAAATCCCTTTTTCAATTTTGATGAAATCTGCTTTTACCCCTGCTTGGATTTTATTAATTAAATGCTCACCAACAAGTAAAACTTTTTTGTTATGTTTTTTAGCCAGGTTAAATATAATTTGATATTTATGCAAATTACTTGCATAGCCAACTATTATAATTCTTGACTGAGCTTCTCTTAAAATATCATCAAATCTTTTAGTGATAGCCTTTTCTGTTTGTGTGTACCCTCTGTTTTCTAGATTAGTGGAATCACTAATTAGTAAATCTACGCCGCTTTCTCCTGCTTGTGCATATGAAAAACAATCAAAACAAACTTTATCAGGAGGTGTTTGATCGATTTTATAAGGCCCTGTGTAGATTATATTTCCTGCCGGAGTTCGAATGCTTAAGCCATATGTATCCATTAGAGTAGATGTGTTGCAGAAAGGTGTTATTGTAAATCCTTCTTGTATAGTAAATTCAGATCTGGCTTTTAGTTCTTCTTTTTCTGGCATTTTAAGATTTTTTGGAAGTGTATTTTCTATCCATGTAAGTGCAAGTTTTGAGCCCCAAATTTTAGGAATATTAACTTTTTGCAATAAGTAAAATACTCCGCCTGCTGAGTCATCATGTGCAGATGTTAAAATCAAACCTTTTATCTTAGATTCATTTTCCTTTAAGTAATTAGTATTAGGCAAAACCAGATCTATTCCAGCAGCATCCTGCTGAGGTAGCATAAATCCAAAATTAACAATAATAATTGCATCATTATATTCAAAAAGCCAACAGTTTTTACCTATCTCACCATGCCCGCCCAGCGGTACTGCTTTTACAATTTGTGTATTTGCTCTTTTAGTCATAAATAAAAAAATCTTGTAATTTTCTTGCTCCTTCAACTATTCTTGGACCAGGTCTATTTAACAAACTATCATCAATTACTAAAATATCTTTTTCTTTTATTGCTTTAATGGAATCCCATCCTGATCTGTTTAATACTTGAATCGAATCAACTTTTTCTCCAAAACCACACCAGGAAATTATGATTTTCTCAGGATTATATTCAAACAGTTTGTCAATGCTTACAGGTATGCTTCTTTTACCAGTTTCTAACAGCCCATAGTCTCCGCCGGCAATTTGAACCATTTCAGGGATCCAGTTTCCTGAAATTGTAGGTGGATCATGCCACTCTTCAATATATACTTTTGGTTTATGTGATTTTGTTTTAGATGTTTTATAGATTTTGTTCAGTTTGTCTTTGATTTCTTGAACTAATGTTTCTGCTTCTTGTTTTGCATTTGCAATTTTTCCTATCTCAATAATATCTTCATATATTTGGTTTAATGTTAATGGGTCAGAATGATACACGTTAAATCCTGCTTCTTTCAGACTTCTTGCTATTTTTTCCTGTACAACGTTGTTGGTAATAATTAAATCTGGTTTTAGCTTTTCTATTGATTCGTGATTAATTTTTATCCATGAACCGATAACAGGCTTTTCTTTTAACAGATCTTTTGGAAAATCACAGTATGTAGTTTTTCCTACTATTAGATTTTCTTTTCCTAATAAGCAGAGTATTTCACTATGTGCTGGAGAACAAGAGACGATTTTGGGTTCTTTCATGATTACTAGAAGTACAATGATACCGTATCTTGTATTCCGTATCTCGTATTTCGTATCTGGTAATTGTTGAATACAAGATACGGTATACGAAATACTGGATGCGGTCTTACAATTAAATTGTGCCAGCTAATTCAACAATAGAAATATCATCAGTTTATGGACCAGTAGATTCCTGGAGGTTAGGTAAATCACTTGGAATTGATTTAATTATGAGTCCTTCCACATGTTCATTTAATTGTACTTATTGTCAGCTTGGGTTTATTCAAAAAATTACTACAGAAAGAAGAATCTTTGTTCCAACAGAAAAAGTAATAAAAGACTTTTTAGCAAGTAATTGGAAAGTTGCTGATGTGATAACAATAAGTGGAAGCGGTGAGCCAACACTTGCAAAAAATATTGGGGAAGTAATCAGGGAAATAAAAAAAATTACAACAACACCAATTGCAATACTTACAAATGCAACTTTGTTGAATGATCCTGAAGTTAGAAGCGATGTTATAGAAGCAGATATTCTTTCGGTTAAGCTTGATGCCCCTGATGATGAAACTCTGCAAGCAATTAACCGTCCAGCTAGTGGAATAAATCTTGAGACAATTTTATCTGGAATAAAAAAATTAAAAGATGATATTAAATCACTCAATCCTAACTCCTCAATCCTCACTCCTGAATTGCAAATTCAGATTATGTTCATGCCTCAAAATAAAAATAAAACTAAAGAGCTCGCAACTTTGCTAAGTGAAATCAAACCAAATGAAGTTGCACTCAACACACCTACAAGACCCTATCCAAGCGGTTTTGATATTATTACTCGTGGGGCGCATGGTGAGGATGCAAAGAAAATCCAATTTTCAACAAAACCATTGAAACAACTTACTTTAGAAGAAGCAAAAGAAATTGAAGAAAATCTTAAGAAGTTGACAGGGTTAAATGTTATCTCTGTATATGAATGATAGTTCATACGTTATAATATTATGATGTGTAGGATTTGTCCGATTTATCCGATTTATTCGGCAAATCCGATCCAACGGTGAAAGAAGGAACTAAATAGCGACGAGTCTGTGGAGTTCCTTGAAAAAATAAAAAAACGGAACAGCAAGGAGCGTTATAGAAGATGAAATTTGCTAAAAGGATAGAAACATTACCGCCATATTTATTTGCAGAAATAGATAAGAAAAAACAAGCTGCAATTCAAAAAGGGGTTGACATTATCAGTATGGGAATAGGTGATCCTGATAAACCAACACCTAAAAACATCCTTCTTGCTATGCATAAAGCTGTTGATGACCCTACAACTCATAATTATCCTCCATACCATGGAACTAAAGACTTTAGAGAAGCTGCATGTAAGTGGATTGAAAAGCGCTTTGGAGTTAAGTTTGATGCAGAGAAAGAATGTTTATCTCTTATAGGCTCAAAAGAAGCAATCCACAATTGTATTTTTGCTTGTGTTGACAGGGGTGATTTAGCTCTTCTTCCTGATCCTGCCTATCCGGTTTATAAAACCTCAACACTTCTTTCAGGTGGAGAAAGTTATCTTATGCCACTTTTAAAAGAAAATGGTTTTCTTCCTGATTTAACTAAAATCCCATCTGATATTGCAAAAAGAGCAAATATTATTATAGTTAGTTACCCAAATAATCCAACAGGAGCTATTGCAGAGGTTGAGTTTTATAATGAACTAATTGAGTTTGCAAAAAAATATGACATCATTGTTCTTTCTGATAATCCATATTCAGAAATGACATTTGATGGATATGAAGCACCATCTATATTCAATGCAAAAGGTGCAAAGGATATTGCTCTTGAGTTTCATAGTCACAGTAAAACCTACAATATGACCGGTTGGAGAGTTGGTTTTGCAATTGGAAATGAAAAAATCATAAAAGCGCTAAGTACTGTTAAAACAAATATTGATAGCGGTGTATTTAAAGCAATTCAAAGAGCAGGAGTTGAGGCCTTTAATACTCCTAAAAATGTTCTTGATGAGATAAGAAACAGGTATAAAGAAAGAAGAGATGTGATGACAGAAGGTCTTAGAAGCCTTGGTTGGGAAATAAAAGAACCAATTAAAGCCACCTTCTATATGTGGCTTCCAATTCCACCCTCTTATAAAAAATCAACAGACTTTGCAACAGATATGCTTGAGAAATGTGGAATAGTTGTTCCGCCTGGAGTTGGCTATGGTCAGTATG
>JACOTS010000105.1 GCA_016178265.1 Candidatus Melainabacteria bacterium
CCAGGCATTTAAAAATTGCAATGGAAAGAACATACGAAGCAATGCCTGAACCTAAAATCGTAGTTGCTATTGGTGATGGTGCTTGTACTGGATCACTATATAACAAAACTTACGCATGTTTAGGTAAAGTAGACCAGTTTATTCCAGTGGACATATACACTCTTGGTGATCCGCCAACACCAACTCAACTACTAGAAGGTCTTTTGCTCTGTAAAATGCTCTTAGCAGAAAAGGAGAAATAATTTATGGATAAAAAGGTTGGATTACTTCGGATAGATGTTTTATCAATTGGCTTGTTTGGGTTAGCTGTCGGTGCTTTGACACTTGGATTTGTACAAATGGGAATTATTCCTCATAATGATGATCTTGCAATATCAATAATTTGTCTTATCTTTGGTGGAATAGTTCAAATTATTGCAGGTATTGTTGATATAAGATACCACGATCAGCTTGGAGGAACTGCGCTCACTATGTACGGTTTCTATTGGACCTCAATATTTATTGTTAAAATCCTTGGGCTAGTTGAAGGATTTCATTGGGATAATGTTTTGTTTATTCCAATAGTTGCAGTATATGCTATTTTTTCAGCAATTATGATTTATTTAACAGGACATAAATCATTGGCTTTAATGCTACTTCATATTTTTATTACATCAGTATTCATAATTGACATCTTTGTAAAGCTAAACTTTTCACTAGAATATTATGAAGGTGTTGATCATGTAATCATTGGTTCTATTGCTCTTTATCATGCAATGATAACACTAGTAAATAAATACACAGGCAAAGCCTCTCATTTTTTAGGAAAACCACTTTTGAAATTTAAATATTTGAAATCTAACTAATCTTAATAATTTACTAGATATTCCCAAAGCCATTGTCTTACTGTTTCTAAATCATCAATATTTCCATGTGTTGCATCACTCACCTGCCACACTACATCATTTGGCTCTTTATCCAAAACTGTTTTATAAAATATCTTCCAATAATACTTTACTTTTATAGGAGAATCCCCATGCACTTTAACCAAATCACTAATCGGTCCACCATAAGGATTTATATATGGCTTTTCATAAATATGAAAATGTTTATGATCATAACTTTCATCAAACCACGGTCTTTCACGAACAGCACCACCTAAACTTGTACAATCTAAATCAACTGCATCAAGCATAATGGTTACTGCTACAGGTAGTCCTTGCCTCCAGTCTTCATAGTAATCAGACGCAAGCCTAGATAGCGTCCCACCTCTGGCTTATATTTATTTGCAAAGTATGAAATTATATTTTTAGTATGTTCAAAAACTACATCTTTGTCATATGCATATTGCCCTTCACAATTAAGCCATGTATTTAATTCATCCTTTACAAAACCTGTTCTAAATAATAGAACTATGCCTTTATCATCTTTAACAAGCTTGTCATAAAGATCAACTACTCCTGAATAGTTGGGATCTTTATCCAGTTTTTCTGAATTACCTAAAACAAGCACATAGATAGGTTTTTCTGAAGGATTTCTAGGAACATATGCTCGGCATATTTTTCCACTTAAAGGTGAACTTTCATTTTCATTTTTTACCCACAATTTTATATATTCATCTATAGGTAAATCATTATAATTTCGTGCAAAATTAATATGATCACTAAGAGATAAATTAAACTTTGCAATTTTATACCACTGTTCGTAAAACCATTTATCTTTAATATCTTCATTTAAACGATCTCTTGTATAATTTCTTTTTGGGTTTTTTACCTCATCTGGATCTGTCTGATTCCAAAAACCATTCTCTCCACCAAATGCAACCCTGCCTAAACTTTGAGTCTCAACAGTTTCAAAACTCCCGATGGCTGCTGCTGCAATTAGACCATATGCACCAAATTTGGTTTTTTGAAGGAGTCTAGTAACCATTGAAGCTGGTTTATAAGGCAAAGAGTTAACTGGTCTTACCATAAGAAGTGATAAATATTACTTAAGTCAATTAGTTTTTATTCTAGCAACAAAAAAAAAATTTTAACTTGTCTTTTTTACAACCAAACCTATGATTCATTTTGCAAAGTATAGAATAAAAAAATGTAATTGTATATCCATTTGATGTAAGGTACTAAATTTTTAAACTACCTTACTAACCTTGCTCAGCTTGACGCCTGGCGATTTAATACTGTTTGGATTTTTGGTTGAACATAACCAGAAGACAAATGTCCAGCCAGACCACCTAAATAATTTCTAAAAACTGTACTTATTTTTTCTTCAAGCGTAATATTACTTCCACGCTCAAGCATTTCACTAGTCAAACCAACTCCACTAAGTACAGTGTTTTCTGCAAGAACAGACTTAGTAGATTGCAAAGTTGGAGTATTGAGCCCTTCCTTAAGAGCTGCTTTAGCTTTAATTTCTCTTGCAATCTGAAACCTGTTATTAACATTTCTGCTAATAGCAGTAGTAAGGATTGCAAATCCAAAAGTTTTTAGCAAACTCATATTATCCAATCCATTGTGTCTCAAATATTCCTGATATAATCTAGCCTTCTCCTCATTACTAGAATTCTCAAGATTATTTTGCTTAAGAAATTCTTTAAAATCTTTCCTGGCATTAGCATATGTTATACCTACATTACAAGAATTAGATACTGCTGTATTGGTAACACCACTTGCAAGATTAGCCCATAGCTTACGACTAGCAGAGGCCCCTGTAGCTACTTTACTACTACCCATCACAAGCCTTGCTGCACCACAACCACAAGCAAGACCAATAACACTAATACATGAAACTTTAAAATCATCAAATGTTTGAGACCAAAAATTAGACCAATCATTATCTGCCGCACAAGTTATAGCATTTGTAGCAGCTCCAAAAAGAGTACCTGCTAAAATTCCAGCTCCAATAGCAATTCCAATACCGGCTATACCTACACCACTTGCAATTAAAGCACTGGTAACAATACTAGCTACAATAACAACAGCAATACTACGCATAGTACTGCAAAGCTTTCCTAAAAATGATTTGGGTTTTTCTGTTGAAACATTAAGATGAGCTTGTAATTTTTCTAAATTCAAGCAGCTATAAGGATTGCTTTGTATTGATGACAAAGTATTTGTTTCGTTAGAGATATCATGAGAATGTGTTTTGGTAGGATGAAAGATATTACCTAAGATTTGAGATATTCTAAAATTGGCTGTGTTTATATATAAGAGCATATTAATAAACTATTTATTAAAAAAAATAATCTTAATAATAGATAAAAGAAGTTTGTAGATATTTATTGATATTAAAGAATTAAACTTTAAATTTGTTATAGTAAGAATTATGTAAGAGGACAAAAACAGCTCATAAAGTACAAAGGCAAACTTAGTTATATCTATAAAAGGTTAGGTATGTCATAGTTAACCAACAACTCGTTCTTTAAAAATATCAATATAAGGGAATCTTTTATCAGTTACAACTTCACCGCGAGTTTCAAACCTAGCAAGCTTCATAAGATCTAACACTGTTTCTCCAACAAGTGATGAATGAAAAGCATCACCAACAATTTCACCATCATTATTAGTTTTACCTATAACTCTTCCACCACCAATATCATCTCCAGCTACAAGCATTCCAAATGCAGAAGACCAATGTTCCCTTCCTCCGATATGATTCATTTTAGGACTTCTGCCAAATTCTGAAACTATCACTACATAAACTTTATCATCCATTTTTTGAATATCATCTAAAAACGCACTTAAAGCTCTTGCAAAACGTGGAATCATTATCCTCATATTGCCATAAAGAGCTTCATGATTATCATAATTTCCATCATTTGCACATACTATACGTGCACCATGTTCAAGCAATTTTTTTGCTATTAAAAATTGCTTCCCTACTTGAGTATCTCCATATTTTTCTAATGTTTCAGTAGATTCATCACCAATATCAAATAACTTATTAAACTTACCCCCTAAGATACTTTCTGCTTTTTTGAAAGCACGCTCATGTCTATCAACAGATTTCCCTGTTAAATGTTGCCCAGATTGATTCATTATTTCTAGAAGTCTCATTCTTGCATCAAATCTATCTTGCGAGACTTGAATACCTCCCGGAAATGGATCTGAAAATTTTCCTGTTTTTTCATCATAAGCAGAGTACACTGATTCAGGATCATCATACTTTTGCCCACCAAAAGGCTTTGCAAAAAGCCTTTTGTAACCAAATGGTTCTTTTGTGTTTTGATGAAGGACTACATAACCTATATCACTGCTTGTTTGACTGGTAAGCATGCTTGAAAATTCAATAAATGGATTTGTTTGTTTAACCTTTGTAAAGAAATCGCCACTACTAACAACAGCAGAATCTCCAGTAAAAAGCGATGCTGCATTTTGCGGATGATTATTACCAAATCCATGCAAGTTATTAATAACAACAAACTTATCCATATGCCTAGCAAGTGGTGCAAGAATATCGGTTATCTGAACACCTTTTGAAACTGTATTTATTGACTTAAAGGGTCCTTTAATTTTATCGTGTGTTTTAGGATCAAAAGTATCAAAAAAGCTTAACCCACCTTGCATATTGATAATAACTATTTTTACACCGGGATCCTTACCATCAGGAGTTGTAAATTTTAACTTGTGTGGTGGAATAACTGATTTCATTGAAGCTACAGCCCCACTAACTTCTGTTGGCAAAAACATAGGCAATAACCCAGCTGCTACAGGTAGACTTAAAGCCGCATGCAAAAATCTTCTTCGTGTTGGAGTATAAACAAATCGTTCCTTTTGAGCAAAACCAGAATTACTACTAGCAGAAATTTTCACAAGAACTCCTATAAATATTAGGACAATTCTAACCTATGCTTATAACATTTTCAATCTTTAAACTACCTTACCAGCCTTAATTACTTTTTCAACTAAGTTAACACCAAAAAAATAGGGGAGTTTATTATGGTTGTCTATATCCAATAAAATAACATCTGCTTTCTTTCCAACTTCTAAGCTGCCAATTTCACCTCCCCTATCAATTGCATATGCAGCATTTATAGTTGCTGCATTAATAGCTTCAGAAGGCTGCATTTTTAGTTTTAGACAAGCAAGAGAAATTATTAATTGCATATTAAATGTAGGACAACTGCCTGGATTAAAGTCAGATGCAATAGCAATAGGTATACCTGATTTTATAAGATCCCTTGCCGGCGCATATTTTTTTTGCATTAAATAAAAATTGACACCAGGAAGCAGTACGCCTATGACACCATGTTTAGCCAAAGCTTTTAAGCCCTTCTTAGAGATATGCTCCAGATGATCGGCACTAATTGCTTTTAAATTAGCTGCCAGTTCTGCACTATGTTGAGTGCTTAATTGTTCACAATGAAGTTTTAGTTTATATCCTAAACTCTTCGCTGTTTCAAAGATTTTCCTAGTTTCACTTACAGTAAAAATTCCTTTTTCACAAAATACATCACAAAATTCTGCATAAGGTTTTATTTTCTTTAGCGATGTAATAACTTCATCTACATATCTTCCATTTGTATGACCACTAGGTATAGTATGAGCACCAAGATAAGTGGTAACTATATCAAGAGGTAGTTTCTTATCTAACATTCTTGCAACTTCCAGAATCTTTTTTTCATCTTCAAAAGTTAAACCATAACCAGATTTCACCTCTACAGTTGTAGTACCATACTTAAGCATTGTCTTAAATCTTCTCTCAGCTCCTTGGAATAATTCTTTTTTGCTTGCTTTTCTTGTTTTTGCTACCGTGCTTAAAATCCCACCACCTTGTTTCAAAATCTGCAAATAAGGAATGCCTTGCAATTTCTTTAGAAATTCATTTTCTCTAGTACCTGCAAAAATTGCATGCGTATGCGAGTCTACAAACCCAGGCATTACAACTTTATTCTTTGCATCAATTATTTTCTTTGCATTTTTTCTATATTTTTTAGCAGCCAGGTTTGTCCCAACAAAAACAATTTTCCCTGACTTAATACCAATTGCTCCATCTCTAATAATTCCAAGATTAGCCAACTCATTTTTTTTCTTTGGAGCTTTAGCCTTACAAGTAAGAAGCTCTGAGGCATGTTCTATTAATATATCCAGATGTTGTTTATTGCCCATAAGAGTTAATTATAACTAATGTGGACACGATTATATACGTCCACACAGCCCTGGGATATTAACATTCTTTTCTTTTGCTACTTTAATAGCTTCTTCATATCCAGCATCAAAATGCCTCATAATTCCAAGTCCAGGATCACAGGTTAACACTCTTTGCAGTCTCTCTTCTTTTTCTTTTGTACCAGTTGCAACTATTACCATTCCAGCATGTGTACTATTTCCAATACCTACACCACCACCATTATGGATTGAAACCCAATCTGCTCCACAAATAGCATTTCCAAGTGCATTTAAAAAAGGCCAGTCAGACACAGCATCACTGCCATCTTTCATTCCTTCTGTTTCTCTATTTGGAGATGCTACGCTCCCACAATCCAGATGATCTCTTCCAATTACAATTGGTGCTTTAACTTCACCAGATGCAACCAAGTCATTTATGACTTTACCAAATCTTGCTCTATCACCATAGCCAAGCCAGCAAACCCTTGTAGGAAGCCCTATAAAAGGAACTGTATCTTGTGCTTTTGTTATCCATCTTTTAAGTGCTTTATCGCTTGGAAAAGTTTCAAGCAGTGCCTTATCTATCCTAAGAATATCTTTTGGATCTCCAGAAAGTGCTGCCCATCTAAACGGTCCTTTTCCTTCACAAAAAAGCGGTCTAATATATGCAGGGACAAAACCTGGATATAAAAACTCACCTTTATTATTTCTAACATTTAATCCAGCAAGCTCAGCTTGTGCTCTTAAATTATTTCCATAATCAAAACAAATTGCTCCTTTTTCCTGCATATCAAGGATAGCTTTTACATGTTTTTTTATTGAATCAAGAGCTTCTTTTTTAAACTTTTCAGGATCTTTTTCTCTCAGTTCTAACTTTTCATTTAAATCACCTTCTGGATAATAATATTTAAGATCATGTGCTGATGTTTGGTCTGTAACTATATCAGGAACAACATTTCTTCTTACAAGCTCAGGTGCAACCGTTGCAATGTTACCAACCAGCCCCACTGAAAGTGGTTGTTTGGATTTTTTAGCATTTAACACCAAATTTAAAGCTTCATCTAAGCTGTAAGAAATCTTGTCACAATATCCTTCTTTGACTTTTTGCTTAACCCTATCCTCAAAAACTTCAACAACCAGTGCAACACCTTCATTCATTTTTATAGCAAGAGGCTGAGCTCCTGACATTCCCCCAAGCCCTGCAGTTAAAACAAACTTGCCAGCAAGACTTCCACCAAAATGTTTACCAGCAAGTGCCGCAAGTGTTTCATAGGTCCCCTGTAAAATTCCTTGAGTGCCAATATATATCCAGCTTCCAGCAGTCATTTGACCATACATCATAAGCCCTAGCTCATCTAACTTATCAAAACACTCCTGCGTAGACCATTTAGGCACCAAGTTAGAATTAGCAATTAAAACACGTGGCGTATGAGCATAAGTTTTTAACACCCCAACAGGCTTACCAGATTGAATAAGCAAAGTCTCATCTGATTCTAATTTTTTAAGTGCTTCTACAATTTTATTAAACTCTCTCCAGTTTCTTGCAGCTCTGCCTGAACCACCATAAACAATAAGTTCATCCGGCACAAGTGCAACATCTGGATCAATATTATTTTCAAGCATCCTAAGTGCAGCTTCTATTTCCCATGTTTTACATCTTAATGTAGTCCCTGTTTGTGCATGAATTCCTTTTTTTGGTTTCTCTTCAATATAGAGTGGTCTTTTACTCATAGATACAGTTTCTATAGTCATATTTAATTCCTTTCACTAACTCCATCGATGAAATTAACAATA
>JACOTS010000122.1 GCA_016178265.1 Candidatus Melainabacteria bacterium
ATGTACGATTTCTTTTATTAATTTATTCATGTCTTTTAAACTAATAGAGTTAATAATACTTGGGTAATTACTAATATAATCTTTGCCAAGATCATAAAACTCAATTCCTAAAATTGTACTTGTAATACTTGAATAGGAAGATAAATTTCTTGATACAAATGAGTCAATCAAAGATTTTTTAGCTTTTTGTAATTCATCTTCAGATACACCACCTTGAACAAAGGTTTTTAGTTCAGATTTTACAAGTTCAATTGCTTTATCAACATTTTCATTGTTTGTACCTAGATATACTCCAAATTCACCAGCACCATGTGATGAATCTAGATAAGAATAAACTGTGTAAACAAGACCTGAATCATCTCTTACTTTTCTTGCAAGCCTGCTTGTAAGCACACTGCCTCCTAGTATGTAATTCGCTACATGGGCAGTGTAAAACATAGGATCTGTTCTTTTGATAAATCCTGCATGTCCCAAGAAAACATCTGATTGCATTTTATCTTTCATAAATACAATTGATTTTTTAGTATCTTTATTTAAATCAACTTTTGGTATATTTATTTGTACTGTTACTTTTTCTTTGTTTGTAATTAGGGTTTTTTCTAAATTGCTTGTTAATTTATTTAAGTTGTCTTTAGATATGTTTGTGGAAAGTGTAATTAATAGTTTATTGTTTTTAATTAGTTTTTCATGTATGTCTGCAATGTCTTTTCTGGTAAGAGCTTTAACATTTTCTATGTCTTTCTCTATGTCATAAATATGAAATGTGTGATTTGGCGGATAAATGAGTTGTGACAATTTTCTTTTTGCAAGCTCACTTGGGTTGTCCTTTTGCTCAATCAGCTCAGCAATTAATTTTTTCTTTTCCTTTTCTAACTCGCTACTGGAAAAATTAGGATTTAAGAGAGCATCTGTAATAATATCTATGGTTTTATCTAAGTGTTCATTAAGCGTAGCAACTTTAAATTTAAAAGATTCGACATCACAGCTAAAGTCAATTTGTGTACCAGTGCTATCTAAAAAATCCTCAGTGGCATCCTTTGAATATTTTTTACTGCCTTTTTCAAGAAGACTGGAAACCAGTTCACATCCCCATTCTTTATCCTTATCTATGATACTTTCACCGCCAAAAGTTAAACCTGTAATATATGTAATTGGAAGATCTATATCTTTGTATATAAAAAGTTTTGAACCATCTTTAAGATTTTTAGATTCATACTTTATATTTTTAATGTCATTGGTTAATGCAACATCATTATTTTTGTTTTTATAGTGATGTGTTTTTTGAAGGTTGATTGGTTGTGCTTCATAGTGCTCTCCTTCTTTTAATTCAGGAATAAAATAACCAACCACCTTATTATTGGAACTAAAATACTTTTCAAGTACATTTTTGACATCTTTTTGAGTTACGTTACTTATGTGATTTGGCCACTCAATTGCTTGTTTCCAATCATTAATAACCTCAAAAAACCCTATGTTTACTGCCTGATTATATGTACCATCTAAATTAAATAAATATCCAGCTTTTATTCTATTGATTGCAGAAGTAATTTCATCTTTATTAGGCGGGCTTTTTACAAGCTTGTTGATTTCTTTGTTTATTATTTTTTCTGCTTCTTCATGTTTTGTGTCAGGAGTCAGAGATGTAACTATATAAAATAGCCCTGGATCTGTATTTGCTTCAGCTCCACCAGTTACTTCTGTTGCTAAACCGTTTTCTACTAGTGCTTTCTCAAGTCTGCTTTTTCTTCCCTTGATTAATATTTCCTCAACTATATTTAAAGCATAAATATCATTATTTTTAATATCAGGTATGTGAAATGCTATTTCTATTAGTTTGGTAACACCAGCTTTTTTAACAGTTACTCTTTTTTCGGATTTTTGTTTTTCGTCTGTTGGGATACTTGCCTGTTTGATTTCTTTGCTTTTAATATTACCAAAGTATTTTGATATTAATTGAAGTGTTTTTTCTTCTTCAAAATCACCTATGATAATTATTGTTGCATTGTTTGGCATGTAATAGTTTTCATAAAATGTTCGCATTTGCTTGGATACAAGATCTTTAATGTCTTCAACATATCCAATGGTTGGGTGTTTATAAGGGCTTTTTTCATAAGCTTCTTCTCTTATTTTGTTGTCTAAAAGTGATGCAGGATTATTTAAGTCTCCCTCTAGTTCAGAAAGTACTACTGTTTTTTCTAATTGTAGTTCTTTTTCATCAAGCTTTGAATCAATCATTCTATCGGATTCTATCTCCATCATTTTTTCAAGGTATTTTGGCGAGACAGTTTCATAATATGCCGTACCATCTGAAAATGTAAAAGCATTAAACACTCCTCCGAATTTTTGTATAGTATCTGATATTTCTCCTTTTTTAAAATTATTAGTACCTTTAAACATCATATGTTCAAGAAAATGAGCAACACCTCTTATCCCATTCTTTTCATTTCTGGAGCCTACTTTATACCAGATTGAAAAAGTGACAAGTGGTATCGAATGATTTTTTTTAAGTAAAACTTTTAAGCCATTATTTAATTTATATTCTTTAATGTTGTTATATTCGGTTATAAACTCAAATTTATTTGCCATCTCTACTGTTCCTTTTATCTCGTTTGATATTGATTTTGAATGACTTGGTAAGTTAAGTAATAATATAACAATTAATGGAATAAAAACTTTATTTTTCATGTTTTTGAGTTAAGTTACAGAACCTAAAATAAATTCAGAATTATATTTTAAGTGCATAAACAATAATACATTCAAATATTGATTCATTTGAATGCTACTTAAGAAATCGTTAAGAATTTAAGGTTACTGTCTAGCTAGATAGTGTAATGTTGTAAAGTGAGCTAGTCAAAAGGTAAGATTTTATCCGATTTATTCGGTAAAATCTGAATAACACTAGGTAAGAAATGCTAAAAAGTGCACTTTGCAAAACCGACGAAGCTTATTCGTAAGCGAGTCGGTGGTAGGTAGAAACCATTTAAGGGTAATTTGTAATTAGGGTATTAATTTGCCTGGATTATATGTGTTTAAGGAAAATTACAATTCTTGTATGTATTTTAGTAGTGTTTGTTATTAATACTATTCCGGTGTATTCCTATGTTTCAGAATTAGAGGGCCTGGATATTGAGATTAGTAAAATTAATAACTTTCCACTTAGTAAGCAAATTATAAAGCACTATGATTTGTATGAGTTATATATAATTAACCGATCAAATAATACTTACTCAATTCCTGGCTATAGTTTTAATTTTGATGTTGAGCATTATGATTTACAAGAGCTTACTGTACAAGCTAAAGGTACGATTAGCAAAAAGTTTGCAATTTTTAATATTGTTGCAACTGCAGCTTCTCTTCCACTTGGTGGTATAGCTCGCAGTGCAGGAAGATCCGCTGTAAGTTCTGTTTCATCATTTAAGAAAAAAGGTTTGAATGTTTATGATACAGACAATCTTCTTATGGAAGATAGGATTTATATGCTGTATCCTAATCAAAGCAGAGTTTTATATTTTTTAATTGGCAAGGATAATACTATCCCAAGATCTATAAAATTTGTATGTAAAAATGAAGGGCTAAATATAAATCATGTAGTTATAAATAATGATATTACGGTTGAAAATGTTGTATTGGAAGTCAGTGGAAAGTTTAAAAAACATTATGAAACAGACTCATTCCCTGTTATGAGTAGGTTTTTAGATGGAGATATAGATGAGTGGCAGGATGAATATTATGGGGATCCTGTTATTGATGAATATCAATAGATATACTGGAATTTGTAAAACTTAAATCTAAATTCAATTGTGTCTATAGATTTTTTATGTTTTCTTGAAATGTTAATATTTTAAGTGCAATAAATAATGAGGGATTTTAAATTATGACAACTGCAACATTGGCAAAAAATGAAGGTGTAATTTCCCAAATAATAGGACCAGTTCTTGACGTTGAATTTCAGCCAGGTAATTTACCGGATATTTACAATGCATTAAAGATACAAGGGAAAAATTTAGTCGGCAATGAAATTAATGTTGTTGCTGAGGTTCAGCAAATCTTGGGAGATAATAAAGTAAGAGCTGTTGCAATGAGTACAACTGATGGTATCCCGCGCGGAATGAAGGTTATAAATACTGGCAAGCCAATAACTGTTCCGGTTGGACATAAAACCCTTGGGAGAATATTTAATGTTATAGGTGAACTTGTAGATGAAGGAAAGCCGGTAGGAGAAGTTGAAAGATGGCCTATTCACAGACATGCACCAGCATTAAATGAGCAAAATACACAAATTCAAATTTTTGAAACTGGGATCAAAGTCGTTGATTTGCTTGAACCTTATGTAAAAGGTGGAAAGATTGGACTTTTTGGTGGTGCAGGTGTAGGTAAAACAGTTATTATTATGGAATTAATTAATAACGTTGCTAAAGCACATAAAGGTATTTCTGTATTTGGTGGTGTAGGGGAAAGAACAAGAGAAGGTAATGATTTGTGGAATGAAATGAAGGAGTCTGGAGTTATTGAGAATGTTGCTCTTGTTTATGGGCAAATGAATGAACCTCCTGGTGCTCGTATGAGAGTTGGTCTTTCTGCTTTAACAATGGCTGAGTATTTTAGGGATGTTGAAAAGAAAGATGTGTTGTTTTTTGTGGATAATATATTCAGATTTACGCAAGCTGGCTCAGAAGTTTCGGCGCTTCTTGGAAGAATGCCAAGTGCAGTAGGTTATCAACCTACACTTGCAAATGAATTAGGTGAACTGCAAGAAAGAATTACAAGTACAAAAGATGGTTCTGTAACTTCTGTACAAGCTATCTATGTTCCAGCTGATGATTTGACAGATCCAGCTCCAGCAACTACATTTGGACACTTGGATGCTACTACTGTTCTTAGTAGACAAATTGCAGAACTTGGGATTTATCCTGCAGTTGACCCGTTAGCTTCTACTAGTGCTGCACTTAAGGCATCAGTTGTAGGTGAAGAGCATTATAATGTTGCACGTGCTGTTCAGCAAACACTTCAAAGATATAAAGAGCTGCAAGATATTATTGCAATTCTTGGTATGGATGAACTTTCTGAAGATGATAAATTAACTGTAAATAGGGCACGAAGAATTCAAAGATTTTTAAGCCAGCCGTTTTTTGTAGCCGAGGTATTTACTGGAACAAAGGGTAAATATGTGTCACTGGAAAAAACAGTACAAGGGTTCAAAGAAATACTTGATGGTAAATTAGATAACCTGCCTGAGCAAGCATTTTATATGGTTGGCGACATTGATGAAGTTAAAGCTAAAGCAGAGACTTTAAAGTAAATTAAAATTAAATTTTAAAATTGTTATAGTTCTATTTCTTGCTTAGGTAAAGGTCTATTTAGCAGTTGTTTCAATACCGTTTTTGGATTTTTATTTTTTACTATTATTTCGTAAACTGCATCAGCTATAGGTGTTTTTATTTTATGTTTTTTTACTAACTTATGCATTGATTTAACTGTTTCAACCCCTTCAGCTACCTCACCTAATTCATGAAGTATATTTTTTAGCTTTTTCCCTTTAGCAAGTGCATACCCTACTTTGTAATTTCTGCTATTAGGACTACAGCATGTTGCTATAAGGTCACCAATTCCAGCTGCACTAAGCAATGTTTCAGATTTTGCACCTTCTGCAACTGCAACTTTTCCTATTTCTATTAAACCCCTTGATATAAGGGCTGCTTTTGAGCTGATATTAAACCCAAATCCATCACACATACCAGATGCAATAGCAATAACATTTTTTAATGCTCCTGCAATTTCAATTCCGGTAGCATCAGTATTTGTATAAATTCTAAAGTTTTTTGTAGAGAGAATTGATTGTAATTTTAATCCTACGGCTTTATTTTTGCATGCAATAACTGATATTGCAGGAGAATTAGATAAAACATCTAATGCGATATTAGGTCCTGATAAAATAGCAAAATTGTATTTTTTTAAATATTTTGTTAGTAGTTGTGATGGTCTATGACAATGTGAGTCTATTCCTTTAGTAGCTGAAATAAATATGCAATTAGGTTTTAATTTTAGTTTTGTTACTCTTTTGATGGTAGATTCAAATGCTTTTCCTGGTACAGCAATGATTATTACTTCTGAATCTTTTATGTCGCTAATGTTATTTGTTATTTTAATATATTTATTAAATTTTAATTTTGCTGGTCTCAGTAATGTTCTGTTCTGACTTAAGTTCTTAAATTCTTCTGTGCTAAAAGTCCATATAAGAACATTGTAGTTTTTCTTGCTTAAATGATATGCAAGGGTTCCCCCCCAACTACCAGCTCCAAGAACAGCTATATTTAATTTATCTCTAGATTTCATGCTAAATAATAATAACATCGATTACTAGGAGTTAGGAAATAGGAGCTAGGAATTAGTGCTTAAATTTATATTTATCTACTTCCTAGTTCCTATCTCCTATCTCCTAAATCCTAAATCCTTGTTTTAAGTGTTATCATAATACTTATGTCTTTTGATGTTGAACATAATTATCCTGGAAAGCTATTTACTGTAGAAGGAATAGACGGCTCGGGTAAAAGTACACAAATTGCTTTATTGTATCAATGGCTTAAAAATGAAGGCTATGGAGTTTTCTTTAGTTCATGGAACTCTTCGCCGCTTGTTAAAAGCACTACTAGACGAGGTAAGCTGAAACAAATTCTTACACCAACAACATTTAGTTTGGTTCATGCTACAGATTTTGCAGATAGAATTGAAAGAGAAATTATTCCTCCGCTTAAGGCTGGCGCAGTTGTTCTTGCAGATAGATATATTTATACTGCTTTTGCAAGAGATAACGCGCGCGGAATAAACAAAGAATGGGTTCGAAAATTATATAGTTTTGCTGTAAGGCCTGATGTTACATTTTATTTTAAGGTTCCTCTTGATGTGGCAATAGAAAGAATTACTAGTACAAGAGCTGAAATTAAATTCTATGAAGCAGGAATGGATCTAGGGCTTTCTCCTGATATTGTTGAAAGTTTTAAACTTTTTCAAGGTAAAATTTTAGATGAGTATGAAAAGATGATACCTGAATTTGGTCTTACAGTAGTAGATGCAACTTTGCCTATAAATGCTCAACAAAAAAAAGTAAGAGAAATTATTTTAAAGAATATTAAAGATGTCAAGAAATTTCCAAAACCGATTGATTACTATAATCAGTTTATAGGAGCTAGGCAATAGTGACACATGAGTCATTATTCTAAAAGCCACAGCGGCTGAAATTTTGAATATGTATAAGGTTTTAGTAGTTTTAATTCAAGGCTACTTTTAGGTGAAATGTGATTTGTTGCTCCAACCAGAAGATCAATAAGTGAAGTACCTCTCCATGTTTCTTGAATTGGAATGTCTTTATTTTTATATTTTCTAGCAAGATCCGGAAATCTCTTTTTTACTAGTTTTTGTGTATGTTTTAGTGCTTTGCTGTAGTCACCAACAAAATCTATAAGACCTTTATTTTTTGCTTGTTTGCCTGTATATATAAGCCCTTCAGCAAGTTTTGATACTTTCTCAATTGGAATATTTCTTCCTGATGCTACATCGCTTATAAATTGATGATAGGAGTCATCTAGTAAACTTTGGAGTATTTTTCTTTCTTCTTCTGTCATTGGTCTTGTTGGTGAGCCAATATCTTTATACTTACCTGATTTGATTGTCACTCCTTCAAGACCATACATGGTAAATAATTGATGAACATTAATATAAGATGTAATTACTCCAATACTACCTGTAATAGTTCCTGGATTTGCAAATATGGTGTCTCCTGCAGCTGCTATATAATAACCCCCTGAAGCTGCTATGTCACCCATAGTAATAACAACTGGCTTTTCTTTTTTTGCTTTTCGTATAGCTTCATATAATTCTTGACTGGCTGCTACAGTTCCGCCTGGACTATTAATTCTTATTACTAGACCTTTTGATGATTTATCTTCTGTAACTTTTTTAATTAATTCTAATGCTGTACTGCTTGAAGTTAAGTCTCTAAATAACGAAACAGAGGGGGAATCACTTATTATTCCGTCAATTCTTATAACTGAGATATGTTCATCTTTGAAAGGAGTAGTTGTGTGTAGTGATTTAAAAGGAAAATAACCACTTGATTTTGAGCTTGTTAGTTCTTTTGTTGCTATTGTTTTTGACGATGGAAGAAATAATGAAATAATTAAGCATATTATTGAGAATATAATAATAATTGCAGCTATATTTTTTTTATTTTTTTTGTTTTCCATAAAACAAAGTAATTAACATAGTTATTTTATCTAAAATTCAGCAAATAATTCATAAATTTTAGAATAATGTGAATTTATGGGGAATAATACTATTATGGAACAGATGTAATTACTTTTCATCATTTGGGAATATCTGGTTAGATTTATGATTAGTAAAATATATAAGCGATTAATTTTATGTATTGTGGTTATCCTCTTCATTTCTACTACTTCTGTAAGAGATAATTTAAATCATTATGCAATAAATCTCTATGCTAATTATGCGTGTGCAGAGGATGATGTTTCTGATGAGATAGATGATGAATCCGAAGATTCTGAAGGTGAACTGGATGAAGGTGCTACATCAGATATTACAACAAAGATTTATAAGAGCACAGATCAAGCAGCTGATTTGATTGAAGATCAATTTAATACTTATTCGTTAATTCAGGAAAATATTATTTCAAAAGATGAATTTTTAGGAATGTCTAAGAAAGTTAGTAAACGCGGCAAAGCAATGGTTCATTCAAAAGATATTAAGCCAATGTCATTTCAGCAGGCACTAACTCCATGGTTTCTTTTGACTTTAATATTTATTGTTATGTTTGTGGTGTTTAAATTAATAAAGCTTAAAAATATTAAATAAAAAATCCTAAAAATCATTCAAACTATTTTTTGAGCTTCAGGTCCTCACTACGCTGCGGAAAGCTCAAAAACTGGGCACTAGTGGGATTGAACCACTGACCACCTGTACGTCAAACAGGTGCTCTACCGCTGAGCTAAGTGCCCTGAATAAGAATTAAACTGTTTATTTTATTAATTATTTTAGACACCTGCGTGTTGAAATTCACTTCCGACGTTTTTAGAATAGCATCCGACTTTGTTTTTGTATGCAGAGCCTATTAGTCTTTTGAATTTACTTATCGAGAACTTTTTTATACTTTGTTTTTCCAGATCTCTTGCTATTCTAATAATATATATAAAAACTCTTGTTAAAGTCCTCCAAAATCTTGGTTTTGTAGCTGTATACAGTGCTCTACAAGCGTTTATTTCGTCATGAGTAGCTCTATGCTCTGCTAATTTTTTAATTTCAGTGTTAATACTCTTACGATAAGCTATTGATGTATATAAAGCATTAATTGTATGAACTGTTTGAGCAATTTGCATGAATTAACTTTCTATCATGCTTTTAATTTAAAAGTCAAATAAATACTTTATTGAGTTGATTGTTCACTTTTGCTGGCTACAAAGCCATCGGAAATAAGCTGGTAACCCCCTCCATAGACTGTTTTAATATATTTTTTCCCACTAAGCTCTATACGCGTCCTTAAGTGTCTTATATGGACCCTTATTGTGTCTACATCGTCATCTGGAGAGTAACCCCATACTTCTTGTAATAACTTACTTGTTGTTACAGTTTGGCCATGGTGTTGCATTAAACAATGTAGAACTTCAAATTCTATAGGTGTTAATCTAACAAGCTGACCTGCTACTTTTACCTCACGACTTTCTGGTATTAGAGTTAAGTCACCTGAATGAAGTATTTCTGGTATAGCTTGTGCTTTTGAGGTTCTACCCGAACGTCTAAGTAAAGCTCGTATTCTGACATATAACTCTGGAAGTTCAAATGGCTTTGTTAAGTAGTCATCAGCACCTGAATCAAAACCTTGAATTTTATTTTCTGTACTTGAAAGTGCAGTAAGCATTAATATTGGAATATCTTTTGTGCCTGGATTTTGTCTGAGTCTTTGGCATGTAGTAAAACCATCCACTTCTGGCATCATCAGGTCCAGTACAATTAAGTCCGGTGAGTCTTGTTGTGCAAGAGCTAATCCACTGTGACCATCACCAGCAGTTATTACCTGATGTCCTTGAATTTCAAGATTAACTTTTATTAGTTCGACGATTGCTTTATCATCATCGATTACAAGAACTTTACTCAAGGTTTCTCCTTTTTTTCCTAAATACTTCTAGCTTATAAATACCCAAACAATATAAAATATTATAATTATTATCTTCGTAAGATTTAAAATATATGTTTTTTGTATTATTGGCACTTGATAAAGATAATATAGAATTATTTGAAATTCAAAAACTAACAAATCAGCTTAAATCCATAAAATACAAATGAATTTAGAATTATAGAAAAATAAATGCCAGATTACCGGTGTTATGTTGAAGTAGATAATTTATTTTAGCTGTTTTGCGGGAATCGTATATTGCAATTTATCAGTATTCGCTTTTTTGTTAACAAAAGGTGATATTATACCTTTAATATATTCTAAATATTCTGGATTGTTTATATTTTCTGTCCATAAGACATATGCATCCTCGTTATCAGATTGATAGTAGTTCTTTCTTATCCCCAAATGTTTAAATTTAAATTTCTTATATAAATTAAGTGCTGCTATATTTGAAACTCTAACTTCTAATGTTAACCACTTTATAGAATTTAGAGATGCGTTACATATTAAGTTATAAAGTAATATATCAGCAACATGTCGTCTTCTATAATCTTGATGTATTGCTAAGGTGGTTATATGTCCTTCGTCTAATACCTTCCAATAACCAATATACCCAACAATCTTTGAGTTGTCTTTCTTCTGTGAACTTATTATCTCAGCAGACAAATACTGAGAGTTTATATTATTGATTTCATTGATAAATGTAGATCTAGACCAATGTGAAGCACCAAATGACATTGGTTCAATCTGCATTATGTCATTTATATCTTTTATTGACGTAGCTCTTATTTCTATTGATTCCATAACAATAACTAATATTAACAAAAATATGTTTCTACCTACCACCGGCTTGCTTACGAATAAGCTGCGCCGGTTTTGCAAAGTGCATATATTATGTACTTCCTGGCATTGCTATCAAGATTTTACCGAATAAATCGGATAAAATCTTACCTCTTGAGTAGTTAATCTTAAAACACCACACTAGTTAGGCAGTAACAAAAATACTTTAAAACTATAATAATATTTATCAGTATTAATTAAACATAAAACCAAACACAAATATTTAATACTATTTAATATAAGAAGTACTGATATATTTAATTAAAATTATTTTGTTTTAATGAACTCTAATTTTTAATATATCAGCAATATAGAAATAATTCTATTTTATTTAGAATGATACTTTTATGATACTACTGATATATTTCATTAATTTAGACAAAGTTTAATTATTTTTATTCCTGCTGATATATTGCAATATTTTTTATTTGGCTAATTATAGATACGGAATTATTAACAAAGCAACAATATTTAAAACTTTTATCATTGGATTGATTGCAGGTCCAGCTGTATCTTTATATGGATCGCCAACTGTGTCTCCAGTAACAGCTGCTTTATGTGCATCAGATCCCTTTCCGCCAAAATTTCCTTCTTCAATATATTTTTTAGCATTATCCCAGGCACCACCACCACTTGTCATTGATATTGCTAAAAATATCCCTGTTACTATACTTCCTACAAGCAGTCCGCCAATTAATTTTGATGAAGCATATTCATCGAATCTATTTAATATTATACCTCCTAGAACCATAATTAAAACAGGTGTCAGCACAGGAATTAATGTTGGCACAATCATTTCTTTGAGTGCACTCTTCGTAACAATATCAACGCAAGAAGCATAATCTGGTTTTGCTTTGTTCTCCATTATTCCTTTAATTTCTTTAAATTGTCTTCTAACTTCGTTTACTACTTGTGAAGCAGCTTTTCCTACAGATTCCATTGCTAGTGCAGCAAAAACAAAAGGAAGTAATCCCCCGATAAATAATCCAACTAAAATATAAGGATCACTTAAATCAAATCCAGGAAGATTTTTTCCTAATGCATGCAAATGTCCTCTTAGATCTTGTGTATATAACGTAAACAAAACTACAGCAGCAAGTCCGGCAGAACTAATAGCATAGCCTTTTGTTACAGCTTTTGTAGTATTACCAACAGCATCCAATGGATCAGTAATTGATCTGATTTCCTTTGAAAGACCTGCCATCTCAGCAATACCACCAGCATTATCTGTAATAGGTCCGTAAGAATCTATAGCCACAATAATCCCGGTCATTGAAAGCATAGTCATAACTGACAGTGCAATGCCATAAATACCAGCAAGAAAATATGAACCTAAGATACCTAAAGCTATTGTGATTACTGGAAGAGCTGTAGACCTCATAGAAACCGCTAAGCCAGCAATAATATTAGTTGCATGTCCTGTAACTGACGCTTTTGCAATTGATTGAACAGGAGCAAAATGAGTAGATGTATAGTACTCAGTAATCACAACAATGAGTGCCGTAACAGCAAGACCAACTATTGCAGCAAAGTATAGATTATTAGGTTCAATCCCACAATCAGCCATTAAAATTTTTGTAGTGGGATAAAAAAGTATTGCTGCAAAAATTCCACTGAAAATTACACCCTTATACAAAGCACCCATAATGTTAGTTGATTTACCAAGATGCACAAAGAATGAGCCAACTATTGAAGAAACTATTGAAATTGCACCAAGAGCAAGGGGATAAACAATAGGAAAAATATTTCCTTTTGAAATAGCATCATGAAAAACAAAGCTAGCAAGAAGCATTGTAGCAATGGCAGTAACAGCATAAGTTTCAAACAAATCTGCTGCCATACCAGCACAATCACCAACATTATCACCAACATTATCTGCAATAACAGCAGGATTTCTTGGATCATCTTCAGGAATTCCTGCTTCAACCTTACCAACTAAATCTGCACCTACATCAGCAGCCTTTGTATAAATTCCACCACCCAGTCTTGCAAACACTGAAATTAAACTGCCGCCAAAACCTAGCCCTATCAGAGATCTCAGATTTGCATCTGTTGCACCTGGATTAAGATACTGCAATAAATAAAAATAACCAGCAACACCAAGTAAACCAAGTCCTACTACAAGAAGACCCGTAACAAGTCCTCCTTTAAAAGCTACATCCAGTGCTTTATTTAAACCTTTATGTGCTGCCTGCGCACATCTTACATTTGCCCTAACAGATATATTCATGCCAATATACCCAGTAAGTGCACTATGTCTATTTAAATAAGCACTGGCTCCTTCTTGTATAGCTTTTGCAATTTCTTGCATCTTGCTATTTCCAGCATCCAACTTAACTACCCATCTAGCTAAAATTAACCCGCTAAGTATTGCTAAAACAGCAGATCCTAATATTAAATACATTAAATTCTTTTCCATTTTTTTTATTTAACAAAACTCCTTTGTTTTGGTAATTTTGTTCTCCTTTATTTCAAGATTTGTAGTATCCTAGTATTGCCTGAGATATGATAACCACTTAATCTTTAGCTAACAAGTAAATTATAAGATATATGTAAAAACTGACATGACTACTAGAACTACATTAAGAAGAGATTTAGCTGATTTAAAACAAAAAGTTTATACTCTTGGTGAAAGAATACTTGAAATTTCTGATATTTACAATTCCCTACTTGAATCTTATACAACAAGCTTAGAAAAAAGATTAATTGATATTACAAATGAAACTAAAGCGGAAAGCAAAGGATTACATGAACAATGTTTCCTTGTACTAACATTACAACAACCATTAATTAAAGATTTACGTTTTGTTATTGGCTCACTGCAAATAGTATTAAATCTGGAAAAAATATGCGAACAATATTATTCAACTTTGCCACAGGTATCTAGTATTCCTACACTAGATATCAAGCTCAAATCAGATTTTGTAAAAATGGGAAGAGGGGCAGGGGAAATGCTAAGAAACTCACTAACACTATACTTATCATCAAATATAAGCGCTATTCAAGAAGTAAAAAAATCATTTGCAGAAGTAAACTATCTACACGATCTTCTATATAAGCAAATCTTAAATGAAGTAGCAAGTGCCAGTGGACAAAAAGCACAAGTAGAAGCACAACTTTTATCTACCGTAAGATCTATCGAAAAAATTGCTGATTCAATACTAAACATAGTTGATCAAGTAAACTACATAATTATCGGACAACAAACAGCTGAAAAAGACAGTTAGTAGCTTTTAAAAACTAGGTTTTAATGCATGCACTTTAAATGGATTATTGAAGTCTAATTCAATAGACTCTTGCTTAAAAACACTTTCTTTAATTTTGCTGCTTTCGTCTCCAAAAAATCTATCAGGATAAAGTTTTTCCAGCTCAATCAAGACATCATCTTTAATCCATGAGCCAGGCTGTAAATTATATAATCTACCTTCAAATTCAGTTCCTATAGCAAGTCGTTTCAAAACATTTAGTGCATTAATAGTAATAGGTTTAAAGTATGTTTTGATACGAGTAGCTGTACTATCGAAATTATCCAATTCCATAAAAAATAAAGGATCAGAAGGTTCAGACACTTCATTAATTACAAAATCATAATTACCTTCTTCACTCAAATGAAGCGACCATCTTGCTCTAACCAAATTTAAAAGTTTTAAAAATTCTTGATATTCTTTAACTGAAAACATCAGTTTGCTACTATCTTCTTCATACAGATTTAAATCCACCGTCCAATTTTGCTTGAAATAAGAGGCTTCCATTGAGAAAGTATTTGCAATTGACGTTAAGTCTTCTAATGCTTTTGCACCAAAAGGTGATCTTGTTGATCTCTTGGAATAGTTTCTACCTTGAATTAAAAAGTTTCCAGTATACAAAAGTTTTGGCATTTTATCCTGGCTAATATACATTGCCCATGATGATTTATAGATATTGTTAACGTGATAGAAATTCTGCAGTGTAGGAAAACTAATTTTTATTTCATCTTCATGCATTTTTAACGCATAAGAAAGCATCTGCTTTAAAGAGGTAATTTGTTCTTGCAAATAGCCTATAGATTCATGAAATAGCTGATTTTGGTCTACTTGATCCATAATTTTTAAATCTTGTCCATTTATTTAGCTTACTTGAAATTACTGGCCAAATGGTTAAGATCAAAACAATTGTTGCAAAAGAAGTTAAAGAAAGCACTAAGAAACAGCAAAATTTTTAAGGGGTATTGCTAAGAATTCTTAACTTATACTAAACCGGCAAATTAAATGTAAGTTTAATTTGCCTTTGCACCAATCGCTAGGCTTTGCCAAATAAATTGGACAAAGCCTAGCTTTACATAGTTTAGAACTATCGTGAATAATATTCAACAATAAGACGCTCATTTATAATGACTGGAACTTGTGCCCTATTTGGCATTGCAACAAGTTTTCCCTTGCATGCATCTTTATCAACTTTTAAATAATCCAACACTTGAGGATTATTTTTTAAAGCTTCTTTTACTACATCTAATTTTGCAACTTTTTCTCTAAGCGATATTTCACTTCCAGCTTTCACAGGATATGACGGAATATCAATTTTTTTTCCATTAACCAATACATGACCATGAGACACCAGTTGCCTGGCAGCAGATAAGGTTGATGTAAACCCCATTCTATAAACCACATTATCTAATCTTGTTTCAAGTAAGGTAATTAATATTTCACCTGTCGGACCTTTGACTTTGTTTGCTTTTTGAAAATAGTTACTAAATTGCTTTTCGGAAATTCCATAGCTCAAACGAAGTTTTTGTTTTTCGTGTAACAATCCACCATATTCTGAACTTTTTGATCTCTTTTGACCATGTTGCCCGGGAGGATATGGTCTTTTACTGATTTCAAAATCAGGCATCCCCGATAAGATTTCTCCAAATTTACGTGATAGCCTGTCTTTAGATCCGGTATGTCTCAAAATTTGCTCCTTCGGTATTTAATTAGCCATTGCAAGATTATATATACTACCATAAAACAAGGATAAAGCACAATGAAAGAAACTAGGTTACTGCCTAGCTAGTGTAGTGTTTCAAGAT
>JACOTS010000123.1 GCA_016178265.1 Candidatus Melainabacteria bacterium
AGTGCTTAGAGTAAAACAACTAATGAAGAAAGGTTTTGTCCGATTTATTCGGCAAAACCTGACAGGTGTTAAAATTGGCTTACCAAGTGCACAATGGAAAGGTGGCGAAGCGAATTATGAGCGAGCCACCTGAATAGTAACTAAACTTTACCAAATATGACAATCAAGTACCTGTATTCTACTTTCTTATATAATACCCATTTGTATAGGAGAACGCGGGGCATAAAGGAGAAATAAATATATGAAAAAAGCAAAAAAGACTACTAAAAAGATAAACAAAAAAATATTAATGGCAGCAATAGCACTTTCTATTGGAACACAAGCTCAGGCAGCAGTAAAAAGTATTGATAATGATTCATTGTTTGGTTTAAATGAAGTTAATAGCTACACTCACTTAATTGCACATGAAGATGGCAGCTGTGGCGAAGGTAAGTGTGGAGAAGGAAAATGCGGTGAAGGCAAAGAAGCAGCCACAAAAGCAAAAGAAGCTGAAGCAAATTGTGGAATTACCAAGTGGTTTAGATCACTGTTTGGTGGTAAGAAGCAAGAAACAACCTCCACTGTTGCAAAAGACGAAGCCAAATGCGGTGAAGACAAATGTGGCGAAGGTTCTTGCGGGTAGACAACGTAGACAACATAGAATAGATAGTTAGACAAGTTTTTTGTGTGATTTATTCACCAAAAAACGTCGAGTTAGAAAAGCGAATGGAGCATTCGTGCGACATGAGCGGTATGTAAACAACCAAATCTTAACTAAAGACAGGTAAATTTGCACAGAATATTGTCAAGGCTTGTGCCGTGTTATGGTTACCCCTTAATTGGGAATAATTAAAATTAGCGGAGAAATAATATGAGAAAATTAATTCCATTTATTATTATGGCTTTTGCAATAGTAGTTGCAAACAATTTATTTGCAAAAGATACTGATACACAAAAACAAGTAAAAGCACAAGATAGTGCACCACAAGTAGTAGAAGCTGCTCCAAGAAGACCTAGTGGCGGCTGCGGTTGCGGACATTAATTCAAGTTATCAATAAAATCCCATACATCTTTTGGCAGATCCAAAGTATATCTGGTTTTATAAGGCAGTTTTTTATTTAATGAGACAGGAATCCCCTTGTATTTTTTCACTGTTTTAAAAGCTGAGATATCAGTAACATCATCTCCAAAATAAACATATTTATATTTGGGGCTCAATGAAATTAATTTTTCAACAGCACTTCCTTTATTTACATCACAGGGTAAAATCTCAACCATTTTTTTCCCTTTTAAAACTTTTAGCTTTTTGCTTAATCCTCTTTTTTTAATTAGACTATTTACTGCACTGCATATCTTCTGTACAAAATCGTTTTTCCTTTTATCTCTTATATGATACGTAAAAGAATAAGGTTTGTTTTCTACAAACCCGCTTGCAATATCTTTTGCAAGTTTAGTTGCTTCTTTTTTTACTTTCTTTAAGTCTTTTAAATTTTTATCAAATATATGCTTAGTTGTTCCTTTATAGTACATTTCAAGGCCATGACTTCCAATAAGGGTAATATTTTTGCTTCTTAGTTTTGTTAGTTTTTTTAAAAGATGCAGATTTCTCCCGCTAACCAAAGCTACTTTTATATTTTTTTTAAAAGATAGTTCCAAAAGCCCTTTTTTTACTTTAGATGGCAAGTAAGCAGTGGCAGGATTATTTTGTAGAGATACAAGAACCCCATCATAATCAAAAAATAAAAAAAGTCTTTCTTTTTTTAATTTAACAAACTTTAGAAGATTTTTTGTTTTCTTGGACAATTTCATTAAAACTTGTAAAATACCTGTTTATCCAATTATAAACATCATTTGCTTTAACTTTCTCTCTTAAATGATGCATTCTTAATGTCTTCTCTTCAACAGGCATTTCAATTGCTTGTTTGATTGCATCTGCAACAAGTTCTGAGTGATAAGGATTTACATGAAGCGCATCCTTTAGTTCTTCTATAGCACCTGCAAACTCACTTAAAATTAATACGCCGTGGCTGCTTAAATTAGATGCAATATATTCTTTAGCAACCAGATTCATTCCATCCCTTAGGGGAACAACCAGCATGAGATCACTCATTAGGTAATGAGCGAGAAGTTCATCAAAAGCAAGTGTACTATAAATATAAAAAATTGGTCTCCAGCCATTTTTTGAAAATTTACCGTTAATTCTTCCTATCGTTTCATCAACTTTTCTTTTTAACTCTTGGTAAGTGTCTACTTTAGTACGGCTGGGTACTGATATCTGCAAAAAAGTAACTTTTTTCAAATATTGAGGATACTTTTCAAAAAAGCACTCTATAGCATTTAATCTTTCTAAAATGCCTTTTGTGTAATCAAGTCTGTCTACGCTAATCCCAACAAATTCAGATTGGTATGCAGCCCTTAATTTTCCTGATTTTTTAACTACTTTTTCACTTGAGGCCTTTTTAGAAATATACTCATAATCAATACTAATGGGGAAATTACCAACCTTGATTTTTCTGCCATTATAAATCAATATATTTTGATTTAACTCTTTATCCATATCGGGGATAAGCATCTTGGCACAATTAATAAAGTGCTCAACATATTGTTTTGTATGAAACCCTATGAGATCAGCCCCTAAAAGTCCTTGTATTAATTCAGCACTATTTGCAAGCACACGAAATATTTCCTGATTAGGGAAAGGAGTATGTAAGAAAAAGCCTATTTTAAGTTTTGGATTTCGTTTTCTTAAAATCTTAGGGAGTAACATAAAATGATAGTCATGAATCCATATAAAATGATCCTCTTCAACATTTCTTAGTATCAAATCCGCCATTCGCTCATTTACAGCCTTATACATTTCCCAATCATCTTTATCAAAAATACAATGCATTTGAAAATAATGAAATAATGGCCACAGCTGTTTATTTGAATAGCCTTCATAATATTTTGCAAGTTCTACATCAGTAAGTTCAAGAGGAATGACTTTATATGGCAAGTGATCTAAAGATATCTTTGCAAGTTTTGAGGTTTTCGATACTGTGCAAAACCAAGCCCCATCAAATTGACCAATAAGTGGCTCCAGTGCAGCTACCAAGCCTCCAATGCTTCTTTGAATTATTGTTGAATTACTTCTTGTTATCGGGCTTACAGGTGCTCTATTTGTGACTATGGCTATTTTATGTTTAGCAAAAAACTTTTTATTTATATCCATATTGTAAGTTTATATTAGCAAATTTAAGAGAGGCACGTCTGCAAAAGATACATGACATGTTCAAAATCAGCTTCATTAGCAGATTTTACATGGGGTAAAAATAATAATTAAGAGGAGTATACACTATTAACTTTCTTAATTAAATGTAAATTTAATTTGCCGGTTTAGTATAACATCAAGATGGAGGAAAATTTATGAGCGAAATAATTACTTACATTACATTGGGTTTAGCTGCAGGAACATTAAGCGGTCTTATTGGTATTGGAGGAGGAATTATTATAGTTCCTGTTCTTGTAATTATAATGGGATTTTCGCAACACTTAGCACAAGGAACTACCCTTGCACTTATGGTTCCTCCTATTGGCATTCTAGCTGCATGGACATACTATAAAAACGGATATGTAGATTTAAAGGTTGCTCTACTTATCTGTATTGGCTTTTTTATCGGGGGATTATGTGGAGCAAAAATTGCAACAGCAATCCCAAGTTTAGCCCTGGAGAAAATATTTGGAGTAGCACTACTAGTTGTAGCAGTTAAAATGATATTTTTTAAGTAAGGAAAGGAACCTTATTAAAAGCTTAATTTGGTATTGTTGCTTCTTACTAATTTAGATTATTTTTGTTATTATATAGCAGATAAAAGCATTTTTAAGGAGGACCACAATAATGCTAAGAACAATATTAACTGTTATTTGTTTAGTTACAATGAGTTTATCTTTTGCAATTAATTGTTTAGCTGAAGAAGCTATCAAAGAAAAAAATCCTGAAGTAGGTGATACTGTTGAGCTAGAAGATGGACTTAAATACACCCTGTTAAAAACAGGAAATGGTGAAGTTTGTAAATCAGGTCAAGTACTTAAAGTACACTATACCGGTACATTAGAAGATGGAACAAAATTTGACAGTTCTTTAGATAGGAAACAACCCCTTGAAGTTACTATTGGTGCTGGTGATGTAATTAAAGGATGGGACAAAGGAATTCCGGGAATGAAAGTAGGAGAAAAAAGGAAACTGGTTATCCCTTCCGCACTTGCCTATGGAGAGAAAGGGATTGGTGTAATCCCCCCTAACTCTACACTTATATTTGAAGTAGAACTTCTTGAAATTAAGCAGTAGTTCTTATTATCTACCACCGGCTTGCCCCTTTGAAAAAAAGGGGGTAAGTTTTAACTTAATGATTTTGAGGGTTTTTCTACTGGTTTAATATTGTATTAATAATAATATCTGTGGTTTTAGCTTATATTATTAGTGGAACGGGTACCAGAAAGAAACTCATAAAAACTAATAGTCGTCTGGTAATTTAAGATCATCCTCATATTAGAGGAATATCAAAAGGAGAAAACAATGCGTTTCTTAATTTCAATTTTAATGATAGCTTTATTAAGCTTAGCCTCTTGCTTAAGTGTAAGTGCAAGGCCCGGTGAACCAATTGAAAAAGTTTTACAAAGATATGGTTTAGAAGGAGCACAACCTTACAGTCAAGGTGATTATTTATCATATAAAGTTACAAATACCAAATTTATTTCCCAACCAACACTGTTTGTTAAACTTGGTGCAAAAAATATAGTATTAGAACAAAATTTTTTGTTTGACAAAAATACTGTACATGAAAAAGATGTTTCAAGAACAAAAAATGATTCTAAGCCTACTGTTGCTATTCTTCACCAAGCATATTTAGTTGGAGATTTTTCACAACTTCCAAGAGAAAGATTTGATACCAGAAGCAAAGTAGTTGGGGCTTTAGCTGCTCCACTTGGTGCTGCTGTTGGAACTATTGCAGGCGGCGGCAAAGGTGTTTATGAAGGTACAAAAATTGGGGTTAAAACAGCTCAATCTGCAAGTACTGCTTTAGGAGGAGATGCTTCAGGTAAAGCAAGTGCATGGGCTTCTTCTACTGCTGCTGTTGCAACCGGTGCTGTAACTGGTTTATTCGGTGGCTTTACTGGTGGCGCTGTTGAAGGTTCTGTTCGTGGTGCAAGAGTAGCACTTGAAGGAATACACGGTGCAGATATGGAGATTACAGAAGCAGTTCCTGTTGCCTCTCCTTATGTAGTAATTGGTGGAAGAATAGGAAAAGAATTAACACCAGAGGAACAAAAAGAGCTTTTAAATAATCTTGCTACTCTAGAGCAAAGTAGACTAGCAAATGAAGGACTAGGAGCAGGAGAAGATTTAGCAAACGCTACTGATGAACTAGGTAGTGATAGTAAATCCAAAACTAGCTACTTGCCTCCTTTTGATTCTGCAAAAGACAGGTCTAGTTTTGAGTCTAGTTCAGATTACTTACCTGAAGATGCAGAAAACAAAAATGTAGCTGGAATGTGGTAATTCATAAACTGCGATAAACGGTTAAATGTTAAAATTTGAGGGTATATAAAAAACATGAAAAGTAAAATTCTACTTTTAGTTATAATCTTAGGGTTTTCTTTACTTCCAGCCTTTGCCTTAAGAGAATTAAAAAATGAAGGCTATGAGTTGGTATTAAATATACCTTCTAAGACACTAATTCTTTATGACAAGGGGATAGCCACAAAAGAATATCCAGTAGGGGTAGGAAAAGCATTAACTCCCACACCGCTTGGAGAATTTAAAATAGTTAGAAGAATTGCAAACCCTGCATGGGTAAATCCTTATCGTCAATCTAAGGTTGTTCCTCCCGGTACTTTAAATCCTATAGGACAATATTGGTTAGGATTTGCAATGAATAATGAAAATCAAGAGTTTGGTTTCCACGCAACAACTGACTTAAGTTCAGTTGGCAAAGCAAGCACTCACGGCTGCATAAGGCTATATCCAAAAGATATGGAAGAACTATTTAATATAGTTTCAGTAGGTACATCAGTTCATGTAATCTATAACCCAATTGAGGTTAAAGAATTCCAAAACAAGCTTTTTGTAAGAGCATATCCAGATATCTATAACTATATGAACGATAACGAATATCTTTTGTTTGCTAAAAACCAATTAAGCGGTGCAAATCTTGTTAAAGGGGATAACGTACACATAGCAATTGCAAATAAGGACGCAAAAGATTACTTTATAGGCTGGACAGGCTCAAAAATATTAAATGAACAAGAATCAGGACCTACTGAAAAAGGTCAATTAAACTAACAAGATACAAAAGAAGACATTTCTTTAAAGAACTTTTCACCAAATTCTAAATTGCTTTTTACATTTTTTTGACTAAGTGCTTCAGAATAAATCCTAAGAAGCGGTTCAGTGCCGGAACCCCTAAATAAAAGCCAGCTTTCATCCTCAAAAATTAATTTGGTACCATCTAAGTCTTTGACTTCTTTTACCTTAAGTCCGTTTACTTCCTTAGGAGGATTTGTTTTTACTTTCTCAATAAACTCTTTACCCATTTGAGGACTGGATATATGCAAGTCAACTCTATCGTAATAAAAAGCTCCAAATTCATTTTGCAGTTTAGTAATAAGTTCACTAGGCTTCATGCCAAATGAGTTAATTGCTTCGAACAATAACAATGAATTAAAAATTCCATCACGATCAGGCACAAAACATAGCTTGCTGCCGATTCCATTAGCTTCTTCCCCACCAATTAAAATATCTTCTTTAAGCATATATTCAGCAATATATTTAAACCCTATAGGCACTTCATATATTTTTAACCCATATTTTGCTGCCATTTTTTTAACAAGCACGCTTTGTGAAAATGTAACAACTACACTACCAGACATTTTTTTCTTCTCAACCAAGTAATAAAGAAGCATGGCAAGTATTTTATGAGTGTTTATATAGTTACCTTTTTCATCAACTGCACCAACACGATCAGCATCTCCGTCTGTTGCAAGTCCCATAATTGCTTTTTCACTTACAACCTCTTCACAAAGTGGGGTAAGTTGGGGCATCATAGGTTCTGGATTCATCCCGCCAAAACTTACATCCCTAATACCTCTTATTGTTTTAACTTTTAGTTTCTTGCCTGAAAGTAATTTTTCAACATAACCATTGCCTGTTCCATACATGGGATCTACTACAACAGTCCCGCTTACACTTTTCAGTTTATCCAAATCAATTGTATTCTTAATAAAATCAACATAACCTTCAGAAGGAGGTATTATTTTAAAGTTTCCCTTGTTTTCACACAGCGATCTATCTACTTCTTGAATCGATTTTAGTCTTTGTTCAATCTTTGAAGTGTATTCTTTTGATGCAGATGCTCCTGTAGACATTTTAATTTTAAAGCCTGAAAATCTGGCAGGATTATGACTTGCAGTTATCACTATGCCACCAACAGCACCGTTTTTCTTTACATCAAACGAAACCATTGGGGTTGGAACATCCTGGTTATATAAGCAAACATTTAAGTCTTTATTAGCTAATATGGATGCTACTCTCTCAGCAAATTCTTTGCCTAGAAATCTTCTGTCATAACCTACATAAACAAGGTTTTTCAGGGTTGGGTTATTATCTAAATCATTTAAAAATTGGTTAGCTGTGGCAAGAGCAACTACACTAATATTTTCAAAGGTAAAATCTTTTGCTATTACCCCTCTCCAGCCATCTGTACCAAATTTAATCTCACTATGCACATTGAATATAGTAGCATTTACTGTTTTTATCTGCCACTAAGATCAAGCTATAGACCAAGACCTACCTCATGCTTAATCTCAGATATAGTTGGTTCATTATCAGGAGTATTTAATAACCCAGCATAAATAGCCACTGCTGTTGCTTGCGATCTATTTGAAACTTTTAGTTTGGTAAATATACTAGAGATGTGATTTCGTACTGTCGAGGCACTCAATACCAGATCTCTTGATATTTCCTTATTAGTTTTCCCCTGTGCAAGATGAACCAGGATTTCTTTCTCCCTATTTGTAATAGGAAGTTCCGTTATTCTATTTACAAATCCTGTATCAAAATTTAGATTCATGTGTTTTTCTCCCTCTCGATTCCCTTTTAGTGCTCACAATAATAAATGCTAAATTACATACCTTAAGAAATTACTAAGATTTTTCTTCTAAATAAAATATTTTTTTACAATTCTAAATAAAATGAGGATTTTGTTTTCTAAAGCATCCTCTATCTAGGTGATATTTATAAACATACATTCCAGAAAAATTGTCATGTGCTTAACCGAACTATAACTTATATATGCTTAGAAGCCAGATCTTCACAAATCAACGTTATTGCTTTCACTTCAGGTTAAAATTGCACTTATGACAAAGGACGAATCAATTAAAGAAAAAAGCAATTACTTAAGAGGGTCTATAAAAGAAGAACTCTCTCAAAATACAGCAAAGTTCAATCCAGAGGATTCAAAGCTTTTAAAATTTCATGGTGTTTATGAGCAAGATAATCGAGATTCAAGACAAGAAAGAATAGCCAAAAAACAAGAAAAAGAATATATTTTCATGATAAGAACAAAGCTTCCTGGCGGAATGCTAACAAGTGATCAATACATCGAGCTTGATGATATTTCAAACACATACACTAATAAAACACTAAGAATTACAACCAGACAAACAATACAATTTCACGGCATCATTAAAGGTAATTTACATAAAACACTAAATGAAATAAACAAAAAGCTAATAACCACTTATGGCGGATGCGGTGATGTAGTAAGAAATGTAATGGCCCCGCCTATAGCAGATATTGATCCAAGCTATCCTTGTGATCTGATAAAGATTGCAACAGAAATATCAAATTATTTTTTGCCAAAAAGCAAGGCATATTTTGAAATCTGGGTAGACGATGAAAAAGTAGACCTCGCCTCTGAGGCAGAGCCCATCTACGGGAAAACTTATCTTCCAAGAAAATTTAAAATAGCTATTGGTACAGAGGATGATAACTCTGTAGACCTATTTACTCAAGATGTAGGTCTAATTGCAATTGTAAAAAGTGGCAAGCTTACAGGTTTTGATGTTTTGGTAGGAGGAGGGTTAGGACATAATCACAACAAGCCTGAGACTTATCCTCGCTTAGCATCAATGCTTGGATTTGTTAAATTAGAGAATCTAATAACTATACTTGAAACTATAGTTACCACACAAAGAGATTTTGGGGGAAGAGAAAATCGCAAGCATGCCAGAATGAAATATCTCATCGATGATAATGGTTTAGAGTGGTTTAAAAAAGAAGTTGAGAAGAGATCAAAAATTAAACTTGAAAAAAAAGTATCCAATGGAAATTTTAAAATAAAAGATTACTTAGGATGGCACAAGCAAAAAGATGGGAATTGGTATTTGGGAATCTTTATTGAAAATGGAAGAATAAGTGATCAAAGCAAAAGAAAGACCAAATCAGGACTAAGAGAAATAATTACCCGCTTTAAATCTAATGTTAGGTTTACACCTCAACAAAACATAATCCTCACTGATATTAAAGAAGATGATAAAGCTAACATCGACAAGCTTTTAGAAAAATATAATTTCTTTATGCCAAGCAAAAATCTATCCAATTTAAGAAGAAATTCCATGGCATGTGTTGCACTTCCTACGTGTGGACTGGCACTTGCAGAATCAGAAAGAGCACTTCCTGGAATATTAGATAAGCTAGAAGAAATGGGGCATGGAGATATTGAGGTTTCACTTAGGATGAGCGGTTGTCCTAATTCCTGCTCAAGGCCACCTGTTAGTGAAATTGGAATCATTGGTACCAGTGCTAATAAATATAATCTTTATCTAGGAGGAGCTTTTGAAGGAAATAGGTTAAATATAAAAATAAAAGATAATGTAGAAGGTGAAACCTTAGCTATAGAAATAGGAAATATCATTGATAAGTACAAAAAAGAAAGAAAAGCTAATGAAAAACTTGGGGATTTTTATCAAAGAATCGGGATTTAACAATTAATAAATCATTAATTTCAATTAATAATACGCATTCTAAAAAATTAAAGAGTTAAAATATTTCTACTAATATAGATACCCATAATAATTTAAGGAGTTAGCAATGAAAAATAAATTGATGTCATTAACAGCTATCATTTTTTGCTTATCACTATTTATAGCTATAGAAGCAAATGCACAAGAAATAAGCAGTCCAATACCAGGACAATTTATTGTAAAAGTAAAGGAAGGTAAATCTATTTCTGATGTTGCACAAAGACATGGAGCACAAGTGTTACATAAGTTTGATCATGTATTAAATGGTGGAGCAATAGTTATTCCACCTGGTAAAGAGAAAGATATAGCTGGTGACCTAGATGTTGAAAGTCTGGTTCAAGATTTTTCAATAACAGCATTTCAGTCAAGAGCCGGCAAGCCTCCTTCTATGACTATGAGTGGTGACTCACAACCTCAAATACTTCCAACAGGAATTAATTGGATTGATGCAGAATTAAATACTACAAATGAAGGTAGTGGTGCAACAGTTGCTGTTCTTGATACAGGAATTGATACAAGTCACCAGGATTTAATGGTGAATACTTCACTAAGTAAAAACTTTACAAGGGGCAGAACAGATAAATTTAATGACGATAATGGGCACGGCACTGCTGTTGGTGGAATTATTGCAGCATTAGATAACACTATTGATGTTGTTGGGGTTGGATCTCAAATTGACCTTGTAGCTGTTAAAGTATTAGATTCTACAGGTAGTGGTTCATTTAGCTGGATAATTGCTGGACTTGATCACGTCACAGCTAATTCAAGTGTAATTGGCGTAGCTAATCTAAGTCTGGGTGCTGTTGGTGGAACAAATCCATCACAAAGTTTCCAGGATGCAAGTGCACTTTTCAGGGAAGCTGTACAAAGAGCAGTAAATGCTGGGGTTATAGTAGTAGTAGCTGCAGGAAATAGCAGTGTAGATGTTACACAATATAATGTAGTCCCTGCAATGTATCCAGAGGTATTTTCTGTTTCAGCATTAGATGACAATGATGGAGTTCAAGGAAATGACTCTTGGGCATGGTTTAGTAACTTTGGTACAGAGGTAGATATTATTGCACCAGGCGTTAATATTACTTCTACTAAAAAGGGTGGTGGAATTACTGGACCTATATCTGGAACCAGTTTCTCGGCTCCACATGTTGCTGGGACTGTAGGTCTCTACATAGCAAGAAATGGAAGACCAGGCAATGCTGATGCACAGTTAATTGGCTCAACTGTTATTCCAGCTATTTCTCAAACAAGATTACCGCTTTCTAGCGAACCTGTTGATGGAGTAACAGAACCAAGTTGCTTTGCAAATGGAGCAAGTCTTCAATAAAAGTAACCTATAACGAACAAATATAAAGCCACCCTAATTCTAAGGTGGCTTTTTTATTTCAATAAACTTAAGTAACTAAAAGTTACATCTCACAAACATTAAAAAATTTTTATCATTTCATGTAACCGGTGGTATCAATTACATAAAGAATTTACAGAATAACAAATTGAATTAATAACCTATATAAAACTATACTTGTTTTCACCAGCTACAAAGTTGGTGAAAGGAGATAAAATGAAAAAGATAATGTTAACTATTTTAGGACTGGCAATACTTCTTGGACCTATGGAAATGGCTCAGGAAGGGAGTTCTAATGTATTTAAGCTTGGTATTCAAGCAGCTAATGCACATACTTTAGAGGATACACATATGCATTATGCAAAAAAGAAATCAAGCAAAAAATCAAAGAGCAAAAAAAGTAAAAGCTCAAAAAGGAAAAAGAAAGATGATTCATCTAAGTTAGATTAGATGAATAAAAATGAGTATGAGGAATGAGAGGTTGCTCATTCCTTATGACTCATTACTTGTTACTAATGAAAG
>JACOTS010000124.1 GCA_016178265.1 Candidatus Melainabacteria bacterium
GGGAAAATTAGGACATAGACCCTCTAAAGGAGAATGGATACAATCCGATTCTAAAATCAGCTATCAAACATTTGTACGTTATTTTGGTGGTTGGCAAAATGCATGCTTAAAATTTATTGAATATAAAATGGGAAGAAGTCTTTTATTAGATACTGAAATAAAATCAGAAAGTAAGATTAAGAATTCTTTAAAAAATAAGGATATCAATACGGTATCAAAGGATTCAAGAACAATTCCATTAGGCATTAGACTAAAAGTATTGGACAGAGATAATTTTCGTTGCATCTTTTGTGGTTGTAGTCCAGCAACTGATCTTGGTGTAAAACTCCATATTGACCATATAATCTCTTACTCAAAAGGTGGTAAAAGTACCTTAGAAAATTTACAAACACTATGTGAAAAATGCAATTTAGGTAAAAGTAACAAGGAAATTAAACTTGTTAAATAAAGTATATTTTTAGTACTACGAAAGCTTGCAAAATATTTACAGGTTCAGAAACAGATGAAAAACGTTTTACGAGATCCCAAATGTAGGTTTTTCCGTAAGCGAAAAATCGGAACGTCGTTAAACAATAATTTGTATAAAGCATCTAAGCTTTTTGTGTGATTCACTCACCAAAAAGCACCGTGACTAAAAAGCGAGTTGAGCATTCGTGCGAAACGAGTGCTTATAAAAAATGTCCGAGGCGGGACTTGAACCCGCAAGGATAAACCACACGCCCCTCAAACGTGCGCGTATACCAATTCCGCCACTCGGACATTCTTAGGATCTAGGGATTAGGAGATAGGAGTTAGTGTAGCTAAAATATTTTTACTAACTCCTAATTCCTGACTCCTATCTCCTAAGTATTCTACCAATCTTTAAAACATTATTAATTCCAATAAAAAGACGTCTTAACGCTTTATTATGTTATTGTTCAAACAAATAACTATTTTAGGATTTGTCTGGTTTACCCAGCAAATCCGGTAAAGCGAAAAAATGAAGAAGACGGAAGCTGCAGCTTGTCTGCAGCATAAAAAAATCCAAATCTATGACACCACTCTAAGAGATGGTGCCCAAATGGAGGGTATTTCACTATCTGCTGATGACAAGCTAAAAATAACAACTTTATTGGATGAGCTAGGAGTTGATTTTATTGAAGGCGGGTGGCCTGGCTCAAACCCTAAAGACATTGAGTTTTTTAAAAAAGTAAAAGACTTAAATTTAAAGCATGCAAAAATTGTTGCCTTTGGAAGCACAAGAAGAAAAGATACAAAAGTTACAAACGATCCTATTTTAAGAGCACTTCTCGATGCAAAAACAGAATATATAACTATTGTAGGAAAAAGTTGGGATATGCATGTAGATATAGCACTTAATGCCACCAGAGAAGAAAACTTAAAAATGATTGAGGAAAGTATTGAGTATTTAAAATTAAACAATAAAAAAGTATTCTTCGATGCAGAACATTTTTTTGATGGTTTTAAAGCCAGCCCTGATTATGCAATTGAAGTAATTAAATCTGCAAAAAAAGCTGGCGCAGATGCAATTATTTTATGCGACACCAATGGTGGAAGTATGCCTGAAGATATTAAAAAAGCTGTAGCAAAAGTTAAAGAGGTACTTGGAGACACAAGAATTGGCATACATGTCCACAATGATTGTGAACTTGCCATTTGTAATTCTCTTACTGCTTATGAAGCTGGTGCAACACAAATTCAAGGAACCATAAACGGGATTGGTGAAAGATGTGGTAATGCAAATCTTATCTCAATCATCCCAAATCTAGAAATTAAATACAAAGAAAAAGTACTGCCAGAAGGAAATCTAACTAAACTAACCGCAATTTCAAGGCAAATCTCAGATATTTTAAACATCAATCCAAGTGACCATCAGCCTTTTGTCGGTTACTCAGCTTTTTCACACAAAGGAGGTTTACATGCAAGCGCAGTACAAAAAGACAGCAAAACATACGAACATATAACTCCAGAATGTGTTGGCAACACAAACAGAATAATAATAAGTGAACAAGCAGGCATATCAAATATTCTTTCAGTCTCTGAAAGATGCAATATTAATCTTGGTGATAATCCAAAAGAAAAAGCAAAAACTCTACTTAAACAAATTAAAGATTTAGAACACAAAGGTTATCAATTTGAGGGTGCCGGTGCAAGTTTTGTTTTACTTTTGCTTGATCTGCTTGGTCAAAGACCAAAGTTCTTTGATTTAATAGACTATAGGGTAAATGTCAGCTCAAAACAACTAGCTGAAGCTACAGTAAGACTTAAAGTAAAAGGAGAAGTAATTCACACAGCAAGCTTGGGAGTTGGTCCTGGCAATGCTTTGGATAATGCTCTTCGCAAAGCATTAAACTCATACTATCCAACTATTAAAGATTTTCAATTAGTAGATTTTAAAGTAAGAATCATAGGTGGACATGATGGTAGTGCAGCTAAAACAAGAGTACATGTTGAAAGTTCAGATGGAAATATTAACTGGGATACAGTAGGGCTTAGTGCAAATATAATTGAAGCTACCTGGCAAGCTATTACTGACAGCATTGAATATGGACTTTGGATAAAAACAAAGCAAAAAGATTTTGCAGAAGGACTAACAGAGGTAGTACATTCTGAAGCTAAGTTCTAACATACCCTCCACTAATTGATTTTTTAATTAAAGCTTTTATTTCAAGCTCAGATAGATTTTGAGTAAGTTCTTCAAAAGATAGTTTAGTGTCCTTCAATAACTCTTCAAAATAAACTGGATTATAAGAAACAAACTTGAAAATAAAACTTTGCATTTCTGTTAATTTTGTTTTCTCCCTTGCAAAATCCAAGTTAAAGTCATTAGAATATTTATTTATTCCTAACACTTCATATATATCAGTTACGGATGTAAGTAACATAGCAGTTTTTGATTTGATAAGAGCATTAGGACCATTAGAAACATATGATGTAAGCGAACCAGGCAGTGCAAAGAGTGGCTTACCTTGCTTAATTGCAAATCTTGCTGTAATCAACGCACCACTTTGAGTATCACCTTCAATTACAATTACTGCATCGCTTAAAGCACTAATTAACCTGTTCCTTTGAGGAAAATTCCAAGGATTTGTTATTGAACAAGGTAAATATTCAGACACAATTAGCCCACCTTGTTTAATTATTTCTTTAGCAAGACCCCGATTACTTCTTGGGCAAATATTATCAATCCCAGAACCTAATACAGCAATAGTTTTCCCTTTATTCAAAGTTCCTTGATGCGCTCCAGCATCTATGCCATACGCTAAACCACTTACAATAATAATTTCTTCGTCTGATAACATACTTGAAAACAATCCAGCGAATTTAAGCCCATAACCAGTTGCTTTCCTTGTACCAACAATTGCTACCGCATGCTTTACGTTAGCTATATTTATATCACCGCTATAATACAAAACAATTGGCGGATCAACTATTTGCTTCAATCTTTCGGGATAACATTCATCCCACAACGATATAGAGCCATATCTACATTTTTCAAGAATTTGCTTTGACTTTGAAACATTTAAAATGTCAGCGCGCTTAAATAATTCTGATAATTTAAATTGTTCTTCCCTTGAAAAACTATGGTTATTAAATTTTAAACCCAGAAAATCACTAAGCAGGATTCCACCATCATAAGCTTTTTTAGCAAGTGATTTAAGTACAAGACTATCCAATGAAGATAGCTTTAGCAACATTTCATTTTTTACAACCACAAACAGTAATTATAAAAGATGCAATTATTACTAATGTAACCCTCTGTTACATATTAGTCTTTTATTAGCTTTGATTTAAGTAATGAGATTGCTCGTGCATGCAACTGACTTGCTCTTGATTCTGAGAATTCCATAACCTCAGCAATTTCTCTAAATGTAAGTTTTTTATAATGATACAAGCCTATTACGGTTTTTTCTCTTTCAGGTAAGCCATCTACAGCTTTTATTAGAAGCTCCTTTAATTCATTTTCTTCAATTGCATGCAATATATCCTGTGTGTTTGACGGAACCAAATCAGATAAAGACAAACCTTCCTCAGATTCATGTCTTGCTTCATCCAGTGAAAATATACCTATTTGAGCTTCTCTTTGAATAGCCCTAAGCTCACCAAGTGTAATCCCTAGCTCATTGGCAATTTCCTCATCATTAGGGCATCTACCTAGTCTACTTTCAAGCTCGCTGGTAACTCTTGTAAGATTTTTTACTTTTTTCCTTGAACCCCTTGTTAAATGATCAGCAGCTCTTAATTGATCATAAATAGAACCTCTTATTCTAGTTATGGCAAATGATTCAAAATTAGTGCTCTTCTTTTCATCAAACCTATCAACTGCTTCTATCAAGCCAACTGTTCCATATCCTACTAAATCATCTCTGTCCATACCTTTAAGAGCAGCAATTGGAAGTCTATTAACAATCCAGTTAACAAGGTATGCATAGTGCATAATTAATTGCTCTCTACTTTTAGTGCTATGCTCTAGAACTTTCTTCTTATTTCTTGATTTAGCACAAATATGTCTCTTATTCTTTTCTTGTGCCTGAAATATCTGAGAAGCTTTTCTTTCATTTTGGAGCAGTTTTTCTTCAAAGCTAAAATCTGTATGATCCATAAGTTAAATTTCCTATTAATCCCTACAGTTATATCTTCACTATATTCTTTTTTAAACCCATCGCTCAATTAGCCCAGTGTAAGACTCTAAGAAACAGTACTATTACAATCAGTAGTGTTGCCCCGACGTAAAGAGTAACTAAGGTAAGTTAAATGTACATCAGAGTTATCTTTTTTAAGATGGATCTTATCATTTACAGAAGTATCCCTAGTATGATTCAACAACTTCGTTCTCTTATTCTTTTTATAGATTTCATTATATTCATTCTTAAAAGAATTTCTAATTAGATTCTCTGTTTTTGCCCAATACATCTTTTCCTTATTTAATCTCCCAAGGGTTTCAATTAAAGCAAAAAGATAAATTGAAATTACAGAAATCAAAAAAGTCGTATACAAAGACAATAAAGCATCCTTGCTTATTAATAAACAAATAACAAAACAAAGCACCGGATAAACAAGCACCAGCTTAAAAATGTTTTTGTTCCTTAATAAACAAGCAACAGATTTAGAGGTCTCTAAACCAATACGCAAGATTAAAATCTCCTATTAAAATATCTTTAATTTCCCTGTCTCAATTTAATTTTATGTATACATTTCATCTAAAAAGATTAAAAATTTATAGGCATGCCCTAGATAAGATAAAGAACAAGTTATCAAACAAAAAAAACAAGTAAAGTCCCTACGTTTAATGAATTTGATTTAAAGTTATAGAACACATTCATAAGCCCAATAAATAAAATTTTTAAAATTAAAACAAGGGATAGGTCCTATGAGTTTAAAATCTTGCTAAAATAAGTAAGTAAATAGGATTAAGCAGAGGAGATAAAAAACATGGCTAGAGTTGGCGTACTACTTAGTGGTTGCGGGGTAATGGATGGTTCGGAAATTCACGAGTCAGTATTAGCTCTCTTAGCCATTGATAAAGCAGGATTAGAAGCCATGTGCATAGCACCTAACAAAGAGCAAACACAAGTTATAAACCACATTACTAACAAACCTGAAAAAGAAAAGAGAAACATATTAATCGAATCTGCAAGAATAGCAAGGGGTAATATAAAAGACTTAAGTCAGGTAAATGCAAACGATATTGATGCTTTGGTTATGCCTGGTGGCTTTGGTGCAGCTTGTAATTTAAGTTCATTTGCTACAGAAGGTCAAAATGCAAAAGTATTGCCAGAGGTAGAAAAATTTTTAAAAGAACTTCATAAACAAAACAAACCAATTGGAGCAATATGCATTGCACCAAATATACTGGCAAAAGTATTTGGAGATAAAAATATTAAGCTAACAATTGGAAGTGACGAGAACACAGCAAAAGCTTTAGAAGCTATGGGCGCTAAACACGTAAACAAAAAAGTTAATGAAATAGTAGTAGATGAAAAAAATATGCTAGTAACTACACCTGCATACATGCTGGGTAAAGGTCCAAAGGAAGTAGAAGAAGGCATTAACCTACTAATACAAGAGTTAGTTAAATTGATGGAAAAATCAACACTTAGTATAAGTTAAAATAATTTATTAAAAATAATTAATTAAAGGATTTTAAGACTTAAATCCATATTAGGAATTAATTCTAAGAAGGTTAACAAATAATATTAAAAGGATTTAATGTACGATGCTTAAGCGTATAGTAATATAGTTGATTATTAATTTAGTCTTATTTTAGATGGAGATTTATATAATATGAAATATGCATTAAAAGAGTGGAATACCATTGTAGAAGCTTTGGGCAAAGGTAAAACAATAGCCATTTGGAGAAAAGGCGGCATAGCTGATACACAGGAACCTAATAAAAGCTTTAAGGTTGAAAAAGAAAGATTTATTCTCTTCCCTACCTTTACACACGAAGAACTTGATAAGGTAAAAAAAGAGTGCTGGATATACTTCAAGCAAAATCATAAGCTTAGTAAAGACAATCAACTTCAAATTAAATACTGGACTGAACTATATGAAGAAATCCCCATAAGTGATATAAATCAACTGCTTAGCATATCAGATGAACTGGTAACCTCTTACGAACACCTTGTTTCATCTTATAACCTAAATCCAAGTTCTAAAGGAAAAGTCCTTATTCTTAGGGTTTATGCTCTAAATTATCCAATACTCATACCAGATATAAGCAAATATGGGGGATGCAAATCATGGGTTGAATTAAATATTAATATTCCTAGAATAAGAAGCACCCCAGCATTGTCATTTAAAGAATTTAATCACAAAGTAAAAACTATAAAATCACTTCTTGCAAAATCAAGTACTTACACAGACCACAATGAAATAATTGCTATAAGCAAAGCTTCTTAATACTAAACCGGCAAATTAACCTTACATTTAATTTGCCTTTGCACAAGCCGTTCAGCTTTGCCAAATAAATTGGACAAAGCCTCACTGTATTGGATATCAAGGAGATACTCTGATAACCGTAAGATCATTTCCCTGACCGGTAGACAGTAAAAATGGATCTGAGTCAGCAAGCTTAAAAGAGTTAATTTTTCTAGTTCCTACCCTTTGCGTACCGTTAGAACGTACTTCAATTAACTTATTTTGCTTAAACTCAGCAATCTCGGGGTAAGTAGAATTAGAATCAATTAAAGATCCAATGCTAATTGCAGAAATCCCATCTGCACCCAATGCAAGATATGCAACACCATTAATTACAACAAGATCGTTAATATTATCTTTGATTTTAACCTCATTGCCAATACTAATACTACTTAGATTATTTAAATCAAACAACAAAATTTTCCTTCCGCTGGCTGCAACTAAAACATCAGTCTCTTTGTTATTCACATTATATTTTCCCGCATAAGCAATCTTTGAAATGTTAGATGCAGTTGTTAAAATTGATGCTATAGGATTTCCAACTTTTTCTAAATCAGTAATTGAAATTGTACTCACTCCATCAAATGCAATAACAAATGGACCTTCTTCATCACCTAGCTTTTCAACAGAAGCAATATGCTCAATAACCCCACCTAATTGAAAGTTTACAACCCTAGTTCCACCAACAATCAGTGGAAATACCAGATCAACTCCTCCTCCTCCTACAGAAACTACCGCTGCATTATCTTCTCCTATTTTTGTTAAAGCAAGTTCTTTTCCCTTGCCAGATAAAGTAATAGTTCCATTTAACTCCCCTGTCAGTGCATCAATGATAGAAAGCTTATCTCCTCTAAGTGCAATTAAAAATATTTTTCCACCAGTTTCCAAAAATTTCATATCATCAGTATCTGTTAAAGTACTTAATTTACTTGGTGTAGATGTGATTTTTTCACTCACAGAAGCTTTATAACTTAAAGAGCGTATTTCACTGTTTATAGCAAAGAATGCTATTGGATCTAATCCATCTGAAGGTACTATTCCTCCGATAACAGGCATTGATGTAAATATTGAAGGTCTAAACATGTCTCCTATGCTGCTGACTAGTGTTCTTGGAAATGCAGTTTGAAGAGATGGTCCAAAAATAGGACTAAGTGTAAATAAACCTTCATTGGTAGTTGCATCAATAGAACTAATTAAATTAATAGGCACATATATTGGAAATAAAGATGCTGTAGATGAAACCGAAAGGTTTTCCAGTGTAATATTTGTAGAATCTATCTGCACCGTACCACTAGTTGTAACTCCCCCTAAATTAAGATTGCTTATAACAGTTGGTTCAATAGCTGATGAGGCAAATGTTGGTGTTCCACTAATTTCCAAAGGAATTGACACAGACAAAACATCAGGAAAATCAATATCAAAATTAATACTTGTTTTGCCTGGTTTTAAAGCATTTAACACAAACTCTGTAGCAAGTGTACCTACAACAGAAGAAATACCTGTACCTCCTAAATTTGCAACACCTGAATCTAACAGCGTTGCTGTTACACTTGTTTGAGGTGGTATGGAGGTTAGTTCACTAGTTCCATCTTGTGAAAATACTTTAACTTTGACTTTTGCTGAGCTTGCACCAGCTTGTGTACTAAGAGATAAACCGTTACCTGGAACTGTAGCTAAAAATGGGTTAGAGCTGTCACTAACATTTACTTTTAATGTAGCTGGTATAAAACTATCAGGCGAGCTTGCAGGTAAAATCATAATTTCAAATTCACCAACTATGCTGGAATCTTTTCTGGATATGCTTACATTCTCCCCAGCCTGAAATAATGACGGGCTTACAATAATTGAGCTATTTAAATCAGTACCCTCTGCTTTTAATAAAACTTCTTTACTATTGGTAGAAATTACTTTTACATTAGCCATAAAATCATTTGAGCTGGACAAATTAACAGTTTGTGGATCTATTTTAAGAGCAGGAAGCTCCGAAAAAGTATCAATCTTTACATCAAAGCTATCTAAAAAACTTCCTCTGACTACAGCATTAGGATTTAATTTAATCTGCCTGCCTTCAATGCCTTCATTTGCAGAAACATAAATAAACTCATTTGATTTGGTTGGAAGTCTCCCTGCACCATTAGTAAATCCTCCCGAAACAAATATTCCTGCATTTGTAAAGTTATTTATAAAACTTGTAGTTAAGAATCCTTCAACTTTGTTTTTAGGAGAAACAAGCAAAGCGTTAGGCTGAATCCTTCCTGTAAATGTTTCAACTACATTTTTATGCTTGGCTTCTAATTCCCCTGTAAAAAATGTTACATCCGGACTTATTACCTCCACCGTTGAAGCAGGAGTATTTATGGTTACTTCAGAGCTGGTTCCTGGCTTTATGTTTAATCCCCCTATCACTGCTACATCCCCATTTGGTAATAACACACTTTCATGTAATAGTCTTGAGGTTTTAAGCAATAGGTCTCCCTGGTCTTTATCTTTCACAGTTTTAAATACTTGTGTTGAGGGATCATAGAATCGTACTTTTCCTACTGATAATCCTCTAAATTCATTTTCGGATCTACCTGAAAAGAAATCAGAACTTCCTCCAATAATTAAAACTAGTCCATTAGTTAAGAGTGTTGCACTCTGCCCACCAACTCCTTCAAGATTATCTAAAAGTCCAACAGGTTTTACCGTTAGATTTTTTGTATCAATTAATTCTGCTGAGTCTGTTGCTGGTCCAAATTCAAATGCATCAGGTTTTTCATTTGTAAACCCTCCAACCACAAGTATATTTCCATCCTGTAATGTTGTTGAAGTATGCAATAGTCGAGGTGTAGAAAGCATAATGGTAGAAGATAAAACTGCACGTGAAACAGGATCAAAAATTTCTATACTGTTTAATGCTCCAATACTGGACATATTTATCCTTCCTTGCCCACCGATAATTAGTACTCTCCCATTAGGCAGCAAAGATGCGGTGTGAAACAACCTACCTTTTTTTAATCTTGAATTTTTTCCTTTTAGTAAAGTACACTCTGCCTGATTAGAATCAACTTTAATTTCCAACACTTCTAGTGTTTTTAGAATCGTTCCTTCTTTTGTAAATCCACCAGCAATTAGTATTTGTTCAACAGGTCCGCTGATCATTCCTATAGGACTATTATTGATTCCCAAGTAAGTTGCAGTATGTTGACTTCTGGAAGTTGCAAGCCTAGCATTTTTTAAACCATCTGTTGATTTCAAGGTTTCTACACTTCCAGTTGAAGGATCAAATACTTCCAAAGTATTTATGGCATTACTTACAAGAGTTTTTCCTCCACCAATAATAACCACCCTGCCATCTGATAGTTTAGTAACTGCTGCACCACCACGAGAAAACCTAAGTTCCGGTAGTGAAGCAATATTAATTTCACCATCCGGTGAAGGCCTAAAACTAATGGTTTTTGTTACAGTACTGCCACCTGCTCGTACTTGAAGAACTTGTTCAGAGTTAGGAAATGCAGAAGGAAATAATACAAGAGTTTTAGTATCTTCATTTCTATACGCTCTAGGCAGCTCAGTGAAACTCCCTATGGTTACATCAATATCAGAAATTAAGCTTAAATTAGAAATATCTACAGTAACTGGTTCTCCACCAGTATTTGGCAATATAAAATCTGCAGCATATAATTTTCCTGTACTCAAACTGCATATCAAAAATAAAGTAATAATTAATATTTTTTTCATAACTTGTCTTTCACTACCTGCTCACTAACCTTTGTATCATCTTTTCTATATAATTTAAATCAACATAACTTAAGTTACTATCATGAATCAAACTAAAACAGAAAAAATATCACTATCCGGATTAAGCGAAAAAGAGCTTATTAATGTCGCTAAGCTAAATAATTGGCCTTTATTTAAAGGAAAACAATTACATAGCTGGATTTATAAACAATGGGCAGGAAGTTTTGACGAAATGACAGACTTAAACTTAAAGGAACGTTCATTTTTAGCTGAAAACTATGTAATAAGTCCTCTTAAATTAACTAACAAAGAAATTAGTAAAGATAAAACAATAAAATATCTCTGGAAAACTCATGACAATAAGTTTGTTGAATCAGTAAGAATGCACCTTGAAGATCATGATTCATTTAGTGCTTGTATAAGCTCACAAGTAGGTTGTGCGGTTGGTTGTCCTTTTTGTGCCACTGGAAAACTAGGATTACTTAGAAATTTAAATGCAGCAGAAATTGTAGATCAGATTTTATCAATTCAAAGAGATACCAAAGAACGCTTAAATAACATAGTCCTGATGGGACAAGGAGAACCACTGCAAAACTATGACGAGGTAATTAAAGCAATAAGGTTAATTATAGTTTCAGTAAGCATTGGAGCCAGAAGAATACTGTTTCTTTACATGCTCCAGATCAAAATACTAGGGAAGCTCTTGTACCTATTGCCAGAAAATACAAAATGGATGAGCTTATAGAAAGTTTGCATTACTACTACAACACAACTAAAAGAAGAATTACAATAGAATATGTTTTGTTGGATTCTATTAATGATGAGATAACTAAGGCAAGAGCACTTGCTGACTTAATAAAAGACCTGCATTGCCACATCAATTTAATTCCTTATAATCAAACCAATGATCATATTTTCCAACGACCAAATAATGCCACAATCCAGAAATTTAAAGAAGTTTTGGAAAGAAAAAGTCATAAGAAAGTTACAATCAGGCAAGAACGGGGAAATGACATAAATGCAGCTTGCGGACAGCTAGCTAACGTTTTTAATGGTTAAAAGTAGTGAAGCTTATTAATTGGAGACCAAACTCAAGAAATTTAGCCTTATCGGATATTATTTTTACCTGCCTATAACCTTGGGAGAATATCCTAAAAGAAACTAAAGAAAATGGTATAAAATTGCAATTTGATACCATTTTCAGTCAAATTTAGTCATATATAAGATAGTTTTTACCATTTCATGGGAAATTTAAAACTAGATGAGCAAAAAAACAAAAAAACTGAAAACAATTACTAAGCTAAATATTGCAACAACAATAATTATAATTTTTTTATTCGGTTTTAACATTGTCCAATTTGACAATGTAAGAGCTGTTTTTGCAACGCCGACAGCTACAAGTGAAAGCGTTATTGTTGATAGAGAAACAGATATAGAACCTGATGTCCTATATGAAAAGGTTTGGGAATTAATTAAAAAAGATTATGTAGATCAAAACTTCAATGGACAAGATTGGAATATTTGGCAAGATAGATACAAAGGCAAATTGCTTACTTTAGATGATGCTCATAAAGCAATTGAAACAATGCTGACAAGCCTTGGTGACAGATATACCAGATTTTTGAGCAAGAAAGATTTTGAAGATGAAAAACAAGCAATCAATGCAAAGCTAAGCGGTATTGGAATTCAAATAGGACTTGATAAAAGCCAAAGACTTATAGTCATTGCACCTATTGAAAGCACACCAGCACACAAAGCTGGACTGAGAGCAGGCGATGAAATCACAGAAATCAATGGAAACCCAACCAAAGGAATTTCTGTAGAAGAAGCTGCAACTCAAATTAAAGGTCCGATTGGCACTAAAGTAACACTAACACTTTTAAGAGGCAAAGAAAATATTACAAAAATTATTGAGCGTGCAGAAATACCCATAAGAGCAATATCAAAGGGAGATGCAAAAATCATTAAAAGAGACATAGGCTATATAAGATTAAACAGCTTCATTTCACATGATGCAAGCAATGAAATGAGAGAAGCAGTTAGTAAACTTGAAGATGCAAAAGGATTAATTATCGACCTAAGAAATAACCCAGGCGGGTTATTGACCAACGCCATTGAAATCTCTGACATGTTTTTAGACAATGGGCTTATTGTTAGCACGGTAGATCGTGATGGTTATATCCAGTCAGTAAAAGCCAATAAAGATTCAATAACCAACATTCCAGTTGTAGTACTGGTAAATGAAAACAGTGCAAGTGCAAGTGAAATATTCAGCGGTGCTTTAAAAGACAATCAAAGAGCAGTTGTAGTAGGCAGTACTACATTTGGAAAAGGCTTGGTACAAGGAATCAATAAACTGGATGATGGTTCTGGTGTAAATATAACTATTGCAAAATATCTAACCCCTGCAAAAATTGACATAAACGAGCTGGGCGTAAAACCAGATATTGAAGTTAAATTGACTACTGATGATTACAAAGACAGTAAAGGACCTTGGTTTAGCGATCCAAATAATTTACCATCAAAAAGAAAACCTGATGATGGAAAGGATGCTCAGCTTACTAAAGGAATAGAGATTTTAAAAGACATGATCAAAGTTGTAGGACGCGGCGTTAAAAACGATACAGCATCTTTATTTTAGAGTACTTAGTTTTTTTAGAATCCAATCCTTTGCTTCATCTTTTGAAGAAACTTCTCCAACAGCTATTGCTTCATCCAGCTCAATTAAAATCTGCCCTATAATTGGCGAGGGCTTTAAGCCTGTAATTTGCATAACTTCATTACCATCAATTAGTTTTTTCTTTTTATCTTTTACTCTCTTTTCTTCATGATATTTTTTATATTCACCAAACAAATACATAACAAGCTTTTCATTTTTCTTAAGATCATCCTCAGATATCTTAGGTCCTCTTGTTGCCCATAAATCCGCTAAAGAAAGCATAAGCAAAGGAATTGTTTCATCACCAACATCTCTAAAAAATCTATATAGTGCTCTACTTGTTATAGGAGCGTCATTTTGGCTTAATTGAAAGGGTCTTAAATGATAACGTACAAGCTTGGAAATTAAGTGGGTGATGGAATTACTAAATTTCAGCCTTTCTCCTATCTTTTCTGTTATTTCCTCACCAAGCTTGTCATGTCCGTAAAAAGTATGCTTTTGAGTACCATTTATTTCCTTTACTTCCCATGTATCCGGCTTCCCTATATCATGCAAAATTGAAGCTAGTTTTGTAACACCTTTTATCTTAGGTGAGCTTGATAAACCAATTGGCTTATTTAAAATCTCCTGTGCCCAATCAGGTATTTTGCAATAGTTTTCCTCAAAAGTTTTTACAAGCTCTATTGAATGATCAAAAAGCGGCAAATGATGATGATCATTAGGAGGAACCTTTCTGCAATAAGATAATTCAGGAATAATTTTTTCTAAAAGGCCAACATCAGCTAATTGTCTTACATAGCTAAAAGAAGTATCAGTATCAAATATTTTCCAGAGCTCTACGGTTATTCTTTCAACTGATACCTCATCATCAAAATGATCTAGATTATCCTTGATAAAAGAATTTAACGATTCTTCCAATTCTCCTTTTAAAAGAGCTTCAAATCTGAAAGCTCTGATAAACCTAAGGGGATCATCAAGGAGATTTGTAAGTTTAATGGCCTTAACATGTTTTCTCTTTAAATCATTAATTCCATTAAAAAGATCTATAACAAAACCAGGTTCTTTTAGATTGATAGCAAGAGCATTAAATGTAAAATCACGCCTTTCCAAATCCAAATATAATTTATCTTTGGGGACAGAAGTAAAATCAAAAGTAAACTCCTTAAGCATGTCATCATTAAAAACAAACCTTAAAGTTTGAGTTTCATCATCAAGCAAAAAGCTATTTCCTGAGAATTTATTTTCCAGTTCTTTCCCAAGTTCTAATGTTTTTTTATCTGTAAGTATAAAATCAAGATCTTTTGACTCTATATCACAAAATAAATCTCTTACAAAACCACCCACAAGATACACATCAAAATCCTTAGATCTCAAATATTCAAGCAACTCATGTACTTTAAGTGGCAATTTTAAAGCATTTAGTGAATTCCCATTGAATAGCTTGCTTTGAAATATTACACTAGCTAGGCAGTAACAAACCACTGTTAATACTAGCAGACAAAGAATTGAGCTCTCATATAGTTTTATATTAAAATAGAACTTATGGCTAAAGACTCTAGTTTCGACATTGTAAGTAAAGTTGATTTGCAGAATCTTGACAATGCAATTAATAATTCCATAAAAGAAATAAAAACCAGATACGATTTAAAAAATACAAGCAGCAATATAGAATTTGACAAATCATCCCAGCAAATCACTTTAGTAGCAGGCTCTGATTTACAGTTAGATCAAATTACCCAAATCTTGTACCAAAAAATGGCAAAACTAAGCATAGATTTAAAATCAATTAAATCAAGCGGAAGAGAAGCTTCGGGGGGAGATAAAATAAAGGAAATTTTTAAACCAATAAATGGTATTGAACAAGAAATTGCAAAAAAGATAATAAAAGAAATTAAAGATTTAAAATTAAAAGTTCAAGCTTCAATACAAGGGGATCAAATCAGGATTTCTGGAAAAAGCAGGGATGATTTACAAACAGTAATTACAACGCTTAGGCAAAAAGACTATGGAATTGCATTACAATTTGCAAACTATCGTTAACCATTATTCATTCTTTGAATTCTTTTTTTCAAAAATACAAAAAAAGTTATTAGAATCACTGCAAATACAACTAAAAGCAAAACAGTATTTTCAAATTCAGTCCTTAACTGCTCACCAATGAAATTAGCAGTATTTGCCACAAGAACATACCGAACACTTCTGACAGGAAAACTAACCAGTGCAAATATTAGTGGGTTAAACTTCATAAGCCCACTGCCTAAGGTAAGCGCTTTATAAGGAATTGGAGTAAAAGCATCAATAACAATTGCCCATATACCAAATTTTTTAAATAATTTTTCAGCTTTAATTACCAGTTTGCTTTCAGGAAATATTTTATTGACTAGTTTCCTACCTCCAAAACGACCAACACAATAGCCAATGCACCCTCCAATTACAGAACCGACGCTACAAATTAATGCCAGTATAGTAGGATTAGCAATTTTCTGTATAGCTAGAGTAGATAATAAGAAGTCCGGTGGCAAAGGTAAAATAAAGCCATCAAAAAAAGCATTAAAAAATAAACCAGTGGTACCATATTGTTTAAAGAAATCTTTTAGACCATCTAACATAACTAACCATGAAAAAAAAAATAGACGCAAGAAAAAACTTACGCAGAATTATACTTAACCTGCATCAGTATACAGCAGGTAGGTCAATTCAAGAAATAGCTGTAAAGTATAAGATAGATCCAAAAAAAATATTAAAGGTTGGCAGCAATGAAAATGTTTTAGGCTCATCGCAAAAAGCCTTGAAAGCAGCTAAAAATGCACTGGACAGAGTAAATATTTATCCACAAGTTGCATCAGATGATCTAGCTAATAAACTCAAAAAGATATACAAATTAAAACATGTAGATGTTTTTGCAGGCAATGGAATGGATCACATTTTTGAAATGTTAGCAAGGTTATTTTTAAATAACGGTGATGAGACTATTATATGCCCGCCAACATTTTCATGTTATGAATTAGCTACATTGTGGTCAGGCGCAAAGCCTATTTTTGTACCCTTATTAAAACCAGACTACCAGCTCGATGTTAAAAATATTCTAAAAAAAATTAACAAAAAAACAAAGATTATTTTCCTTTGTTCTCCAAACAATCCTACAGGCAATTCTATGAAATTAAGAGATATAAAAGCAATACTTGAATCAACCGACAAAATTGTTTTTCTGGATGAAGCATATACCGAGTTTGGGAACAGACCTCTGGCAAGATGGGTTGATAAATATCCTAATCTAGTTATTGGCAGAACCTTTTCAAAAATATACGGACTTGCCGGGCTTAGAATTGGCTATGCTTTTATGCATAAAAGCTTAGGCACATATTACAAAAATTCAATAACTCCATTTGTTGTATCAACTGTTGCGCAGGCAGCTGCAATAAGTGCACTGGACGACAAAGAATTTTTAAACAAAACACGAAAGATGGTTAAACTAGGAAAGAAATATTATTATAAAGAACTGAAAAAAGCAGGGATTAAATTTTTGTCAAGCAATGCAAACTTTATAGCCATAAATACAGCTCCATTAAAAGGGAAATCTGTCACTGATAAATTGATGCAAAAAGGAATAATTACAAGAGAATGTTCAGCCTTTGGTAAAGGGGGAGAAAATTTAGTTAGGATAACTATTGGTACTAAAGAACAAAATAAAAGGGTAATGAAGGAATTAAAAGATATCTTCGTATGATATTATTCAATATATCTATGGTCATAGGTACACAAAAAAAGACAATTATCAAGCTAAACAATGTTTCCTGCTATTACTATAATTTCTTAGCTGTAAAAGATGTTTCTCTTGAAATAGAAGAAAACAAAATTACAGCCCTTATTGGTCCGTCAGGTTGTGGAAAATCTACAGTTCTTAGAACTTTAAACAGGATGAATGACACTGTTCCAGGCTCAAAAGTTACAGGTGAAGTAATCATTCAAGATCTAAATATTTATAAAAACGATCTGGATTTAATTGAGCTTAGAAGAAATGTTGGAATGGTTTTCCAAAGACCATTTCCGTTTCCTATGAGTGTTTACGATAATATTGCCTATGGACCTAGGATGCATGGAATTAAAAAGAAAAGTGCTCTTGATGAAATTATTGAGCATAGTCTTAAACAATCTGCTATTTGGGATGAAATCAAGGATAAACTTGACAAATCTGCCTATGAACTTTCAGGAGGACAGCAACAAAGGCTTTGCATAGCAAGAGCACTTGCAGTTGAGCCTCAAATCTTACTTTTAGATGAGCCGTGTTCTGCACTTGATCCAATAGCAACATTAAAAATTGAAGACTTATTAAACGAGTTAAAAAAAGAACTCACCATAGTAATAGTTACACACAATATGCAGCAAGCAAGTAGAATTTCTGACAATACTGCATTTTTTTGGACAACAGAAGAAAGAACCGGATTCCTTGTAGAATACGATGCAACTGCACAGATATTTAGCAGTCCAACGGACAAAAGAACAGAGGATTACATAACAGGGAGATTTGGATAACAATGAAAGAAGCAAAACAAACAACTAAGCTAAAAAGATTGTAGGATTTGTCCAATTTATTTGGCAAATCCGATAAAGCGAGGAAAATTTGTAGACGGAACGCAAAGCGCGTAAGCGCGGAGCGATAAATAAAAAACGAGCGGTATCAAAAAAATGGCAGAAATAGTACCTTTAATTCATCTGCAACATAAACTAGATCACCTTCGATCTAAAAAGAAGGATATTAAAGTAATTGCTACCAATGGCTGCTTTGACATTTTACATATTGGACATATTCGCTCACTGCAAAAAGCAAAAAATATGGGAGACATTCTTATCGTTGGTTTAAATAGTGACGAGTCTGTAAAAAATTTAAAAGGGGACTCAAGGCCTATCAATAATCAAAATTATCGATCCGAAATGTTAGCAGAAGGGGGAAGAGTACGATTTAGATAATCTCCCAGAAGCAAAATTAGTTAAAACCCTAGGTGGTACAGTAATTCAAATCCAAAATGTCCCGGGATATTCAACCAGTGAAATTATAGAAAGAATTAGAAAATTTTAAGGAAAATACCCCTATCTTTTTTGAACCTTAATTTGCTATTATAAAATTAAGAAAAGATTAAGAAAATTTAAAAATAACACATACGAAAATGGCATAGATCAAATAATAACCATAAAAATAAATTATTAATCAAGAATAAGAACCAGATAAATTAATAAATGATTAGCAAGAAAATGCACTTTAATTCAATAAATAATAAATACCAATTACTGATGATAAAGATGAAGAATAATGGAATGCATATTAAACGAAGAAAACAGCAGATGAAAAAAATCTTTAGCTAGATGATGATGAGTCTAAAGTCTGGAAAGAAAATTTTGTGGCAAC
>JACOTS010000099.1 GCA_016178265.1 Candidatus Melainabacteria bacterium
AAGACCCCGCCTTTTTTAGCTTTAAGCGGAAACACATGACCAGGTCTAAGTAAATCTTCAGGTTTTGCATCATCAGCTATAGCAACCTGGATAGTTTTTGCACGATCTGCTGCAGAGACTCCTGTAGTTACGCCAAATTTTCTTGCTGCATCGATACTTACAGTAAAAGCTGTTTCAAGAGAGCTGGAGTTTCTAGAAACCATATCACTTAATTGCAATTTATTAGTAATCTCACCTTCAAGAGCAAGACAAATAATCCCTCTGCCTTCTTTTGTCATAAAATTAATCAAATCCGGTGTTATTTTTTCCGCAGCACAAACCAAATCACCTTCATTTTCCCTATCTTCATCATCAGCAACAATTACCATCTCTCCATTTTTAATTGCAAAGACAGCATCTTCGACAGAGTCAAATATTGTTTCCTGAATTGTATTTTTTAAATTCATTTTGCAACCAATTGTTTAGATTTCTCTAAATAATTCACCAAATATCTGCTTACCAAATCAACCTCTAAATTGACCTTCATACCAACATGAACATCTTTTAAATTAGTATTTTCTTTAGTATATGGAATAAGAGAAAAACTAAAAGAGTCACCAGCAGAATCTACTACAGTTAAACTTATACCATTTACAGCTATTGAACCTTTTGGAGCAATAAAACTACTAAGTGAAGGTGGATGATTAACAGTCACTACATAATTCTCACCTTTGTTTTGGATATTAACTACTTCACCAACAGAATCAACATGTCCTGAGACCAAATGTCCATCAAGCTTATCATTTACTTTAAGCGAAGGTTCAAGATTAACAACAGTATCTTTCATGTAGGATCTGAAATTTGTCTTATTTAAAGTTTCATTTACAGCTTGTACCTTAAAGGAATCACCTGTAACTTCAACAACAGTCTGGCAACACCCATCTATAGCTACACTATCGCCAATTTTAAGCTCATTTAAAAGATCATTACTAGTGATAGCAATTTCCAAAATGCCATCTTTTTCCAAAAGCTCTTTTACTTTCCCAGTTGTTTTTACAATTCCTGAAAACATTACACCATACCTAAAATTAGCTAAGCATATACAATTGTAATGCATATAAATAACAGATAATACATATAACATGTTTTACAGTTAATCTAAATTAAATCTACTCAAAACTTACATTGTTAAAGGATTAGCACCCCTATAAAGAGCATCCATAATGCCTTTCTTATAGGCATTACCACCAGTATAAAAATTCACTATAAGTGTTCTTTCTGCTTTTCTGTAATTATCCATATATTCCTGAATAACTTCTTCTTTTGATTTTTTCTTTTCAGGAGGAAAATAGTCTTTTGTATCTTCTACTCGATTACAAGAAGGGGGAGATACTTTCTGTGAATCGGCCAAAGAAAATGGAACGATTGTTTTATTAAATGAATAAGAGCTACCACAACTTAGCCCTACCCTTTTCTTTTTTTCTAATAGCATTAAAGTCATAAAAACATCCCATGATATTTCATGGAAACCTGACTGCACTATTACAGGGATTGGTTAATATAAGGTTAATTAAGATTAGTTAAAATCTGCTGTCTCTTAACGCTTATCTCTTTTCTAGTCTGTTATCACCAAATCTACCTTTTCGTCCCACAAATCAGTTGGCAGAGCCTCTACGAAGCATTCTTTAGGGCAGCATCCTATTTTAAAGCTCTTTGGATTTAATTTTAAGAACTTATCATAGTAGCCCTTTCCAAAGCCAACCCTATTACCATTTTTATCAAAACAAAGACCAGGCACAAAAATAATATCCAAGTTTATTTGTTTATCTGTTTGATTATAAAAATTATTACCGGTAGTTTCAGGTTGAAGTATATGAAATCTTCCCTCCACAAGCTTAGTTTCTCCCTGAACATAAGGAACAATAAAGATAGCATCATCACTATTTATCACAGGAACAAACCATTGTTTATCTTCTGTTATAAAAAGCCCTTTTAAGGAAATCTCGATTTCTGTTGCCATATACGTCATAATCCTGTTTGCTTTCTTAAATTCAGATAGTTCCCTAATCTTATGTTCTATAGTCATACTTATCTTTCTAAGACCACTTTGCCCTAATTTTGCTCTTATCTCTTTTGCAAAAGCTCTATAATGTTTTTTTTCTGTTACTTTGGAACCCATAATTCTTCACAAAAATGTCATTTCCCTTATATACTATCGTAGTAATATTCTTTAGTATACCGGTTATTCATAAATAAACCAGGAGAAATAAAATGCCAAAACTTGCAGCAGCTGAAAGACCAAAAACGCAAGGTAATACGGGAGAAAATTTTAATTATAAATTTATTTACTCAATAGTTTTCTTATGTTTTTTACTTTCAGGTATTAGTGGATTAACTTACGAAGTTGTTTGGACAAGGATGCTAACAAATGTTTTTGGCGGAACAACACTTGCTGTAAGCACAGTTCTTACTGCTTTTCTTGGAGGTTTGGCACTAGGTAGTTATATTGGCGGTAAATTTATAGATCACTTTAAAAAACCCCTTCTTGCTTATGGTTGTCTTGAATTAATGATTGGTTTGTATGGTGTTTGTGTTCCGATTATTTTTAGTGAAGCGTTTCTTGCACCAGTTTGGCAAACCGTTGTCTTAAGCACACAAAATTTTCAATTTATTTCTTATCTTGTAAGATTTTTTGTTGCTCTTATTCTTCTTGGATTACCTACTGTACTTATGGGAGCTACATTACCTATACTGAGCCGCTACCTTACTAACGTCAGAACAGATATAGTTACATTCAATGTTGGTTCTCTTTATACGGTAAACACTGCAGGTGCCATAATAGGCACTTTTATGACAGGATTTATTTTACTCCCTGCTGTTGGAGTAAACAATTCTGTTTATATTGCAGCATCATTAAATTTAGTTCTTGCAACACTAGTAATATTCCTTGCAATGGCTAATCAAAAAGTTCAGGCAGACACAGTTATAACAAAAGATGAAGAACCAGGAAGCACCCTTGAAGCAAAAATAGCAAGTGCACAAGACAACATTCCGCTTCATTTAATCAGGTACAGCATGCTTGCACTTGCAATAAGCGGGTTTGTAGCACTTACTTTTGAAGTTGTTTGGACACGTGTTCTAACTCTTGTATTAGGTTCTTCTACTTATGCATTCACCACAATGCTAACAACATTCTTAATTGGTTTAACACTAGGTACCGCAATAATGACAAAGGTTCAGGAAAAAATTGAAAGGCCTGTACTATGGATAGGTGCTCTTTTAGTTGGGATAGGAATAACAGGTTTTATTACTGCATGTTTATTTAATGAGCTCCCTTGGATGTTTTTATCCAAAGCCCAAAAATTGCCAAGCGATCCAACCACAAGTTGGTTCATACTCACTTTTCATAAGTTTGTAGTCTCAAGTGCAATTATGTTTTTCCCAACACTACTTTCAGGCATGATCTTCCCTCTTGTGGTTAGGGTGTATTCAGCAAGACCTGATCACATAGGTGAATCAGTTGGAAAACTTTATTCCGTAAACACTTTCGGTTCAATTATTGGATCATTTTCCAGTGGGTTTATTTTTATTCCTTTATTTGGAATATTTGGAAGCGGAATACATACAACAACAAAAATTGCCATTCTTTGTGCATTAGCTTCCGGACTATTTCTGATTTATAACGATATAAAAATCAATAAATCGCTTAACAGCAAACAAAGAAAAATTTCAATTTCATGGGTTTATATCACAGCCCTTGTTGGATTTTTCTCCAATTTCTTCTTAATGCCTGCATGGGATAAATCCATCATGACCACAGGAGTTGCAATTTATCACTCTTTATCTTATAAAAACCTAACAAAAGAGCAATTCTTTAACACTTTCAAGGAAGAAAATGCAAGCGAAAATATTGTTTTTTATAAAGAAGGGCTTACAACTGTTGTTAGTGTCACAAGTACAAAAGATGGTAATACTACACTTTTAAAAAATAATGGAAAAGTTGATGCAGGAGTACCAACTGACGGTGATGGACCTTCATCTGCCGATATGGTAACGCAGGTATTGCTTGGACAATTGCCACTCCTCTTACATAAAAATGAACCTGAGAATGTTCTTGTTGTCGGACTTGGAAGCGGTTGCACTGCAGGTTCAGTAGTTAGGTATCCTAGCATTAAAAACTGTAAGGTATGCGAAATCGAACAAGCAGTAATTGATGCAGATAAATACTTTGAGCCCCCTCTTGATAAAGATCCTTTATTCGGCAATGGCTCTCCGCTAAATTCCAAAAGAAACCCACTTGCAGAAAACGTAGAAGCTATACACACCGATGGAAGGAATTATCTATTAACCACCGATGAAAAATTTGACATCATTATTTCCCAACCTGCAGATCCATGGGTACAAGGTGCATCAGCTCTTTTTACAAAAGAGTTCTGGGAACTTGGTGCTAAGCATCTTAAGGGAAATGGGCTTTTTTGTGAGTGGATTCAGTTATATTCAATAACACCAGAATATCTTGCAGTATTAGTAAACACATTTAAACAAGCTTTTGGAAAATCTGTTTATCTCTTTCGTCCTGGTCTTGCTGGAGAAATTTTACTAATTGGATCAAATGAAAAACTGATTCACTTGAAATTAAAACATTGGACGACTTGACCAGAGTATCCATTCATGATGAGGTTGATATTATTTCACAATTAATCTTAGGACCAGATCAACTGGTTCAATTCACTGAAACTCAAACAAAAAAGATTCCACGATTAAAATCTCTGCCACTAAATGAGAGAATCAACACAGACAATAATGTAATTATTGAATTTGAGGCACCTAAAAAGTTACACTTATTTTATGCTCCAATCCCGGACAATATTAGTGCAATCGGGCAAGCAACAAATGGTGATATTGAACAATATCTTGTAAATTACGGGGAGACCGACAGCAAAAAAGCTAGCTTTCTTGCAAGGCTTGCAATGGAGTATGTAAAAAAAGCTACACTTGCTGAATCAGATCCTTCAAAAGCCAAAGATGATCCAAACATCATACTTGCAAGTTACTTGGCAAAAAGAGCTCTAGAATTAAGTCCATCTGTTATATCTTATGTAGCCAACTACACTATAAATCAAAAATTACAAAATAAAATAGAAGCTGATCACTACTTTGACAAAGCAGCCTTAGCACCCAAATCTACTGCTTATGATTGGATAGCCTATGGACAAGTCAGAGCAACAAATGATGATTTAAGCGGTGCAATTTCTGCATTTAGAATGGCAACACAAATTGATCCTGAAAATGATTCTGCATGGGCAAAGCTTGGGGAAGCTGTATTCAATCAAGCTCAACAAGCTGACAATAAAGCAATGTACGATGAAGCTATGCAGTATTTTAAAAAGAGCAGAAAACTATTCCCATACAATGTTGAAGCATGGTCAGGAGAAGGAAACACTTATTTTACATATGCAAGCAGATACAAAGAATTTGAAAATATTCCTTTAGCTGAAGAAGCTTATTTAAAAGCTTTTATGGCGGATTTGAACTACTGGCCTGCAAGATTAAATTATGCAAAGATTCTTTATGGTCAAGGTCCAAACAGATATGAAGAAGCTAAACAGGAATTTGTCCATATAATACGAAGATTAAATCCTGCACACCCTGAAGCTAGATACTTACTTGGAAAGATTTATCAAGCACAAGGAGGATATGAGCCAGCAGGTCAGCTATACCAGGCAGCTATTCAACTTGGTCTTTCAGGCAAACAAAGAGCTGATGCAGAAGATCAAATTGAAAAAATTGCTAAAGGCGAAGTAGGACAAAATCAAAACCAAGCAGAGCAAAAAAAAGCAAAAAAGCCTAAAGAAGTTGCGGAAGAAGACCCCGAAGAAACACTAAAAAAACTACTTCGCTTAACAGGTAAAGTAGAAGGTGAACCAACAGCTGCAGGAGATGAAAAAGCTGCTCAAGAAAAAACAGAAAAAGATGAGGCACTAGAAGAATCTTTTCAACCTGAAGCAGAGACTCCTACCATAAAAGACAAAGCAAAGGAATAATGTACAGGGCTGGAATAGTAGGGCTACCAAATGTAGGAAAATCATCCTTATTTAATGCTCTTATTAAAAATCATCACGCAGAGGTACAAAACTATCCTTTCTGTACAATTGATCCTAATGTTGGGATAGTCAATTTGCAGGATGAAAGACTGGAAAAGCTTGCAAAAATAGTCAAAACAAACAAAATTGTTCCTGCTGCTTTTGAATTTGTAGATATTGCAGGATTAGTTAAAGGTGCAAGCCAAGGTGAAGGACTTGGCAATAAATTTTTAAGTCATGTTCGTGAAGTAGATGCATTGGTTCATGTTGTACGTTGTTTCAATGATCCTAATATTACACATGTCGCTAGTTCAATAGATCCATTAAGAGACATAGAGATAATCAATACCGAACTAATACTTAGTGACCTACAAAGTATTGTAAGAAAAATAGAAGCAAATATGAACTAGCTATTCTTGAAAAAATTTATAAAACTTTAAATGACGGCAATCCTGCAAGGTCATTATTAAATAAAGATATTGCAAAAGAAGACATACCTTTTTATAATTCATTGTTTTTACTCTCAGATAAACCTATTATATATGCTGCAAATGTACTGGATACAGAATTATCAAATGAGGAAACCAACCAACACATAAAAACTGTTCAAGAATATGCAAAAAAGACAAATGCAAGGTGTATTACCATGTGTGCAAAGCTAGGGCTTGATATGGTTGAGTTTAGCAAAGAAGAGGAAGAAGGGTTTATTAAAGATCTCGGCATTACTGACACCGGCATTAACAATTTAATAAAAGAAACTTTTGATTTATTAGGTTTAATGACTTTTTTCACTGCTGGAGAAAAAGAAGCAAGAGCTTGGACTATTTTAAAAAACACAAAAGCTCCACAAGCTGCCGGTAAAATACATACTGATTTCGAAAAAGGATTTATAAAAGCAGAAGTAATAAATTACGAAGATTTGATAAAACTGGGATCAAAAGCAGCAGTCAGAGAAGCTGGGCTTGCAAGACTCGAAGGAAAAGATTATACCGTTCAAGATGGTGATGTAATAGAATTTAAATTCAACGTTTAAAAAGGAATTTCTTCTTGTGTATTTAAAGCTTCTATATCAGGTACTTGTTCAAAGCTATCTTGTGTACCTTTATTACTAGGCTTAGACTGTTCTTCGTCAGCAAGTGATTCAGGAAACTCAATATTTAATACCTTATCTACATGAACTACTGAGTTTGCATCTATTTCCAGCTCTCTTTTTCTTTTCCCATCAGTTGTGGTGTATGCATTAATTTGGGCTCTGCCTGTAACAACTACTTTATCCCCAACAGAAAAATTCTTTTCAACATCTTCTGCTAAATCACGCCATGCATTTACTTTTACAACCTGACTTAATAATTGAACTTCTCCAGGTTTTTGCCCTCTCCCAACAAAACCAACTTCAATCAATAAATTAGTCACAGGAATATTATTAGGAGTAAGCCTTTTATCAGGATTTGATTTTAATTTTCCGGATATAGTAATACTGCTTAAACTCATTACTTAATTCTCTTTTCTTAGAATCATTAAACGCAAAACATTATCATTGATAGATAATGATTTTTTAATTGTATTGGGCACTTCAGGAGGTGAATTAAATTGAATTGAAACATAATTACCTTCATGAAATCCTTTAATTTTATGAGCTAACTTCCTAAGGGTTGGTTCATTTAATTCATTAATTGTTCCACCAAAATTTTTTATAGAATTTTCTATTTGTTCTATAATTTGCCTAAGATCATCTTCACGCAAACTAGGTTTAGTAATAAAAGTTAATTCATAAGATGATTTTTGTGCTACTTTAACTGCCATTTGTACCTCAATATTTCTAGGGAATTCAGTATATCATAAAGAAAACTTAGTATAACGTATTATTATTTTCCTATTTTGTTCATTTTCAATATTTTTGATGTCAAAATCAATAGTTATACTAATATCCGTATTCAGACTTCTACCAATGACTTCCTGAAAATTATTTGCCCACTCAATCAGTACAACAGAAGGCTTCTTAAGAAAATATTCAATTTTACTTGCTTCTGTTACCTTTTGATAAAAATCCATATGTATAAAAGGAAGTTTTCCTGAGTAATACTCACTAATTCCTAAAAATGTAGGGCTTGTAACTAATTCTTTGACTCCTAATGCATCAGCTATTCCCTTAGCAAAAACTGTTTTCCCTGCCCCCAATGGGCCATTAAGTCCAATTAAAACCGGAGGTTTTAATTGGCTTCCCAACTCAAATGCAATTTGTTCAGTATCGTCAGGCGATCTGGAGATTTTTTTTACTTGTTTCATGCGACATTATTAAGGCTGCAAGTCATCAGACTTCTCATGTGTTTTAGTATAATCATCAATTGCACTTAAGGGCTGAGTCACTTCTAATCCTTCACCAGCAATTGCTTTTATATTTTTACCGTCAACATGCAAGTATAATTTTTTCTTAGGCACCAAACTCTTCAGTGTCCTGTACAACTGCAAATATCTAAGTTGAACTGAAGCAGCTCCACCACCAACCAGATATTGACTGGATAAATCAACTAATATTGCATCTTCACTTTCTTCAATCTTAATAAGTCTTGTACCAACAGGAATCTCTGTCATGATTCCCTGCAACATTTCTCTTTTGGTAGGTCCTAAAAATAGTTCTCTAAGTGTAGCATCAATTATATTTTCACCTTTTGGCACTCTTCTTTGTACATTTACCAGAGCGAGATCCTTTGGATCTTTAGAACGCGTGAAGCAAATCTTGGTTGTTACAGTTTCCTTTAAAGACACTTCTTCTTCAAGCGAGGGATCATGAATTGAAGTTTGTATATTGCATGAAGTACATACAAACGTAAAACATAAAAAAAAGATTGAAATTAATTTACCCATTGCTGTTTGCCTGAGGAGGTTCTATCATTATCCTTAACAAAAATACTACCTTATCTTTTTCAAACACCATGTTTATGTTATTTATTGTAAGACCTTTTCTTTCATATTTGTCAAACTTAAAAACAGGATTTATTAAATCTTCTAACATATCACTAAAAGCCTCTTCCATTTCTGTACCAACAGTAAATATATCTTCAACTTGACTCTCAATATCAGTTACAATAAGCCTTTTATCTTCTAGTTGCAGTTTTCCACTAAATGTCAAATTAAGCAGCTCTGCTTGTGGATTTACAAGGCTTACTAACTTTGCACTTACATTTGTTGTTTTATCTTCGGATACTTTAATATTTAAGTCTCTAAGTGAGATTTGTGTAGTGCCAAAGGGCGGTATTGGCAAATTAATCTCACCTAATGTTTTCTTCCATTTTGGTAAGCTATTAATAACATTACTTACTTCATTTAGATTTACTTCAATTTCTATGTTTGCATACAAAGGAAGAAGAATTCTGTTTCTTTTTTTATCTTTTAATTTAGTTTTCTTAATAATTACCGGTCCTGGAGTATCAAAGTTGAGTTTAGCTACAGGTACATCTTTAATAGATAAATCTTCGGTCTTTAATTCTAATGATTTAACTTTTTTCCTCAATAAGTCCCAGCCACTGTAAATTTTTAAGTCCACATCAATTTTCTTTGCTTTGGTTTTTAATTTAACTACAGACTTTAATGAAAATACTGCTATTTTGTGTGTTAAGAAATTAAAGCCGGTATATTTTTGCAACCCATACAAAAATCCTTCTTCTTTTGGAATTACATTTAACTCCTGAGCATTAAAATCTTCATTTAATGTTTGTTCTTGTAACTCTTGAGCAAGTGTTTTTAATGCTGCAGGAATTTGAAGAACAATAAAGAAAAAAACAATACAAAGAATCCTCACCATAAACATTATTTACCTTGGTAAAACACTCTACCAGATAACCCTTTGAAAGCTAACCAAGTAAAAAACATAACGATTAAAAACAATATCCATGCCATGCATGATGCATAACCAAATTTAAAATCTTCGAAGGCATTTTGATATGCATAAAGAGAATAAAAAGTTGTGGCATATTGAGGTCCACCTGAAGTCATCACATAAGCAGGTACAAAATATTGAAAGACTGTAATTATTCCTATTATCACATTAAACAAAATGGTCGGCATTAACATTGGGATAGTAATATAAAACAATTTATGCCAGAACCCTGCTCCATCTATCTCACTAGCTTCATACAAGCTTTTAGGTATTCCTTGCAACCCGGCAAGATAAATCAAAACCGAATTTCCAAGAGACCATAAGCTCATTATGATTAATGGAACCAAAGCCCACTTTTCATCACTAAACCACAAAGGCCCTTGTACTCCTAATTTACCCAAAAAGTTATTAAACAATCCGCCTTCATCACCCCTAAATATCCAAAGCCATACAATTGAACTTGCTACTAAAGGGACTATGCTTGGCAAATAACAACATGTTCTATATATTGATAAAAACCTTATTTTATTATTTAACAGCACTGCTAAAGCAATTCCAACAATAACTGACACAGGTAAAGTAATAAATGCATAAATCAAGGTAACTTTAAGCGAAATCCAAAACACAGGATCTAAAGCCAAAAGTAAATAATTATCAATTCCTACCCAAAGTGGTGTGCGCAAAATATCATAATCTGTAAAACTTAAGTACAATGAAGCTAATATTGGTCCAAGCAAGAACATACAAAAACCTATTAGCCAAGGAAATAAAAAAACAACTATTATTAAATATTTAGATATTCTAACCATGCACCCCACACACCATGCACCAAAACACTTATACAATGAAACCACAAAAGCATAACTTACTTGCAAGAACCTTTATCTATTCGTTATTAATTATTATCACCTCGCTTATCTGCTATTACAAAGACCTGCCACTTATAAGCAGATTTATTAGTGAAATAGAAGCTAAAAGTTATGACTTGCTTTTTATAACAAGGCACAATTTAAAATTAAATCCCTCTCCCCCAGAAAATATAGTTATTGTAGGAATAGATGCTACCTCAATTAAACAAGTGGCTGTCCCTTGGCCTTGGCCTCGACAATTCCATGCTTCTTTAGTAGACGGGTTAAAAGCTTCAGGAGCTAAAGCTATTGCTTTTGACATTATCTTCGATACTATTTCGCCCCTGAGTCTACAAACACAAGATATAAAAGGTGGTGAAACTATTTCACAAAGCACCTTTGATGAAGGCAAGGAAGATGATGGTATCTTTGCAAAGTCGATAAAAAAAGCAAAAAATGTCTTTCTTGCATGCGAAGCACAACCCAAAAACAACAAACAATTTGAATCAGCAAATCCAATAACACCTTTATTAGAAGCAATTAATTTTGATCCAAGTTTTCTAGGAAACACCAACGTACAATATGATGATGACAATTTTATTAGAAGAGCAAAGCTAATATTTCCCGAATTTCAGGAAGATCCATCCGTATCGGTTTCACTACCACTTAGAATAGTGCAATATTATTTAAATTCAAAAATACAAATACTGCCCGATTATTCAGTTCAACTAGGAAAAAACAAAATTCCACACAAATTTCTTATTAATTTCTACGGCCCTAACGAAACAATAAAAACAATATCTTATTCACAAGCACTGGAAAATATTTATAGCAATAAAAAAAATATGTTTGAGGATAAAATTGTTTTGGTAGGAAGAACCAATCTAAAAGCTTCTATTGATCCATTTAAAAGTGTAAGATCGCCAGATACATTTCCTACACCATTTTCTTCAATTACACCTAATTTCTCAGGGGTAGAAGTTCAGGCAAATATAATCAGTAACATTCTAAATCAAGATTTTATAAGAACTCCAAATACAATTGCAAGTATTATGCTTTTCCTTCTTGTTACATTAATCACCATATTCATCATTACAGCATTTAGAGCAAATCTTATTTTGTCGTTTTATTTATGTGCCAGCGTAGCTATAGCATATTTATTTTTAGTTATTGCAAGCTTTATAGCATTAAAAACTGCTCTGCCAGTTACATACCCTATCTACGGAGTAATATTTCCTATTTATTTTATTAATTTTTTAGACCAATACTTCTTTGTTGACAGTGCCAGAAGAAAGCAAGCAAAAGTATTTAGGCAGATGGTTCCACCACAAGTAGCTGAAGAAATTGAAAGAATGGACATGGAGACCCTTGCTCTTGGCGGAACTAAAAGACAAGTAACAATATTATTTGCAGACATAAAGAATTTTACAGGTATCTGTTCAGAAGAAAAGCCTGAAATTGTAATCAACATTTTAAATAAGTTCTTTACAGAAATGGTTTACATTATCCATATGCATGATGGACTAGTTGATAAGTTTATTGGCGATGCTATCATGGCCATGTGGGGTTCACCGAAAACACTTCCCAAAGAAGAACAAATAATATTTGCAGCAAATTGCGCACTATCAATGAAAGAAGAATTGAAATCATTAAATTCTTTCTTTAATAGACAAGGTTTTAACATACCTATTCATATTCGAATTGGTATAAATACTGATGAAGTTATTACCGGGAATGTAGGTTCACCAGACAGGATGCAATTCAGTGCAATTGGGGATGGAGTAAATATAGCCTCTAGACTTGAAGCAGTAAATAAATTTTACGGGACAGATATACTAATGTCTGAAAATTCTGCAAAAGAACTTAAGGATAAGAATTATTATCTAAGAGAGATTGACACAGTATTTGTACCAGGTAAGGAGACACCTATAAACATATATGAACTTATGAGTCATAGAGAAAACATTACAGAGCTAATTGAAATTTACAATAGAGCACTTAATCTTTACAGAAATAAAAACTTCCAGGAAGCTTATGACCTATGGAATAAATGTTTAGTATTAGATACTTATGATAGGCCTTCACACATAATGGCTGAAAGATGTAAAAAATTATTAAAGGAAGAAAACTTAGCAAACTGGCAACCCGTTTGGAAGATAGAAAACAAATAATTGCTATTCATCATCCTCTAAGTGATGCGATTTGGTCGCTATAGAAAAAACTATAGTAAAAACCCCTACAATTAGTAAAAGTGTAAGACTTACTGCTATAACTACATCCATAATATACCCTATGCCTTTATTTTACTTTTTATTGAAATAAAACCTATAGCACATTACCAAAAATACAAGTTTAGTATAAAGTATTTCATAAAATAATGAAACCAAGTGTTATTAAAAGTTTTATAAACCAGTGGAATATCCTGTTTGGAAAGCATCATTGGATAGAAGCATTCATGCTTTCAATTGTTTTTCATATAATATTTTTAAATTTTATTTGGCTATGTTGTCAAATTCATGTAATGATATTTCCAGAAAAGCCAATTACACAAATCATTGAAATAGAGTTTATTAACAATTAGGAGTTAGGAAATAGGAATCAGAAAAGATCTAAGACTTTTGTCCGATTTATAGCAAGCAGTATAAAATATGAAATGCGAGATTATAGCAATAGGCAATGAAATAGTATCAGGTCATACTATTAACTCAAATGCTAGTTTTCTAGCAAGAGAACTAGAATCATTAGGAATCGAAGTTATCTGTCACACATCTATCAAAGATGTTTTTAGTGAAATTCATCAGGCTTTAGATAGTGCATTAGAAAGAAGAGACTTAATTATAACTACAGGTGGGCTTGGACCTACACCAGATGACTTAACACATGAAGCAATTGCAAAATATTTTAATGTCAAATTAGTACAAGATCCTAAAGTATTAAAAGAAATTAAAAATAAATTTAAACAAAGAGGCATATTAAATATGCCAAAAATAAACATAAAGCAAGCTTACAAACCCAAAGCTGCAAAATGGATTCCAAACAAACTAGGTTCAGCAAATGGAATAATGCTTAAGACAACAAGATCCTCAATGATTTTAACTTTCCCAGGCGTACCAAGCGAACTCAAGCATATGTGGTTTAATACAGTCAAGAGACACCTTGCCGGATTTTCAAAAGAGCATATACACTCTCTAACACTTAAGTTTTCAGGAATTAGAGAATCAATACTAGCTCAAAAAATAAACAACATCTTAAAAATGAAATATCCTATTTTAGGAATATATCCTGATTTAGACGAAATTAAAATCAGGATTACTGCAAAAGAAAAAACATTAAAAAGAGCAAAAGAAATTACAAATAAAGTAGCAAAACAAATACTTAAAAGAACAAAAAAATATTATTTTGGTAAAGATAATGATACTCTTGAAACTCTTGTTGCGGAAAATTTAATTAAAACAAAGGGGAGGGTTGCAACCGCAGAATCCTGTACAGGAGGACTCTTGGCGAAGAGACTTACAGACATATCTGGCAGTTCTAAATATTTTAACAGTTCGGTAGTTTCATACTCTAATGAAGCAAAAATTAACATACTAGGAATAAAAAGAGAGCTAATAAAAAAACATGGTGCAGTCAGCCGTGAAGTAGCAAGAGAAATGGCAAAAGGAATAAAAAAGATTACAGGATCTAACATTGGGATTTCTATTACTGGAATTGCAGGACCTACCGGAGGATCAAAAGAAAAACCTGTTGGGCTTGTTTATTTTGGATTTGCACAGAAAAACAAAGTAATAACGAAAAAAGTTTTATTTGGTTCTAACAGAACCAGAAATGAAATTAGATTTTTAGCAACTCAATTTGCACTTAATTGGCTGAGAAAAGAATTATGATGCACTAAACATCTCTTTTAATTTCCTAGCTAATTTTGCATTTAAAGTATGCCCGGATTTATATCCAAAAACATGCATATTTATTTCCAGCGGATTAATACCAGAAAGTCTTAAATCACCTATAATATCTAAAATTTTATGATAAACGGGTTCATTAGGTTCATAAAGCTCCATATTAAACCTATCGTCTAAAAGTGTAAGAAGTCTGCCGCTTACACCAAAAAAATCATTTTCTATTTTGGTTCCAAAAGTTCTGGCACGGAGAACTCTAGCGATATCTTCTTCACTGCCCCATGATGCATACAACTTGCCTAATGCAGGATGCTCAAAGTCCATAAAGTAGCTAACTTTAAATTTTGAAGCTGGAACTATTGCAATTGCTTTATCACCGTCCTTAATCATAATTGGTTCTTTTAAATCATGCTTTTGAGTAATAGCTTTTTGAAAACCACCTTTTGCTAATACCTCTTTCCAATGAATTGCACTTCCATCATTAAAGATGAGCTCATTTTTGTTAGATTTGACTAAAACATTATCCACTCCCATAAGTGAACAAGCGGCTAAAAAATGCTCAACCAAACAAATGCTTTCTTTCCCATTACCTAATACCGTGTTCCGTCCAGTATGAGAAACCAAATCTATTGATGAAGCGATACTTTCTTTATTTACTACAAAAGTAATCCCTTTTGTACTATTTGGCTCTATTGATACAACAACCGGCTCTTTTGAAAACAATCCTAAACCACTAATTTGTATACTTTGTTTATTAATTTTATAATGAAGGTTATTCATGCCAAACTCAACCATACAACACAGTACTTCTTTACTCCCGGAAAATATCCCGCCACTTAAAAAACAAATTGAAGTGCTTGGGCTAAGTACTATTCTACTTTTAAAAAGTTACGCTGCATTTTTTTCTTTAAAGGTTCAGAAAAAAATAACAATAGAACAAATTATAGCAATTGGTTTTAATACTTTACCTATTGTTATTTTAATGACAGTTTTTAGTGGTATGGTAATTTCACTAGAAACAGCAGACTGGCTTGATAAATATGGTGCAAGAGATACAGTAGGAGCACTTGTTGCTTTAACAGCTGTTATAGAACTTGCTCCAATTTTTGTAAGCTTTGCCATTGGTGCACAAGCCGGCACTGCAATTACTGCTGAGCTTGCTCATATGCAAATTACTGAACAAATTTCTGCACTTAGACTTTCAAAAGTAAGCCCAATAACTTATTTAGTAGCACCAAGACTTCTTGCTGCTATTTATTCACTGCCATTTTCAATAATCACAGGAGCATTCTTAGCAATAATTGGAGGAATGTTTATTGCAAATGTATTAGCTGGCATTGAATATAGTGTTTATCTGGATTCTGTATGGAGAGCACTGGAAAGCAAAGATATCTTTTATGCATTAATTAAAGGTTTTGTTTTTGCAAATTATATAATTATTATTAACACTGCATTTGGATTAGGCACAAGAGGCGGTGCAAAAGATGTTGGCAAGATGACATCAAGCAGCACAGTATGGATAGCCGTAGGGATAATTTGTTTGGATGCTATATTAGATTATTTTATGTATTTAGACTAAGGCGCTAATTAAGCAGTTTCAAGTTTATATGTATCCAAACTCATTCTATCCATAAGCCCATGAACCCTATCAGCTACAGGTGTAAACAGACCTTGTTTTCTAGGTATATATTGCATTCTATTTTTAGCGTGTTCTGAAATTTGTTCATAGGTATCAGGCAGAGCCTCAAAATCTTTAATTTGAACATGAATACCATTAGAATCACATTTTTTCTGTTCAACATAAGCTCTTAAGAATGCTTCTTCACCCATACACCTTCTTCTTACACTAAAGAATCTAAGGAAATAATCGTCATTAAATTGGGTTAGTACATCAAATAAAAACTTATATAATTTGTTGTCTTCATAAGCATAATGAAACAGATGTCCAAGCGGTTCAAAAATATTTGCCCCGGCTACGATCATTCCAAGCCACCCATTTACAAATCTTCTTTTCTTAGAAGCATACAATTGCTTAATAGCTTCAGATGTTTCCCCATCTCTAACTAATTTTTCCAAACCTTTATAAGAAGATCCTGCATCAATTTCCGGTTTCATAAATCTAAAAATGTAGTTAAGGTTTTGGAAACTTTTTCGGGAAGAAGCCAATGCACTTAGCACATATTGACCTTTCTCGACATGAAACATAGACAAAATTGCTTTCAGCGGATCAAACACCAGAGTACCTACAAGTCCAAATGCAGCACAAAATGGTGCAGTAAGATCTACAATAGCTACACGCTCTTGATAGGCTTGATCTGACTTAGATTTATGATCAGCATATCCCCTATCAATAGTTCTGTCAGGATTAGGTCTTCTAGCCTCATTATTAACCTTAACCAGAAATCCTTCTTCACGTTTTTCCTCAAGAGTAGCTTCAGGATGATCCTTTGCTCTTTTATGTTCTTTTAATCTGTCTACCAACATACTAAAATACAAACCAAGTCCCTTTTTCCCATCAGGGACACCTTTTGCACCATATTTATGATGGAAATATTCTCTTGAATTTTCTTCCATAGTTTTTATGTGTTCTTTTAATTCAGTCCTGCCATTTGCACTAAATAATGATTTGAAAGAAAACTTACCTAAATCAAACATCGTAGTAGAAAAGTTTGCGTGCAAAGAGCTGCTAAAAAATCTTAATCTCCAATAAACACGAGCAGGTATATCAATAAATGTATTCAATAAATTTCTTTGCCCACTGGTTAGGAATAAACCGCTAATAGCAGCTAGAACCGGTTTTATCTTAGCTGCTCCAGTTGCAAGAAGTCCTGTTTGAGCTACTACTCTTTCACCGTACAATTCTTGTTCACGCATATTTTCAAGAATGTCATCGGATGCAATAATCTTTTGTGAATTAATTAATTCTTCTTGATTGCGTATTTCCTCAGGACTCCAGGCACGCTCTGTACCCATTGCATAAATTTCTTCATACATCTGTTTATCTCTTTCTCCTTCTGCAACAGTAGATGCAGTAAGAAATAATCTATTTAATATTTTTACAAGGAAATTATCCCCATCTTGAAAATTTTGAATCCATTTTTGAATAACCCCCGTAACAAAAGCAAAGGTTAGTAAGTTGCTGGTTCTAGTACCTGTTTCAAGATTTTTAATACCCCATCTTTCTCTACTGGTTCTTGATGTATTTATGTCTGCGTGCGAAACGCTTGTCAAAGGGCTTTCCTCTGACGGGTAATGCCTATTTTGATTTATTCTTAGCCTATGATAAGGTTCATAGTGAACGTTATCTACACTGTGTGATCTCATGTATTTATATTTGACTTAAATCAATTTTCTAAATAACTAACCAGCATCAAAATAATTTGCTTTCAAAAATCAAAAACAAACTATTATGACACCTATCTAATTATTTATAAATTATTAACCAAAAGTCAACAATTTCTTAACTTTTTAACTATTTTTTAGTTGCTTCATTGCATTTTTTTAACAATGGGTAATATATCACCCGGCAATTCATTACACATCAACCATCTTCATATTTCCTTAATATTTTGAAATAATACAAATTGGGTTGAAATTTAAGAGAATTAAGCACTATTGCAAAAACTTTTCATAAGTTTAGGAAAATAGGCAATTTTCTAATTTTAACTGCCCAAAAACCAACTTACTTAGTTCATAATTCAAGGGGATTTCCCGCTTGAATTTTTCTAACAACAATCATTGCAAAGAGAGTTACAATATAACCTGCGTTATGAAACTGTTTGAGTATGAAGCAAAAACAATAATGGGAAATGTTGGAATTCCTGTTCCAAGCGGCAAAATAATCAAGATCGCCGAAGAAGTTTTTAACTTAAAGCTAAATTACCCGGTAGTAATAAAGTGTCAAGTTCAAACTGGTGGTAGAGGCAAAGCTGGTGGAGTCAAGTTTGCAAACAATTTACTTGAAGCATATGAAATAGCAAAAAACCTTTTACAACTTAAAATCAAAGATTGTAAAACCTATAGATTACTTATTGAACCAAAAACCGAAATTGAACAAGAATTATATGTAGCAATTACATTGGATAGAACAAGAAAATGTCACATATTACTTGGATCTTCAGAAGGTGGTATAGAAATAGAATCATCTGCAGAAGTCAAAATAATTCCTGTTGAAGGAGAATATAAACCATACTTAGGAAGAAGGCTTGCTTCCAATATGGGACTTACTGGAACGAAACTAAATCTGGTCAGTGACGTAATCAATAAGCTTTATTATTTATATGAATCACACGATCTTGAACTAGCTGAAATTAATCCTCTGGTATTCACCAAAGATGGAAATATTGTTGCACTGGATGGCAAAATGACTGTAAATGATGATGCAATTGACAGACAACCATTTTTTGAAGGTTGGGAAGTAAATCATCTGACAGACGTAAGTGAAAGAGAATTAAGAGCAAAAATTGCAGGATTGAACCTAGTAGAACTAAGTGGGAAAATAGGGATTATTTGCAATGGGGCTGGTCTTACAATGGCAACCATGGATATAGTTAAAAATTATGGTGGTGAGCCAGCTAATTTTTTAGATGTAGGTGGCGGTGCAGACAAATCCAAAGTAATTAGAGCACTAAAACTTGTAGCCGATAATCCAAGCGTAAAAGTAATCTTAGTAAATATTCTAGGTGGCATTACTGCATGCGATGAAGTTGCAAAAGCTTTAAAAGAGTTTGCTATAGAAAATTCAGACAGAAAAGTAGTTGTCAGGCTTCTTGGAAACAATCAGGAAAAAGGACTTGAAATCATGAAAGGAACTGGGATTAAATCAATTGACGACCTAAATGAAGCAGTAAAGGAGGCTGTAGCTCTTGGAGCCAAAGTCTAGGAGATAGGCATTAGAAGTTAGGAATTAGAAAAACAAAATGTCAATATTAGTCAACAAAAATACAAAGATTATAGTGCAAGGCATCACTGGCAACATGGGCAAAACCCATACTGAACTCATGCTCAAGTATGGAACTAAGATTGTAGCAGGTGTGACTCCAGGCAAAAAAGGACAAGAAGTATATGGGGTTAAAGTATTTGATACTGTAGAAGAAGCAAAAGAAAAAACAGGTGCTACTGTAAGCTGTATTTTTGTGCCGGGATACTTTGCACTCGATGCTGCATATGAAGCATTTGATGCGAGCCTAGATCTTGTAGTAATTATTACAGAAGGTATTCCACCACATGATGAGGTTCAAATAATAAGACATGCAAAAGAAAAAGGAATAAATGTTATTGGTCCAAATTGTCCTGGAATAATTACACCTGGAGAATGTTTAATTGGTATTCATCCTGGCATAATTTACAAACCAGGAAAAATAGGAATAGTGAGTAGAAGCGGAACACTTACATACGAAGTTGCACTAGCATTAACCAATGCAAATATTGGTCAATCCACTTGTATAGGAATAGGCGGTGATCCGGTAATCGGCTTAGGTTTTATTGAATGTCTTAAATTATTTAATGAAGATAAAAACACAGAAGCAATTGTGATGATTGGTGAAATTGGCGGAGAGGCAGAAGAAACTGCTGCTGAGTATATTAAAAAAGAAGTTAAAAAACCAGTTGTAGCTTACATAGCAGGAAGAACTGCCCCCACTGGAAAAAGAATGGGGCATGCAGGGGCAATTATATCGGGAAACAAGGGCACTGCTGAAAGTAAAGTGAAAGCTTTAAATAGCGCTGGTGTAAAAGTAGCTGATATTCCAAGTCAGGTTGTCAATTTAATTAAAGATCATCTTAAACAACCTGTTAAAACTTAATTTATACACCGGTTCCTGTATTAGAAGATCTAGTTAATTCTTTTCTTTCATCTAACTCAGCCTGCAATTTACCAACCATTCCCCCACTAGAAGCATGAGCTGGGCTAAACATAATTTTTACTAACATTGGTAGCATAAGAATACTTAAATAAAACCTTACTATGATCCACATACTAACATGTTAGTTATTTAGATTCAAATAAAAAAATTAATTTTAACTTAAATAAGCACTAGAATCACCAATATTTATAGAGAGCTGACTTCTTGGTGAAGTTTCATGTAGGTTAAAAGGGATTTTCTTAACCAGAAATAAGTACCATTTACAGAGCGAATCAAACAAAACAATCAGTGCAAGTCCAGAAATAGTAAGAAGCAAAATAATATTAACGGTACTGCTTACAACAATTTGATTAGAACTATTTGGATCTAAAGCCTTCAGTAATTGACCAAACTCAGGATTAAACACCTGCTCATATGCACATGTAACAGTAACAATAAACATAAAGAACATTGGAATAGCTGAAATAAGAAGATATTTTGCTTTTTTCATCTTAATTAGAATCGTTGACCCAATTGCAAGTGCAATAGCAGAAAGTAGTTGGTTAGCCACACCAAATATAGGCCAAATTGTTGCAACATCACCATTGTAAATTAAATATCCCCATGCAAAAACAATAACAAAACTGCCAATAACATTAGTAAATTTATTTCTATAATCAGCCCATGAAGAATTAATCATGCCAAGTGACTCTTGAAATAAAAACCTTGATACTCTTGTCCCTGCATCAATAGTAGTTAAAATAAAAAGTGCTTCAAACATAATTGCAAAATGATACCAAATAGCAGCAATAGATCCCATAAAAGGAAGACTACTAAATACCTTAGTCATTCCTACTGCCAAACTAACAGCTCCACCGGTTCTACCTACCAACGATTCCTCACCAACCATTTGAGTTAATGCATCAAGTTCAATCGGCTCTGCCCAGATCGGAAGCTTACTTGCATTAATTGCAAAGTAATCTTGTGGCATTAAAATACAGGCTGCGATTAATGCCATTACTGCAACAAATGCTTCCATAAGCATTCCACCATAGCCAATAAAAAGACATTCTGATTCTTTTTTTATCATTTTAGGAGTAGTACCGGAGCCAATCACAGAGTGAAATCCAGAAATAGCTCCACATGCAATTGTTATAAATAGAAAAGGAAACAAAGCACCAGGTAAGACCGGACCCCCACCATGAATAAACCTTGTTACAGGTGGCATCTCAAGGGTAGGCGCAACAAAAATCACCCCTACAGCAAGTAAAAAAATAACACCGATTTTTAAAAATGAACTTAAGTAATCTCTCGGGGCAAGAAGTAACCAAACTGGAAGTGAAGCCGCGAAAAAACCATAAATAGCAAGAAGAATTGTTAAAGTTTTTCCATCATAAATAAAAAACCTGGCAATGCTTTCATGCTCTTGCACCCACTGACCTGATACAACAGCAAGAATTAAAAGTACAAAACCAATAACAGATGCTTCTAATGTTTTATCTTTTCTTATGTACCTAAGATAGATTCCAATAAACAGTGCAATAGGAATAGTTGCTGCAATAGTAAACAAGCCCCACGCACTATCTTTAAGTGCATTTACAACAGCTAAACCTAAACCAGCAATTGCAACGATCATAATTATAAAAATTGCAATTCCGGAAGCAATGCCACAAACAGGACCTATCTCTTCAGTAGCAAACTGAGATATTGATTTCCCATCTCGCCTAATTGACATTACTAAAATAATAAAATCATGCACAGCTCCTGCAAAAACTGCACCAACAAGTATCCAAAGAAATCCAGGCAAATAACCAAACTGTGCTGCAAGTACTGGTCCCATAAGCGGTCCTGCACCTGCAATAGCAGCAAAATGATGCCCAAAAACAATATATTTATTTGTGGGCACATAATCGTGTCCATTATTTAATCTCTCACTTGGAGTTGTACGAGTATCATCTAAGTTAGCAATTTTTTTTGCAATGAACACCCCGTAAAATCTATAACCTAATGCTAAGAAACAAATCGCACAAACAGTAAGCCAAAGAGCGTTTATCTTTTCCTGTGGATTAAATACCTGTGCCACTACAGCAAAAGAAAATGAGCACAAAATTATTACTAATATCCAAAAAACTGTTTTTATAATTTGTTTCATAGTAACCATTACAATATAAATTTAAGCTCAATGTGCATAGATATATGTCATAAATACTGATTAATAGTACTATGTAAAATATTCTTAACCTGCTAACCCCAAGCATTAATTGGTGGGTATATTACTTATATAAATTTGTGCTAATATCATAATCTGCAAAAAAACATAAATTTACGTATTTGATTAAATATCCTACAATCTGTTTATTACCTAAAATCATTAGAATTAGCTTAGAAGCAAGGTTTTATTGTTTATGACCCCTGTTTTTGGAATCCTACTTGGTATTTTATTTGTGCTATTAAATGGCTTATTTGTAGCAATTGAATTTGCTCTTGCACGCATAAATAGAACAAGAGTAGAACAAAAAGCCTCTGAAGGAGATAAAACTGCACAGTTAATTTTAGCTGCACTAGATGATATTAACAGCTATATTTCAGCTGCACAGGTTGGAATTACAATTGCAAGCTTAGCTCTAGGAGCAATTGGAGAAATTACCATAGCAAAGCTTTTACTGCCAATAATAGACAATATGATGCCAGCAGATTTAACTGATTTTACTGCTCATTCAATTGCACTACCAATTGCACTACTTATCGTTACTTATTTTCACACAGTAGTAGGAGAAATAATTCCGAAAACTGTTGCTTTTGTAAATCCATTAAATACAGCTTCTTTCTTAATTTGGCCACTTGAGATTTTTAGAATACTTACTAATCCATTAGTTGCTATGTTAAATGCATCTGCATCAGGAATTCTAAAAACTGTTGGGATAAAAGATATAAGAACAACCTTTGTTTATACAGAAGATGAGTTAAAAATGCTACTGAATGTCAGCCATGAGGAAGGCGTATTGGAAGAAACAGAAAAAGAAATGATTACAAAAATATTTGATTTTCCGGATACAGTTGCCAGAGAAATAATGACCCCTAGAACAGATATGATTTGCATGAATGAGAATATTAAAATTAAGGATGCAATTAAAGGCATTGCAGAATCAAAACATTCCAGGATCCCTATCTATAAAGAATCAATAGATAATATAACTGGTGTTGTAACAACTAGAGATTTATTAGAAGAAATTCCACTTGACGAAAACACAAAACTCTTACAACAAATAGCAAAACTTGTGCATAAAGTACCGGAAAGTAAGCCTATAGATGATTTACTAACAGAAATGCAAAGAAAATCACTACAGCTGGCAATTGTAATAGATGAGTTTGGAGGCACTGCTGGACTTATAACAATTGAAGATATATTGGAAGAAATTGTAGGAGAAATCCATGATGAATTTGAAGAAAAGAAAACCGAACCAATACAGCCTTTACATAACAATGAATATTTAATTGACGGGAAACTTAATATAGATGAAATAAATGAGAAATTAGGTACAAATTTCTCAAAAGAACATCATGATACAATCGGAGGCTTAACATTTGGACTTTTAGGAAAAGAACCAAATGTAGGAGATGAAGTACAATTTAATTCATATAAACTTAGAGTAGAATCCAAACAAAATCATAGGATAAAACAAGTAAGATTAAGTATGCCAAACGGCAATAGCAACATGAAAGAAAAATATGATAAAAAAGAAGAACTGATGACTGAGCAAAGGGGGAGAAATGGAAAATAACACTATTTTGGCAATTGATGTTGGCAACAGCTCATTGCATTGGAATTTTATAACTAATGGAAAAGTAGATTCTTATAACAGAAATAAACATACGGAATTAAGTCTATTACCATGGGACGAAGTAACAACTAAACATTGTCCTGTAGTCATTGCAGGCATGTTACCCCACATGAATGATGCTGTACAATCAATTGCTAGTGATTACAATATTAAATTTTATGAAATCAACCTGTCGAATCAAAATCTCATAAAGAGCACTTATCCAACACTTGGAATAGACAGAGTATGTGATTTAATTGGTGCGATCAATGCCTTTCCTTCTCTTAATTCACCTATTACTGTCTTTGACTTTGGTAGTGCAACAACAATAACATCATGTGACAAAGATGGCAATTTTATAGGAGGCATCATTAAAGCTGGATGTGAAGTTGAGACAAAAGGGTTAGCAAATTTGACATTCTCCTTGCCTCATGTTGAGTTTGCCAAAGAACAAAAAATATCTAAATTAAACCTGCTGTCTAAAACTACAGAAGACTCAATCTTACATGGAATAGTCATTGGTCAGGTTGCTCTTGTAGAATATTATTTAACAATGCTGAAAAAAGAAACCTCTGCTAAGCCTAAGATTATTTTTACTGGCGGCAATGCAAGTACTATAGCAAGATTTTATAAAGGCTATAATTTATTAGACCCATACTTAACACTAAAAGGCATTTATCATGGCTATAAATCAAGTCTGGTAACAAAATAGCTGGTATACCGTCATCCGTATATCGTATCCAGCACAAAATATAGTTAACCATATTGTAACTGCTCACCTACTATAAACAATCGTGTGGGTGACACCGGAAGGGAGGGGGTCCATGAGCAAGGAACGCAGCTCATGGAGGGTGACCTGTAGGTGGCAGGACCCACTAAGTTATAGCTAACAAGGTGAACAGTTACCTAAGAATTAAGATTGGAAAGCAATGTAAACAT
>JACOTS010000030.1 GCA_016178265.1 Candidatus Melainabacteria bacterium
ACTTGCACTTAAATTATCTCCACATGAATGTTGAGTTCTACTTAATGTATCGAGAATTCTTTTTGCAATTTTTTCAGCATCATCTAATTTTGTCTCAGGAAGTAGTGCTGCAAATTCATCCCCGCCAAGTCTGGCAATTATATCCATTTGTCTTAAGCATTGCTCCATCTTTCCAGCTACAAGCATAATTGCTTCATCTCCTGCCTTATGTCCGTAAGTATCATTAAACTTTTTCAGGTAGTCCAAATCAATCATAATTACAGATAAATCTGAGCCGGTTCTTTTAGCACGCTCAACTTCATGGTGAAGAGCTGTCTTAAAGTAAGATTGATTATAAAGCCCTGTCAGTCCGTCTCGTTGAGCCTCATGTTGAACTTTAGCAAATAAATCTGCATTTAATACTGCAATGGATGCTTCTGCTGCAACTCTCCCTGCAAAATCAATTTCATTTTGAGTAAATCTTCTATTTCGGTCACACTGATGAATACAAAGACATCCTATTACCTGTCCAGCTGCAACAAGTGGAATACCAAGAAAACTTTTTAATTTAATAGTTTCCAGAATTGACTTTAAAGGTTCCGTGGCATTTTTATATCGTTCCATTACATCTTCAATATGAAGAATGGCACTAGCACGCTCTACATCAGGCAAATCATTAATTGATTCTAACCACTCTTGCTCAAACTCAAGGATCAAATCTGCGGCTTTGTTTAGTTCTTGATTTTTGCTTATATATTCTTTTTCAGTTGCAAGGATTTTAAGTGGTTGAACACTGCTTAGTCTTCTTATAAAGCATCTACTTGTAGACATAATTTCGCCAAGATCTTGTGCAGTTCTTGCCATTACATTTGACAAGTCAAGACTGTCTCGAATTGCTGCACTAACCTGATGTAAAAGATTCATTTGTCTTTCTGCTCTTTGAAGATGCTCATGAAGTTCAGCTTGTGAAATAGCCATTTCAACCTGATCTGTAATTGCCTCCAGTAGTTGGACTTCAGAACTAGTCCACTCCCTATGATGCTCAAACTGCCCCAAAACCAAAACCCCAGCAACTTTATCTCCTTTCAACAAAGAACAAGCAAGATATGATTTAAGACCAATAGTTTTTATAAGCTCCTGATGTTCTCCCAAATCAACTCCATTAACATCAGGCATTGAAATACTTTGAATAATTGGATCAGGTAAAAATGGGGTATTTTCCACAAGCGGAATTGTTGCAAGCTTTTCTTCAAAGTCTTTTTTAGTAGCCCAAATACTGCCAGTATTAAATGCTGTTTCTCCTTCTTTACACATAAAAGCACCACATGCATGAACTCCAAAAACCTGACCAACTTCTCTTGCAGTCTTTTCAAGTACTCCACGCACCTCAAGAGTATCTCTTATCATAGTAGTAATTGAATTCAATAGGAATTCCCTTTGAGCAGTAGAAAGACTTTCTTCGTACAAATTAGATTGATTTAATATAACAGCAAGCTGTCCAGCTATATCCAAGACAACCCTCACATCTTCAATGCTTGCTTCAGCATTTGGTTTTGTACTTATACAAATAATAGTACCTAAGAGCTCATTTCTTATTATTACCGGCATAAGACAAAAGATAGATGGCTCTTGTTTGCCTAAAAACACCCTGCTTATTTTTTTCACATTTTTATTTTTATAAGTCATGTGCTGATTTTTTGTAAGAAGTTTTATAAGAGGGTTATTTTTGCTTACCTTATGATTAAATCCTTTTAAGGTATGCTTTTCATCAAAGACGATCTCATGATTTATTTCAAGTCTTTTTTCAGCAGAAATCCATCTTGCAAAATAAATGTCATCTAAATTTAGAAACTTATAAATTCTATCCAACACTATCTCAATAGCTTTATCTGCTTTAAGCATTCCTCTTAAAGATGCAGACAACTCAGAAAGAAGTCTTAATTTACTTTCCTTTGAATCAACCTGAAAAGAAAGATCTGCTTCTTCGATAATTTTGGTTATATAGTTTAATACAAACAATAAAATTTTGTATTCATCGTTGGATGGAAGAAGTCTTAAATTAGTTAAGAGTACAACCCCATAAATTTGCCTGGCATTGGGGGATACTATTGGATAAATGTATGTATTTTCTTCTGCTTCAGAAAGGTTTTTGATATTGAGTTCAGATGCAGGAATCAAACTGTTATAGTACTTAGGACTTTGAACATCTACACTTTCTGCAATAAGCTCTATCAAATGCCCCAGGTGGGTATATTGTTTTGTGCCTTGACTAGAGTTAATAAGATTAATTTCATGGTTTGCAAAGTTCGCGTAAATTGCAACTGTATCAATCCCTAAAAGTGATTGAGCAAATGTTATAAGAGTGCCAATTAATTCTTTTGCATCAAGTGAACTTCCCTGCAGCTCAAGAATTTTATTGAGCAAAGCCGTCTTCAGGTCTTTTGATATATTTTGTGTTTGTGCTTTTTTCTTGCTTTCCATTTTTCTATCTGCCATCTCAAATTATCCATCAATTACTTATAAGACGGTGTTCTTATAACATTCCACAAAAGTTTATATATCTAATCAACATCTAAAATGTTAAAACGATATAATATCCTTAAACCATATTCACATTAGTACTATCTCCTTTAATTATATTTAACATTTGAGACAAAATAACTATGAAACATAATACTAGTGAACTATTACAAAAATATAAACAAAAGGTGGATTTCCTGGAAATTAGACTGGAAAACAGCGAGACAACACAGTTTAAATTTTTTGGGGACGGCTTAGAAAGCGTAAACTCTTCAAATGCAACAGGAGGATATGTAAGAAGTTGTTATAAAGGAGCATGGGGATTTTGTTCTTTCAATGAAACAAAGAACCTGAAACAATATATTGAGGATGCTATTAAACAAGCAATAATTTTAGGTGGTGAAAGAAAAGAAAAAACAACACTTGTAACAGTAAAGCCACAAGAAAAAAAATTACCTGTAAAACTAGCTGGTAAAGATCCAAGAACAATTTCTCTTGAAGATAAGGTGAAATTATTTGATCATTATCATGGTTTATTAAAATCATACTCAAACCAAATTTCCAACTCCACTGCCAGATACTTAGAAAAGATACAAAATGTCACCATTGCTAATTCAGATGGTACTTATATCGAGCATGGATGGATAGATCTTGAGGCTAGATTCTCCACAACTGCCAAAAAAGATGGGAAATTACAAGTAGCTCAAGAATCGTTAGGATCAAGAAAAGGATTTGAAGAAATAGAGAATCTGGACAAAAGAATTATCGATACAGCAAAAAGATCTGTTGATCATTTAGATTTAAAATCACCAAAAGCCGGGACTTATACAGTTGTCATAGACCCTATACTTACCGGACTTTTTGTACACGAAGCATTTGGGCATCTTTCTGAAGGTGATTTTATTTTTGACAATCCTAATATGCAGGAGTTTATGGTATTTGGGAAAAAGTTCGGAGAATCTTTTTTAAATATACTGGATGGTGCAGAAATTCTAAATCATAGAGGATCATATTTATTTGATGATGAGGGAACCCCATCTAAAAATACTTGTTTAATTAAAGAAGGTATTTTAGTTGGAAGATTACATAGCAGGGAAACAGCAGGAAAACTTGGTGAAAAATCAACTGGAAATGCCAGATGTCTTGATTACAGATTTCCACCAATTGTTAGGATGACAAACACCTGGATAGAACCAGGGAAACATTCACCAGAAGATTTACTATCAGGTATTAAACTTGGCATTTGGGCTGGTAATTGGCTTGGTGGTCAAACAAACTGTGAAATGTTTACCTTTGCAAGCGGTGAAGCAAGAATGATTAGAGATGGAAAACTTGCTGAACCAGTCAGGGATGTAAACTTAACAGGTAATGTTTTTCAAAGTTTGAAAAACATAGAAGGAATTGCAAATGATATGTATTGGGATGAATCAGGCGGTTGCGGAAAAGGTGGTCAAAGTGGGCTTGCAGTAGGTGTAGGTGGACCTTCAATTAGGATTAAAGATGTAGTTGTGCCTGGAGATTAGTGTTTTTTTTCCTTTACTTCTGGACGTGAGAACCTTTTATAGATAATAAAAAAGCCAATGAAGACATTTAAGAAAGTAAAAAGCCCTACAGCATATAATATCCATTCATTATTCATAGTTTCTTCTATGTTCCTTTGAATGTTCGTCTAGATGTTCTTCCCCTTTAAATATAAAAATTATACCACAGTAAAATAATGAAAATGCAATTGCAAGATCCATGAAAAACCATAAGTTTATATTCTCAAGTTTTATATCTTTAAGATCAAGTACAAATTTCCCAAGAGGAGCCATAAGAGCAAACCCAGATATTTGAAAAACTTGAGCCCTATATTTTTGCAAATCGCTTGCCACATAATAAAGTATACTTAGATAGCCTTTTAATAAACAATCATCAAATTGCTGTGTTTACATGTAACTCATGGTTACATTAACTTTCTAGTCGTTATTTTGAAGTTGCACTAGAAGCAGCTACTATAGCCTCTGCACCCATAGCAGTGCTCGATGTTGTTTTAGCAATTGTTCCTTGAAAGTCTTTTACACCTTCACCAATGAGTTTGATATTTCCGGAAAACCTGCCAACAAATTGACCAAAACCGGTTATAAACTTCCTCATAAATGGAATACCTAAAATGAATTTGCCACCAGGTAAATGTCTTAAAGCCCAATCAAAATAATCAACAAGGTTGCCTCCAAACGCTATAGCATCAAATGCCCAACTAGGTGTTTTAGCACCAATATTAACTAATCTTCCAAGCCATTTAACTGCTTGCTGCTCCTTAGGTCCTAAGTGACTTATAACTGACAGTGGATCCGGGTGTCCTTCCAGTTGTGCTTTTAAAAAGGCTGCCAATTCGTTTCTAAATTCAGGTGTAACAAATTTTCTCATAAGTCCATTTACTTTATCAGGTGTCATTCCGGTTGCTCTCATAATTAAGCCAACCTCTGAGCTTAAGTTTTTAAATTCATCTGCAACTATACTTTCAGCCCCATGTAATATTTTCTCTATTGGATCATCCGGAATATTTCCAGATTTTACACCACCTTGTGCTTCAAGCTCTTTAAGTCTCTCTTGTACCCTTCTCTCTACTTCTTTTTCTACCTCACCTTCCGGCAAAGATCTTTTATTTGCATTATTGGCATCTGCAGATGTTTCTATTTGTGGTTCTTCTGTAGAACGTCCACGAGTAAAATCATCAGCTCCTTGTTTAACATCAACATCCACGTCATCAACTCTTACATCATTTGGATTAGTAGTGTGATTTTGTTGAACTTGACTTTGCGCTGTTATTGGTTCATCAATAATTTCTGCTTTACCTACCGTGCTACGTCCTGCATCACGAGCTTCAGACACTACTGCTTTAGTTTTACCTGCATCACCAGCCTGAACACCAAAATCACCTGCAACATGCTCAATATCTTTTACAGCCCTTTGATCTAATGGGACACCATTTGCAAGTTTTTCTTCTGCACCGTTAAGAACCTTATCAATTACTTCTGTCCTTTGTCCATTAACCTGAGTTCTAGTTGCATCAATTAATGGCTTATCCACAACGATTCTTTGGCCTCCTACTTCTATAGCAGATGCTTGTTCTAAAAGTCCACTTGCACTAGCTCCATCTGTACCAAGTACAGCTCCACCAAATTTATCTTTCAATCCTTTTACAAGGCTATCAAATTCGGTTAGTTGATCAAGAAGTTTAGGATTATCAACCAATAGATGCTTTTGTAATACATCCTGAATTGCACCTTCTCCTGCATTACCAATTAACCTTTCAAATTCACCTAATTGCTTAAGAAGTCCATCAAACTGTCCTGCTTGTCCTCCCAAAAATTGTTTTGCTATTTCTGCGTTATTTGATACATGTCTAATTAAATCCTGTGCTCTTACTATTGCTTCTGACTGGGTTCCACTTTGTATTAAATTTCCAAAAACATCTACAAGTTTTAATCCACCTTCTTTTCCCAGAGGCAGAATATTCCTGCTTACAACTTCAACTCCTTGTTTAAAAGCATCTTGAACAAGAGGATTTTGAAGAACCCTTTGTCCTACTTTAACTGCTGCTTGCAATGCTACTTGGCCAGTCATTATTTCTCCCTTTTATACTTAAATAGTTTTTTAAAATAAAGAAGCTTATAAATTAGCCTCTAAAGTTATAAAGGCAGGTTAAGAACAAATTTGATAAAGAATCTGTTAAGGTTAAGAGAAAAAACCTTAAATTTACTTAATTTAGGACTTAATTCCTAATTCTAAGCTCTAGGCTCTGAGCTCTAAACTCTGTTAGATTTGGTATCATTTTTAGGTTTGGAATTTAGAGGATTTAAAACGCTATGGCAAATGTAATAGTTGTTGGTGCTCAATGGGGCGATGAAGGCAAAGCAAAAATAACTGACCTTTTATCCAAAAGTGCAGATTATATAGTCAGATACCAAGGCGGAAGCAATGCAGGACATACTGTAGTTGTAGATGGAGATACTTATAAATTTCACTTAATTCCTTCAGGGATTCTTTATCCAGGAAAGATAGCAGTAGTAGGACCCGGTACAGTCGTTGATCCAAAAGTTTTACTTGAAGAAATTGAAGACTTAAAAAGAAGAGAGATAGATCCAAGCGGGTTAAAGGTAAGCACACAAGCACATGTAACAATGCCATATCACCTGGCTATAGATCAGGCAGAAGATAGCGGCAGAGGAAGAAAAAAGATTGGTACCACTGGACGTGGAATAGGACCGACTTATGCAGATAAGTCTGACAGAATTGGAATTAGAATTTGTGACTTAATAGATCCAAATGAATTAAAAGAAAAACTTGAATGGCTTGTTCCAAGAAAAAACATAATGCTGGAAAGACTGTATTCCTTACCTCCTGCAGATCCAAAAAAGATTTTTGAAGAATATAAAATTTTTGGTGAAAAATTAAAACCTTATGTAGTTGATACATCTGCGCTTATTTTTAATGCGATAAAAAATAAAAAAAATATTTTGTTTGAAGGTGCACAAGGAACGCTTCTGGATTTAGATCATGGAACATATCCTTATGTAACAAGTTCCAATCCTGTTGCAGGTGGTGCATGTGTTGGAGGAGGAATTGGACCTACATCTATAGATAGAATTATAGGTGTAAGCAAAGCATTTACCACAAGGGTTGGCGAAGGTCCTTTCCCTACAGAAGTATTTGGCAGAGAAGCAGATGAACTTAGGGCAAAGGGAACTGCATGGGCAGAGTTTGGTACAACTACAGGTAGACCCCGAAGAGTTGGTTGGCTGGATGCAGTACTTCTTAGATATGCAGTAAGAGTCAATGGAATTGATTGTTTGGCTATTACAAAACTTGATGTATTGGACAATCTAGATGAATTAAATATATGTGTAGCATACGAAGATACAACAACAGGCTCTAAATATTATGATTTACCGCTAGCTGCAGGTATATTTAAACGGGTAAAGCCAATCTTTGAAACTTTACCAGGCTGGAAAACATCTACAAACAAATGTAGAACAAGAGACGATCTTCCTGAAAAAGCAAAAAATTATTTAGACAGGATTCAAGAACTTTTAGGTGTATCAATTGCCATTGTTAGTGTCGGTCAGAAAAGACACCATACTATTGTCATTGAAGATCCTATTCACGGACCTAAGAGAGTATTACAACAATCGTAGTGTCAAGCTTTTTGTGTGATTTACTCACCAAAAAGCGTCGTCACTTCACAAGCGAGTTGCCGCTCAGCTTTGCTGAGCGAGCCTCGCTCCAAAGAAGTCATCTCAAAAATCACTTAGCAAAATCTAGTATTTTTCTTGCAATATATAACAATTCTCTCTAACAAGTGGCGCGTCAGGCAAGGTGTGTTTTTTGAGCTTTCCGCAGCGAAGCGAGGACCTGAAGCTCAAAAAATATACCTTGCCGGTGAAACAGCCACTTGTTAAATAGCTGATAACACAACTAAAATTACTATCTTTTGCAAGAAAA
>JACOTS010000100.1 GCA_016178265.1 Candidatus Melainabacteria bacterium
AAAGAATATAGGGAAATAACAATATCTGTCCGCACTTAAGCAGTATGTTGGAAGAACTATGTGTAAAAATGGCAGTAAAGAGAAATAAAATGTATAAGCTAGCAAAAAGATAAAGCTAAACCTTCTGGTTTTAAATATACAAAAGAATATGAGTGGGGCGATTAAACAAGTTAAATAAGTAAGTGTACTAAAAATCGAATAAGGATTTATTAATGTTTCAGTTATTTTAGTTAAGCTTGATTGGTAAGTTGATAGTGTTACAGGGAATAAAATTAACTTTAAAAGATGTATGAAAATTTGAGGAGTAAGCCAAAGATTTCTTTCTATAAATGCATATAAAGGTGAATAATTTTCTACACCGGTAAATGAGTTTGTAAAATTTTCTAGGGGAGAATGTGACCTTGTAAGTAATATTGCTATGAATGCAACTAACCCCCAAAAATATGGAAGCGATAGCCTAAATGCTTGTTTAAACGATTGCACAACTGAAGAGCTTTCCTTGTATGAAAGTGATAACACAAGAAAGAAAATAATCAGTGGAAGAGTGTAGCCATATTCAGTAAGAAGCATTGTAATGCAAAAAAGTGATGCAAAAAGTGTTATATGGGAAAAAGATACTTCAAAATCATTTTTTACAAACCTTCTAACCTCAAATAATATGAATAAAAAGCAAAATGTGTAAGTTAATATAGCATCGTTGTTAGTTATAAGTAATATTGCTTCACTGCTTGCACCGTGAACACCCCAAAATAAAGTCAATATTGAGACTAAAAAATAGTTGAATATGCTTAATGTATTTTTTTTGTCTACAGTAATTATTTTTAGTATGTTATAGAGAATAAGCCATACGAGAAATGTGTTAATTAAATGTAAGATAATTTGAAAAAAGTGATAAAGGAAAGCATTTGTTTTAAAGAGGTATAAGGTTATTATATTAAAAACTGCATCAAGTGGATTAGAACGAATTGTTAGGTTGTTTGAGAAGAACGTATTCATTGACTCAAGATGATAGTTCAGCCCGAAAGTCTTAATTATTTCTAATATCTCACCCAATGTTCTTGGAATTGGGAATAAGGTTTCATCAAATAAAAGTCTTTCATCAAATGGTTGCCATGGTCTGTTTAATGAGAAAGCATATATAAGGAAGACAGCTGCTAAAGTAGTCAGTATATGCAACAGAAGATTCTTTTGCTCATGGTTCATGGTTCTATTATCTAGGTATTTAATTTTTGCTTCAGCTCAAAAATCATATTTCTATCTTCTTGTGTTAATTGTCCTAGCTTTTCAAATTCTTGTAGATACTTCCTAGCTAAATCGTTGTTTCCGTAATAAATATTTGTCCCAATTAAACTTGCAAGAATATTTTTTGTGATTTTAAGATTCTCGTTTTTTCCTTGTGATTTGCTTAAAACATAAGCTTTTGTAAGTAATGGAATTATCTTTTCCCTTCTTCCTTCCATGTCCAAGTATTTGGTGGTAAGTAATATTGTGGTTGGGTTTTCGCCGGTTAGCGCGATTAATTTTTTAATTGTTGGCTTGGCAAAAGGTAAGTTCTGTAGGCTTAAATAAAGTGTTGCTGCTTTAAGATAAGCTTGCTCTGAATGATCCCTAAGACCAATTAGATAAGAATATCTTGCCAGATTCTCCAGATCATTTTTAGTTTCATAGTATTTTGCAAGTTTGTAGAGGGTAAGGCTCTGATTTGGGAAGTATTCCTCTGCCAGCTTTAAAATAGAATAAGCTTTGTCTAGATCTTTTTCATATTCAAAATAGTACCCTGCAAGAGAATATAAAAGATTTGAACTATAAGGAAAGAGCTTTACTCCTTTTTCTAGCACTTCTTTTAAGTCGTCATATCTTTCTGCTCTTAAAAGAATATCTGCATATAATGCTATTTCATTTGGAAAAGCAGTGTCTAAATGATCCTTTATATAAGGTTCGTATATTTCTAAGATTTTATTTGGATCTTCTCTATAATTGTCATTTTTAACAGTAGCTATGCCATATTCAGCTTTTAAGATGAGTGAATCTAGATCTAGTCCATAAAGTTTTAAGGTAATAGGCTCTTTAAGATACTTTTCTTTTCTTTCTTTATACTTCTCAATTGCTTTATTAAACTCACTAATGCTTGTTTGCAGGGCGCTTTCCATCTCTTCTTGTTTACCCAGTGAACCAATATAGTCACCGTAAACAATTAGCTTTTGACCTTTATAGAGCAGATCCTTTTCTATTTTTATTGATGCTTTGTAAAGAGAATCAGCATCTTTCCAGTCACTAATTCTTATTAAGGTCCTTCCTGACATTAGAACAGCAATAACTACAATCGGGATCAAGCACTTTTTGAAATTCAGCTCCTTATTTGAATGTATAAAATAACAAAGTATGCTGAAAGGTATAAGAAGTAAAAAGAAATATGGGAAATAACAGTACCTATCAGCACTTAGTGAGTAAATAGGGATTAGGATGTGCAAAAACGGGAAAAGTGAGAAGTAAAAAACATAATATAGTAAAAGAAGTGATTTTACGTTCTTATTTTTAAAAATAAATAAACTAACTATGGGGGCTATAAGCAAAAGCAAATAAATAGTAGTTGCAATAATTGAATATGGGTTTAAAAGGGTATTTGTAATTAACGTGTGATTTGATTGGTATGTAGAAAGCGTAACAGGAAAAAGAAGAAGCTTCATTAAATACAGGAAAATCTGAGGGATAAGCCACAAATTCCTTTCTAGGAAGATATAAATTGGATTGTAATTGCTATTTGATGATGCAGAAAATAGGTTTACAAGCGGGGAATTTTCTCTAAAGCTTGAAATTATTACAAAAAACAGTATTCCTAAAAAATAAGGCAAGGAAAAGCTAAAGGAATTACTAAATGCAGTTTTAAAGGTTTTTGCATGGAAGTAAGAAAATGAAAAAATAAGAAAGAAAATTATAAGCGGAAGTGTATATCCGTATTCTGTAAAGAACATAGTAAGACAGAAAAATATCCCAAGTACCAGTGTTCTTGATTTAGATGTTTTTAAATTTCCATTTATAAATCTATTTACTTCTATAAGGATAAATAAAAAGCATAAAGTGTAAGTTAGTATTGTAGCCGTATTGGTTACAAGTAGAACTGCTTCTGTGCTTGCACTTTGAATACCCCAAAGGATTGCAAATACTGAAATTAATGCAAAATGTGTTTTATGTAATGTGTTTTCTTGAGTTATAAATTTAAAAACCTTATAAAAAATAGCCCAAACAAGAGCGGTATTTACTAAATGAATGAGAAGTTGAAAAAGGTGATAAAGCAATACATTAGTTTTAAAAAGATAAGAGAAAAATATAACAAAGATTGCAGCAAGCGGGTTTGATCTAATTGTCAGGTGATTTGAGAAAAAAGTATTCATGGACTCTATGTGGTAATTAAGCCCAAAGGTTTTAATAATTTCTATAAGCTCATTGAAGTTTAAAGGAATCGGAAATAAAGACTCATTAAATAACACCCTTTCGTCAAATGGTTGCCATGGTCTAACTAGTGAAAATAAATATATAAGTAAAACAAAAAATATACTTGAAGCTGCAAATAAATATTTTTCCTGAATATTTTGTAAGAAGTGCTTGTTGTTATCTTTATTTCTCTTTGACATTAAGTATTCATTTTATGATAAAAGCACTTAAATATTTAGTTTTTAGCTAATATAACTTTGAGACATAAGTCTTGTGTAAGTTACATAAGTTTATTTATTATAGTGTTTGTATGCTAAATTGACAGATTATATTTAGTGTATGTCTTTTTTTTCATTTAGGAAATCTCCTAAATTTTCATGAATATAACAGAGGAAATATCTTTAGGATTATTTTATGAATTCATTGAAATTGATTGATTGCTTGTTATAAAGCAGTATAAAACAAGTGATACTTTTTAATTGTGAACTTATAAATGTAAACAGGAACTTTATGATTTAGTTGAAGTTCAAACAGACTGGTGTATTCTTGACTTTGACGTGCTCAGGCAAAAACATTTTGAATACTTTTTACGAAGTTTCAAAAGAGTTCAGGCCTGTACGTAAAAAGTTATTAGAGGGAAAATTAAATATCTTCAGGTAGAGGATAAAGAAGGAGTAGAAATTAATGAGACTAATTTCATCCATTAAGACTAAGCGTAGAATTGCGCTCACTTTTGTTTGCGCATTTATGCTTTCAAATCTTTTGGCATTACTTGGGCCAAGTGCACAAGCTGTGCCAACAGTATCAGCACCTTCAGCTGGAACCTGTTTTCAACACTCAGGCACTACAGCAACAGGTGCATTAGTCACTGTTTATAATTTAGGTACAGTTCAAATTTCATTGCCAAACAATGAAATCAATCCAGGTGAAGACGGTAGTGTAGGTTTGGGTAATGCATCAAATCAAGCTGTTGCACGAGCTACAAGTACAACTGGTGATATCGATGATGCCAGTGATGTAATCGGTAACGTATTTTCATTTAAACCACCAACAGGCACAAACTTTGTTATCGTTCCTGGATTTAATGATACAGGCGCAAATACTACAAATAAACTCCGCTCAGTATCAGCAACAATTACAGGTGCTAAATCACAAGATTCCACAAATGGTGTATCAGATAGTGATCTTGCAATTAGCGTAGGTATTGTTACAACAGGTACATCAGGAGTAGGAAGAGCAATCGTTGCAATTGCAAAAGATGCAGACTCTTCTTCTGGAACAACTGCAGGTGTTGAAACATATCCAAAATCAGGTACCTCAGGAAATACTGCAACAATTTCAATTACAGGTTTAGGTCTTGCAATACCTCCATCAGGCGACGGTGCTCTTAGCGGAACACTACAAGCAACACTTGATCCAACACCTCCAACAGGTATTGGTTTATCAGGTGGTATAGCAACTCCAACGGTTGCATCTGCTATTTCGGGACTTTCTGGCACAATTAATATTTGTACAGTTACCTCCCCTGCAGGTGAGCTTCAAGCAGAGTTAGATGCTGATGGAACCACATCTCTTTACAACAAAACTGGTGCTAGTGCACAGTCAAACCTCTTAGCACTAGGTCAAATTGGAACAGCAACATCTGTGTCTGTTTTCGACACAGCTACAGCAACTGCTGTGCCTTCTGTTGACTTAGAGCCAATTATTATTAGAGGTAAAGCAGGCACTGGTACAGCTGCAAGAGACCAGGTATTTGCAACAGGTGAACTTTTAACAGACGTAGACAGTGCTGCTGAAGCACCAAGTGCGACGGCTTTAGATACAACTACACTATTTGGTAACTCAGTAGTATCACCAATTACAGTTGCATTTTCAGATGATAATGCTGCTGCAACAACAACACTTAATGCAGTAGACCTTATTATTGACAACTCAAATGCAGCTGCTGCTCCAACAGTAGCTGGCTTTAGTACAGTACCAACATCCAGACATGGTTTCTTGGGTGCACTTAGAGCAGCAGTTTTTGAAAGTGGAAATGCTGGTACTAATACAACCTTTGCAACAGGTAGTGATACCGCATGGGGCGTAGGATCTATTTCTGGCGGTGAAGGTGCAACAGGTACTGGTGTTGATGTTCAAGAATCTGCTGAAGCAGATGGTACATCAAATCTTGCCGGTTTTGGTGCAATTACTATGAATTCTATTGAACCATTCAACAACACATTCGTTGACTTAAGACTTGAATGTGGAAGCAACACAAACCCAGTAGCTGGTTGGTTTGCGGTCCTTAATAGTGGAGCTGGTACGTTATCGACAACAGTTGCTACTATTCAAGGTATTCGTGCATCTCAAGCAGGTGGCAAAATTTTGGTAGAAAGTCAAACTAATTTCTTTAGCCAAAGCTTGACAAACCTGGCTGGTACAAACCCAGCTCCATCGTTTATCGGTGTAGGTAATGGCGCAGCCGCATTAGCTACAAACATAAGAGATAACGCAATCTTGTATGCATCTTGTTCAAACAATACGCTTACTATATTGCCTATCCAAAATGGGTTTGACGGCGAAAGAGATACTATTTCTGTTACACCTAGATTCACGGTGTCTAACGTAAGCAATACTTTCTCTTCAGACATTAACGTTATTGCACAAGTATCCGGTAATAACTTAACCGGTACTACTACGTTAAATCTTGCTAAATTAGTTGGTGTCCCTGTAACTGGACAAAACAGCACACTTGCTTCAGCTGAAGGCGTAGCCGTATCTGAATCAAGTCAGCTTGGTGTTGATTGTTCAAGCGGTGGTCAATCCAGCGTAGTACTTGCAGGAATTACTACTGGTAGCGTAGCTACATCAGTATCATCTGCATGTACAAGTGGTGCAATTGCTCCAGCTCCTCCATTCTGGACTGGTGGCGCACCAGCTTCTGTTTCAGGTACAACAGTTGTCGATGGTTCTCCAGTAGTACAAGGTGAACCAAGAGGTGTACTCGTTTCTGAAACAACAGCAACTGGATTTAGCGAACTTGTTAACCAAGTTGGTGGTGGTGTTACTGGAACAGTGTTTGAAATTGCACTTCCTTCCGGTTGTGATATTATCGATGACCTCGATGATAACAACACTGCATCTACAGATGGTAATACAGCTCCAGTTGGTAATGACGTAGCTCGTGTTACAGTAACTTCTACTGCTGGTGTAACAGCTTCCAATATTGGTGGAACAGGTGATGCGCTACTTACTAGTGCAAACTCGTTAGCACCAAAATCTGGAAGCACTGCAGCTAAGGTTAACTTTAGACTCTCAGCAGCAACCGGAACAGGTACTGATGCAGTGGTAACTGACTCTGTCTTAGTAAGACTTGATGCACAAGACATTTTCTGTCCAAAATCAGAAGATGGTAAACAACTTGATGCACCGGTAATTGCTAAGAACAAAGTAAGCAATCCAACAATTACTGCAAATCTCGGTACTGCAAATCTCGGTACTGCAATGACAGCACTTACATTTGCATTCGGTGATGATGTAGCAACATCAACTAAAGGTGAAACATCAACCAATTCAATGATTGGTGCAACACCAAGACTAGTTGGCGGTGGCGCAACAACATCACACACACTTGCAGTTACAGAAGGTGGACCAAGGGGTATTCCAATTGGCGGAAGAGTTTCTGCTAGAAACCTAGATCCAGAAAACTCACTCTTGTCAAGTGTAATTACTAGAGGACAGCTTTTGATTATTCCATCAAGCTCATCAGCCTTTAGTACAGCCCCAGCAGCAAGTGATGTTACATTCTCTGATAACTCACTTACAACTGATGGTTCGCCTACAATTGCTACAAGCTCAACAGTTAATCCAAATGTACCAATCGGTACACTTTTAATTGGGGTTAAGAAGAATACAGCTTCAGGTGCAGCAGCTCCTGAGTCTTCTACAACCACAGTTACCGTGAAGAACTTAAAGCTTGCTAGCGCAACATCTTCAGATGCTGACTTAATTGCATCCGTTGGTGTATTCTTACAAGATGCTGGTGTAATAGTAAATACGCCTGGTGCAATTGCTGGTAATAGTGCATCAAGCCCAACGCTATTTACCCCATACGTACAAGCATCAACTAAAGCACTCAATCAGTTAGAAGTTGCTGGTGTACAGCTTGGAACTGGAAGTTTGGCAAATTCATTGCTAACATCCAGATTAGCCATTGCTGAAGCGCCACAACTCAGCCCATTTGCTAAGACAATCTCTTCAGCAATGGGAGCAGATACTACAAAGATTACTGTAGCTAGTGAAGGTATCACTGACTCTACAGACAATGTAGTAACTGTAACTGGTGCAGCTGGTGCAGTTGATGGCGGTGCAGAAGTTGCTGTAACAACAGGTGGTTCAACTGCCTTTGATTCAGTAACAGTAGTTGCATCCGACGACGGATCATTTACAGCTAAAGTTAGAGGCGATTGTTCAAGCGCATCTAGCATCACAGTTACTGCAACTGGCAGTGTCAGTGGCACATCAACAGCCTCTGTAACCAAGACAGCACTTTGTTCTGGTTCACCAGGCGGTGTTGACGCTGAGCTTGCCAAGATTGACGGTGACGGCGATGGCTCCTTCACAGTTGATGAGGTACTCTCATACATAACTACTGAAGGCGGTCTAGCTGCGGTTGTTTCTGCTGGCGGCGATAAGCTGACTGCAGTAATACAAGCAGTAAAAGGCGCACTTGGACTTAGCTAATAGCTAGGTACTTTTGAGGCCCCCTTAATCGGGGGCCTCATTTTTATAAAAAAATTTAAGGCGAATATAAGAAAGTCTTATAAAGATTTTTAAAGAGAAAGGGTGGAGGAAAAAAAATGATAAGAAAAGTCGCATCCGTAGTGTTAGTGATGATGCTGGTGTTTGGTAGTTATGCAAATATACAAGCCGAAGCACAAACAGCATCACCATCTACAGCAACAATAACAGTAAGTGGAGTGCCAACAGGTACAAACTCACTGGCAGTAGAAGTAACAGTAGACTCATCAGTATTGACTTTAAGTTCAGCATCATCTGATGTAAGTGGCTCACTAGCAGTAACAGGTGCTGAAGGAGTAGGAATTGTAAGCACAAGCGGAGATTTGCCAGCTAGCTTTACAGTTACAGTAAACTTAGGTGGAGTTGCAGCAGGCACCTCTATGGTTACAGTAGGAATGGTATTAGATATGATAGGCGGAACTGAAATTGCAGGAGCATCAGCAAGCTCTGATGTAAGTTCAGTAACAGTATCAGGTAGTGGAAGTACATCATCTACATCGAGCACAAGCTCAAGTAGTACAAGTGGAGTGCCAGGAAATCTGGACAATGATACTTTAACCGTAACAATTACTGGAGATGCAGTAAATACTGCAAATGCACTAAATGTAACAATTGCATTTGGTGATAGCTCAATTGCACAGCTTGCTAGCGCTAACCCAACCTTTATGGGAACAGGAGCAACTCAACTGCTTACAGCAGCAGATTCTGCAACTGGTGTGTTAACAGCAGTGTGGGATGGAACTGTAACTGATAATGCAGTAACCTTGACAGCAATGTTAGCTGCAGGTGCAATGGCAGGAACAACTTCTATCGGTGTAGCAAAAGTAGAAGCAGCTGGTGGAGTTGATATAACTGGAAGCGTGGTAGCACAAGTAAGTCCAGAGAGTGTAACCAATGGAGCTGCAGTAGCTGGAGATTGTGGAAGCTTTGCACTACTTGCACCAACAAGTGTAACTGGACCAGGCGAAGCTGCAGTTGGATTTAGCGTGTCAAATGCTGGATCGGGATTATCCGGTACATTAAACGGTTCAATGGTTGACTTTAGTGGAGATGGTGCAGGAGTTGCAATAGTTGACTTACCTTCAAGTGGTGATCTTGACTTGTCACTCTCTGTATCTTGTGTTGGAGCATCTGACACAATTGCACTAGGCTCAATCATGGTTAATGCAGGTGATGGTGGTAAAGCACCAACTGTAAGAAGAGCAACTGCAAAGAATAAGAGTGCCAAAACAACCCTTACGGTTTTTGGAAAGAAACTTAAAGGGGCAAGCTTTGATATTGTTCCAACTGATAAAACAGCAACAGCTGAAAAAGTAGGTGGAAAGAGAATCAAAGCAACTTTTGATCCAGCAGAATGTATCCCAGATGGCAGCTTCGTAAACGTAAGCACACCATCAGGTACAGATGCAAAGGCAATCAAAGTAATGGGCGCCTGTTCAAACTAAACTCTTAAGTAGTCTATACTACTTAGCATAATCAATTTAAAGGAGGCACAAATTTGTGCCTCCTTTTTTATTTGTCATTGTGATTGAGATTGCCACACCTCATTTCACTCGGCTCGCTAAGCTTTTTGTCCAATTTATTTGGCAAAAAGCGTCGTAACACTTCAAGCGAGCTGAGCATTCGTGCGAAGCGAGCGGTATAAGTAATAAAGCAGTTGGTAAAATTACTTAAGGCAAATCAAAGAGGTACATAAAATGAAAAAAATAATTATATTAATAATTGCTTTATCTGTTGGATTTTTAAATCTTGTTTGTGCAGAAGAAGAAAGTGTAAAAGTATCTAAAAGCGAGACTAGTAAGTATTCTATTGAGGTTGCTGTAACTGGAATACCGGCTAATCAGCAAACTCTTTATATACCAATAGAGCTAGATTCCATGGTTGTGGACCTAGATAAGGTAGCTCTTGATGATATTGCAGCTCAAAATATATTGCCTGTAGCAGCTTCATCAAAGGATAAGGTTGGTCCAGGAATTGGACTTTTAAAGCTTGACGATAAAGGATTACCTAATTCTTTAAAATTAAAAGTATTTTTAAAACCTGTTGAGGGTGGAAAGACAGATGTTCATGTTGGAAAGGTAGCCAATGAGCCTGCGCTTCCTGTAAAAGGAGCAATGATACGTAATGATGTAACAGTTGTAATTGAAAGCGGTCATGAACTAAATGTAAAAGAAGTTGAAAATGAAGGGAAAAAGAGACTAGAACTTAATGAAAAACAACTTACATTAAATATTCAAAGAGAAGAGCAAAAAGCTGAAACTATTTTCATTCCTCTATTGTTTGACAACAAAGTTATGGATATAGATGAATCATTTGGGCATGCAATTATTGCTCCCGGTGTTTCTATGAAGACATTTAGTGCGGGATCGCTGCATGGCGGTGGAGCTGGTGTTGAGGTTGTTTTAAGTGATGTAGCTGAAAAGGATCTTAGTGTTAGCGTAGATCTGATTCCTAAAGGAACTGGAAGCGCTAATATTATTGCAGCATACCCGCAGGACGGTCATACCAAGCTTATTACAGGTCCTGTGGTTCAAATTACGCCGCAAACCTTAGATGTTGCATTATCTGATGTTGTGGATGTAGAAAAAAATTAATAGAGAGAGGGTTATTGAGATGAAAAAAAAGCAACAAAAAGGGAAAAAACGTGCCCTGAAACTTCTAAAAAGAAAAAGAAAGACTATTAAAAAGGGAAGCTCAAAGAGCTAATTTAAATGATTCAATCAATTAATTTAAAAATCCCGGAAAGGGTTAAAATAATTGATTTAGCAGGGCATTATAAGCTTATTCAAGATGAGATTGATGAAGCTATTAAAGGTGTTCTTGAATCTGGAAATTATGTGCTTGGAAATAATGTTGCATCATTTGAGCAAGAATTAGCTCATTATCTTGGTTGTAAGCATGTTGTTTCCTGTGCAAATGGTACTGATGCGCTTTACTTAGCACTAAGAGCCCTTGATATTGGACATGGTGATGAAGTTATCACTGTATCTCATAGTTTTTTTGCAACAACCGGTTCTATTTTACTAAGTGGTGCAACACCGGTATTTGTTGATATAAGAGAAAGTGATTTTAATATAGATCCTTTAAAAATTGAAGAGCAAATAACTAAGAAAACTAAAGCAATTATCCCTGTCCACTTATATGGGAATCCATGTGATATGACTGAGATCATGAAGCTTGCTAAGAAGCATAACCTTTATGTAATTGAAGATACTGCTCAAGCAATTGGAGCAAAGCATAAAGGTAAGATAGCAGGAACGTTTGGAGACTTAGGAACATTTAGTTTTTTCCCGACAAAAAATCTTGGTGCATTTGGAGATGGTGGAGCAGTTTGCACTAATGATGACAAGTTAGCTGAAAACCTCCGAAAAATAAGGGTTCACGGCTCACCAGGAAGATATGTGCATGAGGTTCTAGGGATAAATAGCAGACTTGATGAGATTCAAGCAGCTATTTTAAAAGTAGAGCTTAGATATTTGGACAAATGGAATACAAAAAGACAAGCTGCTGCTAAATATTATTCTGAACAGTTAAGTAAGATTCCAGAGCTCATTCTTCCTGTGTGCTTGGATGGTAATGAGCATGTTTTTCATCAATATACGATTAGACACTCTAAAAGAGATCGTATTCAGGAAGAGTTAAAGAAACTAAATATTGAATCAATTATTTATTATCCAATCCCAATACATAAGCAAAAAGCTCTTGAAAAGATTAATTTTAAAAAAGGCTCTTTGCATGTGACGGAAAAAATATGCAATGAAGTTTTATCCGTCCCTATTTATCCTTCTATTTCACAGGATATACAAGACCATGTGGCTAAGAATATAAAGAGTATACTAAATCCTTGAGAATACTTTTTTTTCAAGAGTATTTAATTCTTTTGTACTTGAAATAAGCTTTGATTTAAAATCATTTAATGATAACTTGTTTACCTGGCTAAATAGCTCATCGTAAGCTGATTCTATAGTATTTTGTGGAAACTGCTTTGGACTGATAACAAATATTTTTTCGTATTTTGTTTTATTTGTACCTTCATAGTAATCTACCAATTCTTCTTTTAGTTTTTCGCCTTGTCTAAGACCGATTATATTGATTTTAACTTCGTTTAATTGAAAACCTGATAATTTAATAAAGTCTTGAGCAAGCTCATAAATATTAATTTCCTCACCCATATCCAATACCATAAGCTCACCACTGTTTCCAATGGCCCCTGCTTTTATTACAAGCCCGGCAGCTTCTGAGATTGTCATAAAGAATCTATATGCATCTTTTGCGGTTACCGTAAGCGGGAGTTTGTTTTTTAACTGATATTTCCATACTGGAACTACACTTCCTCTGCTGCCAATGACATTACCGAAGCGAACAGAAACGTATTTTGTCCCTGAAAATCTTTTAGCGCAACTATTTACAACAAGCTCTGCAATTCTTTTGGTGCATCCCATCACACTTATTGGATTAACTGCTTTATCTGTTGATATGTTAACAAGTGTTTGTATTTTTAAAATACCTGATATTTCTGCAAGGTTTTTAGTGCCAATTATGTTATTTATAAATGCTTCTTTTGGGTGATCTTCCATAAGAGAAACATGCTTATGTGCTGCTGCATGGAAAACTACATCTGGAGCTATTCTTTCTATGTGCTCGTATAGTTGGTTATAATCCCTGATGTCGCAAATTATAGGTTTAAAATCTATCTTGCTTATATTAGATAGCTCTTGAGACAGCTGGAATATGCTGTTTTCTCCTCTACCAAGAATATATACTTTTTTAGGGTTGCAAAACTTTATTATTTGTTTGGTTAATTCGCTGCCTATTGATCCGCCAGCACCAGTAATAAGAATAGTTTTTCTATTTATAAAGTTGGCAATCTCAGGAATTGATAAATCTACAGGATCTCTTCTAAGTAGATCTTCTAAACTTACTTTGCGAATTTGTTCTACGGTAACCTTTCCTTCTGCAAGCTGATCAACACCGGGAATTATTTGTGTATCCAGACCTGTGCTATTACACAGCTCGATAATAGTTCTTAATTTACCTGCTCCTAAAGATGGTATAGCGATTACTACCTGATCAGCATTTAGTTTACTAGCTATTTCATGTACTGATTTAATTGAACCTAAAACCTTGATATTATTTGCAAGTTTTGTACCATGTTTTCTTTCATCATCATCAAGTGCTCCAATAATCTCAAAATTAAGCTCTGGATGTAGCTCAACTTTTCTTGCAAGTTCCTGAGCTCCTATTCCTGCACCAATTAAAATTGTTCTTTTTTTGCTTAAGGATTGGGAATTCTTAATTCGTTTTTTTATAATTCTGTTTTGAACTTGGAATTTTCTACATAATCTTATAGATGAGAGAAAAATAAGACAAAGTGCTGAGTCAATAATTATTACACCGACTGGTATTGAGAATATAAACTCTTTAGGTGAAAACCCCAAGATTCTGGGAATTGCAAAAAGAACTGAAGAAGCCAGTATTGGTTTAACAAGCTCTAAAAGTTCATTTACTTCTGTGTAACGCCATAACCTGCTGTATACCTGGAAAATTAACAGTGAGGTAATTCTTATGGCAATTACCGGTCCAATAATAACGGGGAGTTGAACCTGCCAAAACCAATATATAGAAGCATTTGAAACATTATGTTCTAACCTTAGCTTGTATGCAATGACTAGCGATAGCCCAAATGCAAGAGCATCTATGAGAACTTTAAATATTCTTTTAAATGAATTAACAAGATCTTTAGATACCATTTATTGATGTCCTACACCGAAGTAATATAAAAAATTATTTGATTTCCTTGTGTAAGGTATATTTTTTAAGATATGGGTTGTATTTTTTAAGTTCTAATCTTTCTTTTTGGTTTCTTTTATTTTTTGTAGTTGTGTATCTGGAAGGAGGCACGCCTGCTTTTTTAGCTTCTGTGCATTCAAGTGTTATTATTACCCTGTCGCCTTTTTTAGCCATAGTGGCTTAATTATAGCAGAATATTGTATAGGGGTACGTCATGGGTGTGTCAGAAATTCGAGGATAAAGCGGGTGGCATTCTTGAAAGCTTTACAGACCCGACAAAATGTACCACTAATTATCTTCTTTAATCTTTGAAAGAGCTTCATTTATATCTTTTGTTGAAAGCTGATTTTCAAGTATAAACCTCTTAACTAAAGGGCTTTCAGGTAGCCAGCCAATTTTAAGCAAATGTTGCAGATGCTGCATGGCACCATATGATTTGTTTCTTGTTATGCTTTCTGCATCTAGGTTTAGTTCTGACATAAAATTAATTGTTGTTTTCCAGATTAATGACAATTTTATTATAGTAGATCATTTTACCTTTTTCATAATCTGTGCTTGGATTGAATTTTAAACATGCAAGGCTGCAATTTGCACTTCCAAAATTTGCCAGGTCTTTCCCGTTCATTTTTTGAAAATATCCTATCTGTGTCTTAATGCTTCCCCCATGTGTAAAAACAAGCACAGTGTCATTTTTGTTATGAGATTTTAAGATGTTTTCAATAGCACATTTTACCCTAAGGAGATGAGTTTCATAGCTTTCAAACCAGTCAGGTCTTATAAAATAATCTTCATGCCAGGCATTATATTCTGCCCAATATTTCTCCTTAACTTCATTGAATGTCAAACCTTCCCAAATTCCAAAATGAGCTTCTCTTAAGTTTGGATCTCTTTTAACTGGAAGTGAAAGTTTTTTTGCTGTTGGCATAGCAGTTTGTTCTGCTCTGCCAAGATCGCTGGAATATATTCCACTGGCATTTAATGTTGCAAGATATTCTGATAATTTTTCAGCTTGCAGATGACCCAATTCAGACAAGCCTTCATCGGTTTGACCTTGAACAATTTGATCTTTATTGCCTTTGCTTTCACCGTGTCTTATTAAAATGATTTCCATTCTACTTAGTATAACCTTTCATATTGGTGTCAGAGTGTCATGGTTTCAGGGTTTTGTAGTGTTATTGTATATAGGTGTTATAATTGTTTTTGCGTTTGATACCATAAAATAGACACTATGATACTTTGACACCACGATACTATGACACAACTAATAACTAAGTCAGCAAAAGAATTAAATAAACTTTTTTTGAGCAAAGAACTTTCTGCAAAAGAAATAACGGAAGCCTTTTTTAGTCATATAGAACAAGTTGATCCTAAAATTGACGCACTTAACTTAGTAACAAAAGACTTAGCATATGGTCAGGCAGAAGAATTAGACAGGAAAATTGCTTCTGGTGAAAAGCTTGGACCACTTGCCGGAGTGCCAATAGTTGTGAAGGATATATTGTGTGTTCAAGGATTGCCTGCTACATGTAGTTCGAGAATATTGGAAAATTTTGTGGCTCCGTACGAATCAACTGCTACAGCTAAATTGTGGGATGCTGGTGCTATTTGTTTAGCTAAGTCTAACCTGGATGAATTTGCAATGGGAAGTTCAACAGAAAACTCTGCTTTTAAGACAACTAAGAATCCATGGAATTTAAATATGGTTCCTGGAGGCAGTTCGGGTGGATCTGCAGCAGCAGTTGCTTCACTTGAGGCTCCTGTAAGCTTAGGGACTGATACAGGAGGCTCTGTAAAACAACCTGCCGGCTTATGTGGAGTTATTGGACTTAAGCCTACATACGGTCGTGTATCCAGATATGGGCTTATTGCATTTGCAAGCAGCTTGGATCAAATAGGACCATTTTCAAGAACAGTGTATGACTTAGCTTTGGTCTTGCAACACATAAGTGGATATGATCCCAAAGATAGTACATCAATAAATATTGATGTGCCAAACTATATTAATTTAAAGCCTGATGCTATAAAAGGGAAAAAGATTGGCTTAATAAAAGAACTTATGGGTGATGGAATCCAAAAAGAAGTTAAAAGTTCAGTTGAAGATTCAGCAAAAGTTTTAAAGGACTTGGGTGCAGAAGTTGTTGAAGTATCTATGCCAAAAATAAAATATGGTGTTCCTGTTTATTACATAATTGCTACTGCAGAAGCAAGTTCAAATCTTGCTCGCTACGATGGGGTGAAATATGGGTTTAGGGCAGGTGGTGTAGAAGACATACTGTCACTATATACCAAAACGAGGGAAGAAGGTTTTGGACAAGAAGTAAAAAGAAGAATTATGCTTGGTACATTTGTACTTAGTTCTGGTTACTATGATGCATATTACAAAAAAGCTCAACAAGTTAGAAGACTTGTTACTCAAGAATTTCTAAATTCTTTTGAGCATGTTGATCTTCTCTTGTCTCCAATTAGTCCTACAACTGCATTTGCAATAGGTTCTAAGATTGAAGATCCATTAGCTATGTATCTTGCAGATATTGCAACAATTCCACCTAATTTAGCAGGTCTTCCGGCAATATCTTTGCCATGTGGTTTTGATTCTAAGGGACTTCCAATAGGCTTACAGCTTATTGCTCCTGCACTGGGAGAAGAATTACTTTTAAATGTTGCGCATGCATTTGAATTGAAGTCAAAAGACATGAATAAAGTGCCTGAGCTTGCAATGGCATAAAAAGGATTTTATGGAATCTGTAAAAAGACATCCGAACTTATTTAATAAAAATGATTCTGCCCTTCTTGTTGTTGATTATCAGGAAAGATTTGTCAAGGTGTTGCCTGATAATAAAAATACAATTGAGAATATAAAATTTTTGATTCATGGATTTAATATTTATAATGTTCCAGTTTTTGTGTCTGAGCAAGTTCCTGAAAAACTAGGACATACGGTTCAAGACATTAAAGATGTTGTAAGAGATGCTTTTTTGTTTTCAAAAAAACCTATGAGTTGTTGCGGCAATGTTGAATTTCTAGGGGAGCTTAAGAAAAAAAATATAAAGCAAATAGCTGTTTGCGGAATCGAAGCACATGTTTGTGTGCAGCAGACTACACTTGATCTTTTATGGCATGGATTTCAAGTTCATGTCATATCTGATGCAATTACATCTCGAGTACTTCATAATAAAGGAATAGGCATAGAAAAAATGAGAAGTGCTGGAGCAATAATAAGCTCTGTCGAAACAGTACTTTTTGAAATGGCATATGAGGCTGGGAATGAAGAATTTAAAAAGTTGCAACAATTATTTAAAAATGACACAAGACAAATGATGCGTGACGCATGATTTGTATAAAGCGTTATAATGACTATAAGAGAATTAGAAAATTGGGAATTGGAGGATTAGTAGATAAGCAAAAAATGTTCTGGTGAAGAATATTTTTTGCGTCGAGAGCAAGGAGCGAGTTGAGCGTTAGCGCGAAACGAGCGCTTAAAAAAGGAATTAAAAAAGGAGATT
>JACOTS010000109.1 GCA_016178265.1 Candidatus Melainabacteria bacterium
AGCTATGGTGTTTACTGGGATGAGACATTTTAAGCATTAAACAAGGAGTTAGGGGTTAGGAGTTAGGAATTATAAAAACAGACTAATTCCTAGCTCCTAGTAAAGTGTTATTATTTTTCTTGTGGCACTGACTTTTCAAGAACTATATCTAACATTAAATAGATTCTGGGCTGACCAGGGCTGTGTCATAATGCAACCTTATGACATTGAAAAAGGGGCCAGTACAATGAACCCTGCTACCTTTTTATATGTTCTTGGTGAAAAGCCATGGAATATGGCTTGTATTGAACCATGCAGAAGACCTACGGATGGGAGATACGGAGATAATCCAAACAGGCTTCAGCATTATTTTCAGTATCAGGTTATTATGAAACCTTCACCTGACAAGATACAGGATATTTATCTTCAAAGTTTAGAAAAGATAGGGATCGATCCCAAAGCACACGATATTAGGTTTGTTGAGGATGATTGGGAATCACCAACTCTTGGTGCATGGGGTGTAGGTTGGGAAGTTTGGCTTGACGGTATGGAGATTACTCAATTTACTTATTTCCAACAAGCTGGTGGTATTAATCTAAAGCCAATTGCAGTTGAGCTTACCTATGGACTTGAAAGGATTGCAATGTACTTGCAGGATGTTGATAATGTTTTTGATCTTAAATGGACAGAAGGAGTAATGTACAAAGATATTTATTTAAGAAATGAAAAAGAACAAAGCAAATATAATTTTGAAATTGCAAATGTAGAATCACTATTTAAGTTATTTGATATTTATTATGATGAAGCAAGCTTATGCATAAAAAATAAATTGCTTATGCCTGCATATGACTATATTTTAAAGTGCTCACATTCTTTTAATTTGCTAGACTCAAGGAGTGCGGTTAGCAAAGATGAAAGAATGGCTTATATTCTTAGAATTAGAAAACTTGCAGAACAAGCAGCAAGGTTATATTTAGGAATTGAGGAAAAAGATAAAGAATTAGGAGTTAGGAATTAGAAATTAGGCAACACAAATAAGTCTTAAAATAATTGTTTGTCCATCAACCAGTACTGTTCTATATTCATATCTGCCTCGATTACGTTCATCGTCCTCATCCATATCAAAATCTAAGCCAACTGTTTTTCGTAAATTATCAATTTTTCCTGCTCTTCTTGCTATTGCTCTTTTGCTATTTTTTGCTTCATCTGCCTGTGATTTTGATTTTGTTAATTCACCAAAAGCTTGCTCAGGATCTTTGCCTGAAGCAGCTCCTATTTGTTGTGGTTGGCCAGTATTTGGTGAAATTGGATTTACTGTCATATAAGTACTGTGTTTAAAAAGACCGATATATGATTTATGTCGGCAACTTTTTTAAAGGCATTATTAATAAATAGGGTTAAGCCTATGTAAAAAGAATAAATATTATCTAAAAAGATTATAAAAACAGGTTTTAAGCTATTGCTACAAGTTTAATTGTCACTATTTCTTTTCCATTTGGACCATTAATCATAACTGTTTCATAATGCCCTTGATTCCTTGAAAAGTTTCCATCAGGATCTATATTTGTTTCTTTATTATTGTTTGTTTTAGCTAGTATGCCGGCCATACTAGTCCTGCGGGCAATTGTTCTTCTGGAATTGCTTTCATTAGCTACATCATTTTGTTTTTCCTTATCTGATAATTGTTTGGATTCTTTTCCTGTGCTTACAGGAACCAGTGAATGTGGATTTATTTGAGATGAAGAAGACATTATTAAATTTCCCCTGTATAGCTATGTCAATATATGAATTTGGACTTTGACAGAGGTATGATGATTAAGTAGAGTTAAGGCAAAGTTAATTCAGCTAAAAAATTAACCATATTTAATAATTTAGTTACAAATGATTAGAAAAGTACAAGCAAAATTTATACGATTATTCGAATCTCTTTCTTATATAGTCACTTGGTCCACCTTTTACATTACATTTAGGTTGCTTCCTTTCTGCTTATATAAGTTTCATGTTGAAGGAACAGATAATATTCCTAGGAAAGGGAGATTTATACTAGCTGCAAACCATATGAATTTTTTTGATGGGTATTTTGTAGTTGTACCTATAGGACCTCTAAGAAGAGTTAGTTTTTTAATTGCAAAAAGAGCATTGCAACCTGAATCTATAAGACTTTTTTGGCTTACACTAGCAAGGCTAATTGGTACTGTTGTTTTGGATGATCATAATCAAGATGCTTACACAAGAGCACTTAAAAAACTTCATAGAATACTCTCCCATAATATACCAATAATGATATTTCCCGAAGGAGGCGTATCAGAAAATAAAATTCCAAGAAAGTTTAAAGGTGGTGTTGCAAAACTTTCAATTGATTCAAAAACAAAAGTAATACCTGCTTATATAGATGGAACATATGGATTTAGGAAAATAAGTTATTGGTTTAAGAGACCAGTTGTTAGAATAAAATATGGAAAGCCAATTGAACTTTATAGGTATGCAGAAGCATGTGGAAATGATTTGGATAAAATGGCTGCGCTTCTTAGAGATAAGATAATTGAATTAAGTGGTGTAAAAGAACACCCAGATAGTTTTAGAGAAGAGGTCAAGGAAATTGAAAACAAGCTTTCTAATTCTCCAATTGTAAAAAGCACAACAATGTGATTTCTTAATAAATTCAATAAAATCAGCTAAATTTAACGAGTTCTTAAATAACACCCAGGATAATTTACTTATCAATCGCTTTAAACGTTGGGAATAGTATAAAAATTGGGAATATATAGTAAAAAGCTTTACATCAAAGACGATGCTATTGCACTATTTTGACAATAAGAAAAAAGGACCGGTTGTATTTTTTATACATGGTACAGCTAGTGCTAACGGTGTTTGGGAAGCACAGTATAAACTCTTTAGTAAACTTCCGTATAGATTAATCGGAGTAGATTTAAGAGGACATGGAAATACTAGAAATCCAGGTGGTATTTGTACGCTGGAAGATCATTTAACTGATTTAACAGAAACTATTGATCATCTGAAATTAAAAAAACCTATAGTTATAATCGGACATTCATTTGGAGCGCTCCTTGCAACAAAATATGCAGAGAGATATCCTAAAAAAGTAAGTAAGTTGGGACTTGTTAGTTTACCAGCAAGAGTTCCTAGACTTTTATGTTTGTATTATAAATGGTTACTTGGCAAACCAATTAAATTTTTTAAGAAAAAAATGGATTTGGTAATGAAGTTGCCTATACTAAAACGATACAAATTTGCAATTGCATCGGATTTAAATATACTTCGCCAAATCTGGAGAGAATCATTGTATTGGGATTTGATTACAAAATTACCTAAAGTGACATGTCCGATACATTTTTCAGTGGGCAAGTTTGATTACATTGCACTAAGAAGTCTAATAGAAAAATTGCATAAGCATATTCCTAATTCAACCCTGAAAGTTTTTGAACGAGCTGCGCATAGTTGCATGGAAGAACAACCTCATGAATTTAATCAATGGGTTTTGTCCGTGGTTGGTGTTCAAAATTATCAGCAAGATGCTGTGTAGTTCCATTTTATTAGTAAGTTTTTACAAGTTATTTTTTAGTATTTTGCTTTAATTTGTTATTTAAAATGGTTTATATGGTATTATTAGATACAGGAGAGAAAGCTATGGCGAGGTTAGAAATAGTTAAATATGGAGATCCGATTTTAAGAAAGGTTACCAGTAGAGTAATCAAATTTGATAAGTCCTTGAAAAAACTAATTGAGGATATGTTTGAGACCATGTATGCTTCAGAAGGAATTGGACTGGCTGCTCCTCAAATAGGAGTTAGTAAAAGAGTTTTAATTTTAGATGTAGACTATCCGTCTAAGAGATATGAAAACGAAAAGGCAGGAAAAGAAGAAAATATCTATAATCCAATGGTATTGGTAAATCCTGTAATTATTCAAAGTGAAGGAGAGATGGAATCATTTGAAGGTTGTCTTAGTTTTCCAGATGTATTTTTTAAAGTAAAACGTTACCAAAAAATAATTGTTCGTTATCAGGATATTTTAGGCAAAGAAAGAAAATTTGAATCTCAAGGTGATTTGCTTTGCAGATGTTTACAACATGAAATTGATCATCTTGATGGCAAGCTTATGGTAGATAAGCCTGTAAGTGAAGCTGAAATGATTGGATCTCTTAAGGAAGCTGGACTTGATCAGGTTACTTCACCACCAGCAAGTGCTGTTTTAGGATAGTTCAGTTCTTTATATTTCATTAATTATTTTTGTTCCTATAAGTAGAAAGTAAGTTAGAAAACTTTTTAGTCTTGGTAATTATTTCCTAGGACATCACCCAAAAGTATGGTTTGTATATATATTATGTTACCCATTTGTAATGCTAAAAATGAAAAGAATATTAAAGTATAAGGCTATTAGTTCTTTCTTTTGTAGGATTTATACACATAGATAAAGCAAAGATGCTTAAGGCTATTTGAGGTAGTAAATCATGACCGTGCTAAGCACAATAAATAAAGCAGTTAAACCGGTTGATGTTGTAGAGATTAGTGCATCTGTTCCACAAGATCAAGTTAATGTTTTAAGGCAAATGATTTTTAGATATATTCTAGACAATAACAATGAAGAAGTTGCATACAAACTTCTCAACATGTCTCATACTAAATTAAGAGATGACATCAGAATATATGATGTCAAAGATCATAATTTGGGTGAGTAATTCAAAGACTAAGGAAAATTCAAAAGCAGAGGATGTGTCTCTGCTTTTTTGTTTTGCAGCATACTTTGTACGGTAAACGGGTTAAGCGTTCGCGTGAAACGAGCGATTAAACGAGCGGTAAGAGAAAGGTCGCAGAACAATTTATAGGATTTGTCTGGTTCATCCAGCAAATCCGATCCAGCGAAAGGAATGGGTAGATGGAACGCGAAGGGCGTAAGCCCGGAGCGATAAAAATAGAAAGAATGATCTTGTCTTTCAACTTATAGGTTTTGTCCGATTTATTTGGCAAAACCGATCGTACGAATGTAATTTGCAGAAGGAACGCTCCGCAAAACCTTTCGGAACAATAAAAAAGAGAATTAGAGAATCGGAAGATAAGCTTGTTGTGTGATTTACTCACCAAAAAGCGTCGAGGGTGAAGAGCGAGTTGAGCGTTCGCGCGAAACGAGCGATTAAATTTGGATCGGACAGGACTCGAACCTGTAACCAAAGGATTATGAGTCCTCTGCTCTACCATTGAGCTACCGATCCGGGGAGCTATTAAATTATAGCTTAAGTAGAAATCGTTACTGCCTAACTAGTGTGGTGTTACAAGATTAACTACTCGAGAGGTAAGACTTTATCCGATCTATTCGGTAAAACCTTGATAGCAATGCAAGGAAGTACATAA
>JACOTS010000110.1 GCA_016178265.1 Candidatus Melainabacteria bacterium
TTCTTAAAAGATATTATTTTCATATTGTCATCAAATTTCATTCCTAAATGAGGTTGACCGCCGGTAGAAACAGCACCTTGATTATCAGTCAAAATCATAAGTATGGGATGATCTTTTGTGGCTGCTTCACAAACACCAGGAAATGCACTGTGAAGCAAATCAGAATCACCCACATAAGCAATTCCTTTAAATGGAGCTTCTTTTCCTATTCTTTTATAAGCTTCTATTCCACCTGATAAATATGAAATTACGCCACCCATTGTTGTTTCAAGATGAAGTAAATCTTCTAAGTCTGGCGTATCTGGGATACGAGAAGATTGCCCAGCATCTGCAACATAAAGTGGTCTTACACCAGCTTCTTTAACTGCATCTCTTAAAGTTTCTACTAATATTCTATAAGGACTATCCTTTTCAAATGCTGGAGCTTTAGCAATTTTCTTGTGCTTTGGAAATTTCTTTGGTTTTATATTAGATTTCAATGCATCTATTGATAATTTCAAATCATTATCTCTAAATTCACCTACACGCCTTACAAAACCATCCAATTTACCATAGACAGGTATATTCCAACCATTTCTATGCACAATATCTCTTATAAGCATTTCCAAAAGAGGTTCGCCTTGATCAATAACTAATATTTTTTCTTTCCCCTCAATAAAACCAAGCAGCTGATTTTCAGGCAAAGGAAAAACCGTAGCTAACTTTAGCAAGCTCAAACTATTATCAATTAATTTTTCATTTTCTAATTGTGTTGCTATAAACCCACTGGCAATTACTCCCAGCCTGCCTTTTCCTTTAACAACATTTAAATTACTTTCATCAAAATATTTAGCAAGCTCTTCATGTTTTTGATATAACTCTTCTTTATCTTCTTCAACCGTACTAAAAATTGAAAGCCATCTGTTTTTAGCATCAAATGGTATATCAACAAAATCTTTTGCAAATGGAATAGTTACATTTTTTAAATCATCGTTTGAAGCAAATGTTTCAGTAAGTGCTCTTGCTGTTGTTCTAATAAAAAATGGAAGTCTTGTAATTTCTGAAAGTTCATAAGCAATTTTTGTACAATAATAAGCTGAATTAGCATCAAATGGTTCTAAAATAGGAAGGCCAGCATTAAAATATATACCCCTTGAATCCTCTTCATTTTGAGAGTGCCAAGCTGAAGGATCATCAGCAATAAAAAACACCAATCCTCTGTTAATGCCAATATGATTTAGACAATAAAAATGATCACATGCAACATTAGCACCAACATCCTTAAAAACTACAAGTGAACGTTCACATCCAGCTACAGAACTGCCAAATCCTTTACCAGCAGCTACATACTCATTTGGCAAATAGTCCTGAATATCAATATCAATTTTAGATTTTTCTTTTTTTTCTTTTTTTTCTTTTAATTTATCTATTAAATAAGTAGCGGGTCTACCAGGATAGTTGTAGACAGCTTTAACACCTGATGAGATAATTCCTTCAACAACTGCATCTATTACAGTAGTAAAAGCATGCCTTTCTACCTTAAAGGTTTCTTTGTTTAACATTTGTTTTGCCACTATAAACTATTTTATACGAGGTAGGATGTATAAAGTACAGGTAAATACCATATCAATATTAACCAGATTTCATTTTACAGAGACAAACTCTAAAATACAAACACTTTTTTAACATTTACCAGGTAAAACATAGAAATTCATAGACTAAAATAGTGTAGCTAAGCATATCTTGTACATATTTAGCGATTATATTAACTCAATATTTATTTTTTATTTTATGCCTCTTATTAAAGAAATTCATCCTGTTACTAATTCTCATTCACCTATATCTGGTTCTATTTTAGGGCTTAAAATCACTGAAAAAAAATGGGAGAAGCTAAGAGATTTTGCAAATATAGTTTGCTCTAGAGAATCAACCTATAGAACAGCACTTGACATAACTGCTTTTGACATTCCAATGATGGCTTCTGACATTTTCAGAGGTCCGAAAAAGTTTCTTGAATCTGCACTTGAAGGATTATCTGGAACTGTCATGGTAGTTATTGCACCAATCATTACATCAATTGTAGGGAAAATATCAGGGGGATTTATTCTCCCACAAAATATGCAAGATGATGGATTACATTATTTAAAATTTAACATGGATGAGCTTAAAGATACCTCTACTTTTAAAGCTGGTTTAAGCAGAATAAAAAAAGAAGAACCTCAGGACAAGAATTTTATTGCAACACTACTTCATAGAGCAGGAAAACCAGAGAAAGCAAAAAAATATAAAAGAGCAGGTAATAAAATTATAGAATTTTGTAATCACATAGAAAAATTAACCGATGAAGAAATAGCAGAAAAAATTAGCTATATCAAGAAATTAAAGAATGCAACAATTATTGGTGAAAGTTTTATTGAAGGTGGTTGGTGGGGAGGTTTTGGATTAGTAGTTAGAGGATTTAGAAAATATATTTTAAAAGAGGATAGATTTACTGGAACAATGAATTATGCAAGTGACGAGGAAAGCGCTCAATTAGGAGAGTCAAGTGATATGAACTTCTTTCAAAAAACTATCGGAGTAATTGCAATTTTTATTTCACCATTTTTGAATACATTTATGCTTTCCAAAACCAATGATGAAGATGCAGTCAAGAAAAGTAAATTTTTAAGCGTAGTAAAAGATCAGTACGATATGACTCATGGTGTTTACCCAAAACTTGGACTTCTTTTTTCTATGACAACTATTCCAAAATGGATAAGCGTTTTAACCACATCACAGGGTTGGTATGAAAGAACAGAAAGATTACTGAAATTAGTTACAGTACTGCCATCATGGTGGCTTGGACATAGAGTTACAAATGGACTGTTTGCTCTTAAAGCTGATAAGAGATTTGCACAAAAATATTCAACCGGTCAAGGAATTTTAGTTGAACCGGAATTCTTAAAACCAAACACCAATAGAGATAATTTTATTGAAAAAATCGGGAAGAACTATCCTGAACCAGCAAGAATCCAACATGTTTTAAAAGTAGTAGATGCAAGAGAAAAAGAAGAATTACAAAAAGCTCAAGGTGATAATGATACAGAAAAAATCAAATTAAAATATGACAAAATGCGGAAAGAAGTAGAAGATTTACATGCAAAATGTTTATATAAAGGCTTTGCATTACATTCATTACTTGTTTGGGTAATAAATATGGCAGTCAATTACACAACTAAACTTAGAGTTAAACTCGCATTAGGAGAATAATATACACTTTATTTCTCCCCAAGCTCATCCCAATTATGCACCCTGGTATCTTGAAGCATGGTTTTTTCTGATTCACTAGTTAATACCGAGTATGCAGATTTAGGTTTATTTTTTAATGTTACAAACAAATAAATTCCATAAAATACAAAGAAAATTACTGAAATAATTAATATACCTTTTAAATTAAACCTTCTCATATTTATAAATTTAAAATATATATCAAATAAAAGCTCTAGAAGTGCCTTATTTAGTCAAAATTCTATATATTGGACAAATAAATTAAAAACCCTGTAAAATCATATATCTAGTGAGGGTTTGCTCACAAGCAGCAAACCTGAACGTCGATAATTACAGTACAAAAATAGCGAGGCATCTGCATAGCAGCGCTGAAGCGTTATAAAGGCTGGGTAGCTCAGTTGGTAAGAGCGACGGATTCATAACCCGTAGGTCGGCGGTTCAATTCCGCCCCCAGCTAGATCTATTTATTAACAAAATCTTACTTTCACAATTGTTAGATTAATCACTAAAAAAGATTTTTAATTCAGTTTATTAACCATTTAACCTATTAGGCTAGTTTGTATGATATATATATTAATTAATTATTTAAATGAGAATAGAACAAACAGCTATTGACCCAAATGCTGGTCTTGGAACTTTAGAACCAAGAACAGCTTCACATTGCAAAATTATACCTTCACCATCTCCTACTGAAAACCTATACCACACAGACACGATAGCACAAAATATAAAACCAAGATCCTCACTTGCAAGAAAAGCATTATCTTTTAGTAAATGGACCGGAATAACATTGGGATATTTAACTCTTGGAATAATTGCACTACTTAAAACACCAGGAATGCATAGGCTCGGCAACCATGTTCTTCAAGAAACGGGCGATATACCTATGCCAGCAAATGTAAGCACAAATACCGGCTTAGACAAGCCTTATTCATTTGACAGTTTTTTTGAAACCCATGCTGAATTTGATCCAATAAAATACACTGCTTCCCAATTTATTGATCCAACAAGTTTAGATCTAAATAAAAATCACATAATATTGGATACATCTGATGAAACAAATGCACTTAAAACCGGACTAGAAAAACAAAGAGAAGCATATCAGCATACATCAAAAATAAATGAGATAAACACTGTAATTAAAAAATTTGATGAGTTAAACTTTGTCAATCAATTAATTTGGGGGAAATCACAAAACCCCAGACACATATTCCAAGGCGGAAGACCAAATTGCCAACTCATGGGCTCTGTTCAAGCACATTTTCTAATCCCAGAAAAAATACAAGAGATTAAAGATACAATTAGAGTAACAAATTGTGACATAAGTCCAGATAATTTTTACATAGATACGGTAGTAAATTTAAACGGAAAAGACATAGTTGTTCCTTATGATGATTTAGTTAAATGGATGAGTCCACGAGGACTTATGCCTTCAAGATCTTATGATGGCGCACTAGCTATTCCTATATTAACTTATGCATTAGAAAAAGAACTCACAGATAATTATGATGGTGTACCTCCTACATTTCCTGCATCTTCACCTATCTTACTTACAGGGGATGATTACTCAGCAGTGAGCATTCACCCGTCATTCTTCTTAAATACAATGTCAGATCAAGCACTCATTGATGTACTTCAAGAAGCACCTCAAAAACCAGTTCTGGTTTGTACACAAGCAGATACTAAAAAGATTGTTGAAGAAACTGTAAATTGGTTCAAAGAAAAACTAGGATTGGAAGTAAAGGAAAGAGGCTTTGCATTACTGCCAACATCTGAAGAAAATGAAACAAGCTTCAAAGAATCTACACAAGCCAGAGCACAAAATATTTTTAATGAAACAGCTGTTGGGTTTGCGTCTATTGAAGATAAAACAACCTCACAAACTGAAACAATTACCCCACCCAACATACCCAAATCAAGCTATTTCCCAGATAATCATTTATATGTAGTTAAAAAATACAATGCAGAAAACAATACTGTAGAGCTCATTGATTCACATGGAGTTGAATATGAACCTCTTTCACTGGATAAGTTTAGGGAAAAAATGGCTGCTGTAGTTATACATTCTAATGATGTTCCAACTTTTACAACAGAAAGTTTAAAAGGATATTTGCCATTTTTACTTGTATTATCAGGGCATGTATTTTTATATAGAAGAAAGAAGAAAAACATCCTTAAAAGTACTGAAATTGCTTAAATTTTACAATTTTTCTATTTAACCTTTTGATTTATGTGAATATTAATACTTTTTAATTATTAATCTTGTACAATAGTTTCCAAGTTAAAAAATTATGCTTTTTAGTCGTTCAATCTCTGGACATGAGACTTCTGTTTTACCTTACGTAGAAGTCAGTTCTTCTCCTGTCAGAAAAAAAAGAGTACCTATTTCAACACCTCTTACTGCTAAAGAAAGAGAACCCAAAACCTCCACTGGAAAGAAATTCCTTCATTGGTTTACTTTTAAAAACAAATGGCACTTACTTAAAAAATTAACCAGCGGTGCAATTATTGCATATGCAACAGCAAAAACCCCGGGACTTTGGCTTGCATTAGACAGTGCAGTATCAACAGATGCATTACACGTAAAACCACAAACAGTTGCAACAAGACAAATAGAGCCAAGTGAATTAGCTAAAGTAATAGACATTGATAATTTAGTAGAGAATGGTGATTCATTTCCCGCTATTTATAAAGGAATAAAGCAAGCCGGCATCTCTGATTCAGATCTAAAAAATCTTGATCTAAATAATACTGGAACAATATTGGATAACTCGCAAGAAATAGAAAAACTAGTAAGCATCTTAACCTCTAGACTAGAAACTGCTCACAATACTGACAATAAGCAAATTATTACTGATGCTATTAATACCCTAGAAGAAACAAAAATTATAAACAGGTTACTTTGGGGAGACAATGGATTAGAAACAAATTCTATTCATCAGGTTAACGGTAATTGTCAAATAGTATCAGGTCTTATTGCACATTCATTTACTCCTGAGAATGCTCAAAAATTAAAATCTTTAGTAAAAGTAACAAGATATAAACTAGATAAATATTTTAATGAGATAGATTCTGTTGTAAGTATAAATGGAAAAGAAATAATTATCCCGCATCAAATGCTTGCACACTGGAGAGGTCTAAAACCAAATCAAAATACCCCTGAAGGACCATACATTCTATCGTATGCAATTGAACAAGAACTAGCTCAAAATTACACTCCAAATCCATATGGACTAACATCCCCATCATCAGCTACATTCATTACTGGTCAAAATCACACAATGATTTTTGTCCCGATACTTTCTGACAATTCATTGATAGATATTATTAAAAATGCTCCTGGCGCAATTGTAACAGCCGGCACGTATCCTTCATTTAAGGATTATTTTGGAACAGTCAATTCAATGCTTGGTGGCAGACAATATTCAGATGAAGAGCCAAAAGAATACAATATTATTCCACACCATGAATATGCTATTAAAGGATATGAAAATAGAAACGGAGAAAACTTTATAACATTAGTTGCTACAAATCCAAATAAAGATAATATTACAGAAGTAACATTAACACTAGATGAATTTAGAAGTCACTTTATGACAATCACAGCAAAAAAAGATTCATTCAGCGCATTTGATGCTGAAACTCTAAGAAGCTATTTAATTGCTATAATGCTTCTTCTTGTTTCAAGAAATGGAATAAATTACATTGAAAAGAAAAGAACAAAGCCCAAAACAGAAATTAAAATACCAACTTAATTTTTAGTTTCAACTTCTATAGCTTTTGCTAACTCTCTACCTATTGCGATTTGTTGTTCGTTCTTTTGTATAACTATTGGACCATTGGGAAGCTTATTAATTATTTTGACAATCTCGCCTTCCTCAATGCCAAATCTATATGCGTCACTAAGTAGTTTTTCATCTTTAATAGAAACAACTTTTAAATCAGTATTATTAGGAGCATCAACTAGTTGCATAATCTCAATATTACATGAAAATACAGTTTAATATTAATTAGGGTTGTAAAAACAAACAACTATTGTATAATGAACTTTGCTGTCAGAAAATGATAGTAATTAAACATCGCGGAGTAGAGCAGTCCGGTAGCTCGTCGGGCTCAAGAAAAATGGATACAAAACTCAAATCCGATATTGCAGAATCAGCAGCAGTCACTGCACTCTTACGACATGGCTTTAAAGTGTTAAAGCCTGTAGGAGATAGGCTGCCTTATGACCTTGCACTTGATATCAATGGACACCTTATAAAAATCCAAGTTAAAAGTGCATGGGAAAGAAACAGTGTCTATATTGTTGATAGTCGCAGGACTAAAACAAACAGACATTTAATGTTAAGGCAAAGGTACAGTGCAAAAGACTTTGATTTTGCAATGCTATATATTGAAGACATTGATATCTTTTATATTATGCCTGTTGATGTATTTAACTCATATAAAAGTGAAATTACATTGACAATAGAGCAAAATAGACAAAGAGAACCAAAATCTTCATTATATAGGGAACGTTGGGATCTGTTTTCTACGTGGGCTGACAAGTCAGCAATGACTTGTTGATCATCTGTCAA
>JACOTS010000111.1 GCA_016178265.1 Candidatus Melainabacteria bacterium
CACAGAGAAATTTCTCTTATTACATTTTTATTCTTATCAAAAATCCAATCATCATCTACGGGTTCAAGATATAATTCAATAGCTTCTTGAATATTTTTTACAGCTTCTTCTTCTGAATTACCTTCACTAATACATCCTGGCAATGAAGGGACATAAACAGTAAAACCACCTTCGTCACTTTTTTCTAAAACAATTTTAAGTTTCATTTTTATTTGACCTCATGCCTCTTAATACAAATATTATATTCCCAAATTTAACTCTGGGTAAAATCAACCTGGCTCGAACCATGATTCTTTAATATTTGTTAGTTTTAGCTGCTAATTCAACACATTAAATTTATGGGCAGATGATGGGATTTGAACCCACGAATGTCGGGACCACAACCCGATGCCTTAGGCCACTTGGCGACACCTGCCGTTTTTTATAACGCTCGTTTCGTGCGAACACTCAACTCGCTTCTCATCCTCGACGCTTTTTGGTGAGTAAATCACTCAAAAAGCTTGTCTTTAAATCAGAATTCAAAAGCAAGTTTAATTATAACTTACCTATTTGTAAAACCATATTGAGAAGTACAAATTAACACATATTATGCAGCTAAAGAAAATGAGTTTAATGTGTTTTTATTTGCAACTTCCTTTGAGCTTATACCCCAATGTTCTAAAAGCTTCGTTACTTCATCAATTCTAATAGCACCACCTATGTTGCCGATTGCTAAAGAATTAATCCCTACTAGTCTACCTTTCATATCAAACAACCCGCCACCAGAGCTACCTGGCCCTATTGCTGCATCAGTTTTTATGTATGTATTTTTATTAATTGGAATTCGCCTATTAACATTACTTGCAATTCCAAAAGTTATTGAATCTTTTAATCCAAATGGAGAGCCAATAGCAATTAAAGGCTCGCCAGGCAGCACGGGATCTTCATTAATATCTCTTAGCTTTACCCCAACAGTTTCGGGTAGTTTTATATCTTGGATAATTTCTAAAAGTGCAAGATCATGTTCTTCCGGTGGTGAATATGCTATCACTCCATGAGACACGGTTACAGGAGATGCTATAAGTTGAATTGGTTTTGAATCATCATCACCGTTGTAAAGAAAAATTCTATAAAATCCAAAATCCTCTCTTTCTTGTTTCATATCAATTCCATCAACAACATGAGCATTTGTTAATATGTACTTTTTATTGTCTCTTCCATTAATGATAACTCCAGAACCAAGTGATTTAATGCTACTCACACCTGTAATCATAACCGCAGATGGTGCCACCATCTTAACTACCTCTTGAATATCATCTAATGTGATTTTGCTTTTTAGTTCTGTATTCATTTCACTCAATTTGCTTACTAAGTCTTGAATGAAATCTTTTATTTCTTTAAGCACAATTTTTACATCAGGTTCTTCTTTTACTTTGTCTATGTTATTTATTATATTTTTTCCTTGATCAAGCACTGTGTCTAAATCCTTGCTAGAACTAGCTTCTAGCATTGGTTTTTTAAAAGAAATCATTTGAGATATTGGATTTATTCTATTTACCTGTATCATTGTAGATTCCTCCTTAGATTGAATTTGCTTCCTAAATGCATTTTCAGTATTATGACGCTCTTAAGTGTTTTTAGAAAATAGCTTTGTGAGCCTTAATAAAAAGAGTTTGCTTACATTTCTTGTTTTTTGATCATAATCTTGTTAATAATTAAGATTAAAATCTTTGGTGAAAAGAAAAACTTGCTCTAAATTTCAAGAGATGTAAGTTAAGTGTAATTAAGAAGTTAAAAACTATAATTAAATTATTGGCTTAATATTTATTTACTTACAGTTAACCCATGATCAATTTATTATTTATGCTCTAACGTACTCTTTTATATCTTCTTCTGTCAATGCATAGTTAGTAATCGCACCTTCTTTTGCACTGCCAACTAACTTGGCGTATTTAGCTAGTGCACCTGATGGATAATTTGGCTTTGGTTGTTTCCACTTTAATTTTCTTTTTTCTAATTCAAGATTACTTAGTTCTACATTTAATGTTCCTGACTCTGCATTTATTTCTATAATGTCACCTTCTTGGATAAGCCCAATTGGTCCACCGACATATGCCTCTGGTGCTACATGTCCTATCATTAACCCTCTTGTACCTCCGCTAAATCTTCCATCAGTAATAAGTGCACATTCAGTGCCAAGTCCTTGACCATAGAGTGCTGCAGTTACCGATAACATCTCTCGCATTCCAGGTCCGCCTTTGGGACCTTCGTATCTAATTACTAAAACATCACCTGCTTTAATTTTTTTATTTATAATTGCATGAAAACAGTCTTGTTCACTGTTAAATATTTTTGCTGGACCTTTATGTTGTAATTTCAATAATCCTGCTACTTTTACCACTGCACCTTCCGGAGCTAAATTTCCTTTTAATATTTTTAATCCCCCTGTTGAACTTAAAGGTTTGTTTATTGGATAAACCACATCTTGATCTTTTGGGAGTTTTATATCTTGCAAATTTTCAGCTTGTGTTTGTCCTGTTACGGTAAGACAGTCTCCATGAAAAAGCCCCGCATCTAATAATTGTTTTAAAACTACTGATATTCCTCCTACTTTATGAAGGTCATATGCTACATATTTTCCACCTGGTTTTAAATCAACAAAATAAGGAGTTTGATGAAATATATTTTCAATGTCTTCTATAGTAAAATTAATTCCTGCTTCATGTGCCATTGCTGGTAAGTGGAGTACTGCATTTGTTGAGCCGCCCGTAGCTGCTACCACTCTTGCTGCATTTTCAAAAGCTTTTTTTGTCATTATATCTTTTGGTTTAATTCCACTTTTTAGTAAGCTCATTACAGCTTTTCCTGTTGCATCTAGTATCTTTTTTCTTTCAGGATCTATTGCTGGATAAGAACTACTTAAAGGAAGTGCAATTCCAATTGCTTCTGATACACAAGCCATTGTATTTGCTGTAAATTGTCCGCCGCATGAGCCTGCTCCTGGACACGCATGTGTTTCAATTTGATAAAGTTCTTCTTTTGTGATTTTTCCGACATTATACGATCCCACCGCTTCATATACATCAACAATAGTTAGATCTTTTCCATTTAAGTGTCCTGGCATTATTGTTCCACCGTAAACAAAAACTGAAGGAACATTTAGTCTTAGCATTGCCATCATCATTCCTGGAAGACTTTTGTCACAACCTGCAATTCCAACAAGAGCATCATATGAATGAGCACGCATTACAAGTTCTACGGAATCAGCAATTACTTCTCTGCTTATAAGAGAAGATTTCATTCCTTCATGCCCCATTGCAATACCATCACTTACAGATATTGCAGTAAATTCTCTTGGTGTTCCTCCAGATTTTAAGATTGCTTCTTTAATTACTACTGCTTGATCATGTAAGGTTAAATTACAAGGGGTTACTTCATTCCATGTAGATGCTACTCCAATAAATGGCTGCCCCAGTTCTTTATCACCCAAACCCATTGCACGATACATTGCTCTGTGTGGGGCTCTTTCAGGTCCAGCTACTGCAATTTTGCTTTTTTCCCTTATGTCCACTTTACTTTCCTTAAAATTAAAATATTGTCGCTTTTGTGCTAAAACTATTTGTGTGTTAAATTATAACTTAACTACAACCTTAATTTAGATTTCTTTTAAAGTAATAGTTTAATTAATACTATTTTTCAAGGATGGTTCAAAGTGGTAGCTACTAATCAAGACATAAATCAGATTTATCAGGAGAACTTAAAGTTTTGGGATGCTGCCTGGAAGAGAGTTAGTAAACCACATAAAGAGTTTCCAAAGCTTCCATATATTCATGAATTAACTAGAAAGTTTAAAAAGTATCAGGTTAAAAAAGTTTTAGATCTAGGATGTGGTTCCGGATGGCTTACTATTTTTATGTCAAAGTATGGATTTGATGTTACTGGAATAGATATTGCAAAACCAGCAATTGAACTTGGGAAAATATGGGCTAAAGAAGAAAATGCAAATGTTAATTTCTTAGTAGGGGATCTTTTTAATCTTCCGTTTAAAGAAGGATCATTTGATGCAGTAGTTTGTAATTCTGTACTTGAGCACTTTAGGCTTGATCAAGCTGAAGCTATATTCCAAAAAGTTTACAAGATTTTAAAAGACGGTGGATATTTCTTTGGTTGTTTTGATCAGGTTGGCACTGGTAAAGGGGAATATTTCGAGCTTGGAGACTCTACCCATGTTTATACTGATCAAATGAGAAAAGGGATGATGCTTAGAAATTATCCTGATGAAGAACTAAAAGAACTGCTTAAAGGATTTAATATTTTATCTTTTGATAAAAACAATTATGGCAGCAGATTAGTATGGGCAAAAAAGCGAAGCCTGCTCTGATTTATTCAGGCAGGCTTCGCGGTCTCTATAAAGCTGACAAATCTTTGCTTTGCAAAGTTTGGCAGCGGTTACAAAATAATGGGCAAAAAAGAAGGTAAGTAGTTAGTATTTAACGGCTGTGCACCATTTTTTATATTTGCTGTGTTTGCCTTTTACTACATCAAAATATAAATCCTGTAGCTTTTTGCTTGTAGAACCAATTTTTCCATTGCCTACATTTCTGTGATCAATTTTTATAATTGGACTTACTTGTGCTCCTGTACCACAGAAAAATGCTTCGTCACATGTATATAACTCTGTCCTATCTATTTTTCTGATTTCGGTTTCAATATTAAACTCATTTTTTGCAAGTTCAATAATAGTAGATCGCGTTACTCCTTCTAAAATATTATCTGATACTAGTGAAGTAATTAGTTGCCCTTCTTTTATTAAAAACAAATTCATAGCGCTTCCTTCTGATACATGTCCGTCGTTAGATAGAACTATTGAGTCATCGTAACCATTAAGAAGTGCTTCAGTTTTTGCAAGAGCAGTGTTTACATAACTTCCTTGAATTTTTCCTCTAGGTGGCAAAGCATTATCTTCTAATCGTGTCCAGCTTGAAACACAGACATGCAATCCCTTTGAAATATCTACGTAATCACCAAGAGGGATTGTATATATTGAAAAAGCTGTAGGGTTAGATCCGTTTTTATTAATTAAAGATGGTCCGATAATGGTTCCAGATTTAAAAACATTAGGTCTTATGTAGGTATCTGTAGTAGGTTTATTTTTTTTGACAAGTTCTACTGTAAGTTTACACATCTCATCTATACTATGTTTTAGCTCTAGCATGAGAATCTTGCTGTTATTGGTAAGCCTTTCATAGTGTTCTTTCATTTTAAAGATATACATTGTTTTATCTTCTTCGTTCCAGTAACAACGGATGCCTTCAAAGATTCCTGTTCCGTACTGGAATGCATGGGTCATTAGACTTATTTTTGCATCTTTAAGCGGAATGAATTCGTCATTAAAATAGCAGTAATTTTCCATATCTACCTTACCTTTAGGGACTTCTATTTTTTCAACAGTTTGTTTGGGCATAATTATATTATAGCTTAACGCTTATCACTTAGCGCTTTCTTATTAAGCGGTATCTTTATAATCTCTGTATTATCCAATGGATCTAATAAAACAAGATCATAGTCATATTTATGATTTGTAATTGCAAAAGCTATTGATATATCCAATACTTCACCTGGTTCTAAAGTTTTTAATGCACTGATCCCGCTTAAAATTACATCTGGGTGCACTGGATATATTTCATCCTTACTTATTAAAACCAAATCAGATAAATTTAGATTTGTATTTGAATTATTGCTTATATTTAAATCAAGCGTAATGCAATTCCCGTATTTTTTATCACTTTCTTTTTTGATACTCTTGATTTTAATTGTTATATCTTCTTTTTTTATTGGCTTATTAAAACGAAAACCTTTAAATTCTTCTGCATTATTTATCTCTTCTTTTTTATCTTCTAAGAGTGGGAGTGCTCCAAACACCACTAGATCATTTTTTAGCTTAACGTCAGATGGAATTATATTTGATATTGAGGGAATCTTTCCTTTTCTTGCAAATGATCCTATAAGCCCGAAAGTAGCACCAACGCCAGCACCTGCTAACACACTTATACCATCTGATGATATTACAAGAGGAACTCCTCCGAGTTGAACTCCTGCTAATGCTCCATGAAGTGCACCGTATGATGTTAGTGCTACATCATAAGATAAAGTCTTTGCTATTTTTGTTGGGGCAGATGTTGTGTCTGAAGACACTGTTGCATGTATTGGAATAATTTTTTTATCTGGTGTAATGATTTGACTAAAGTCAATTTCAAATTCACCATCGATACCGAGCCTTTTTGGTTTTTGAATGTTTGTGATTACTCCTTCAAGCCTGCTTCCTTTTGGAATATAATATTTGTTTCCTATTACAATATCTTTTGGTATAAATGCTGCTACTTTGTCTCCTGGCAAACTAAAATAAAAATTAATAGGGGTGTTTAAATTAATTTTTATTGCCTCACCCTTTTTTATTACAGAACTTATGGAGCCCTTTAGAATAGTTTGAGGCAGGCAGCTTATGGGCTTAGAAAAGCTAAATAGCAATGTAAAAATAATAAATAAACATTGTTTTTTTGGTCTAAAATTAATTTCAGATATTAATTTTTTCATAAGTAGAAATTTATACTCAATAAAATGATATAACTTGCTATTACTAAAATTTTTGTTCCAATGTAAGGGAAAAATAGTAATGTTTGTCATTGTTTAAAACGAAAGATTACCTGTTTTTGGCTTTACTGGCCTTGAAAATCATGAAAATATATGTAATGTCATAAATTTTGTAAAAAAATGTTGTTATAAAGCACTAAATAAGATAACAAGCTGGTTTAATTATCGTCTGTAGAGCCGGGTAAATTTTAGAAATAAAGGAGCAGATAGTATGAAAAAGTCAATATTACTTTCTCTATTATTAGTAGCAACTATAGCAATTACTCCTCCCGCTGCAAGAGCTGATGAATGGTCACTTGGGTCAACTGGTGATCTTCTTAAATGGATAATCAGCCTTCCAGTACAGGCAGTAAATGCTTCAGTTGGATTAGCAACAGGAGTTGTTGTTGGTACACTTTCAGGCTTCGTAGAAGGAGCAAAAGAAGGAACTAACACGGTTGCTGGAGCACTAGGGAATGAAAATGGAGCAGTTGAATCATTAGTTGGACTTGCAGTTGGTGCACCAATTGGTGGAGCTGTTCATGGCATAACAGATGGTCTCACCTGGGGTATGAAAGGATTTGAAGCAGGCTGGGATAAAGGTTTTGACGGAGAACTTGCTTCTATCTTAACTGGTATTCCTGAAACCATTGAGTGGACAGTAGAAAATGCATCTTAATGCCTAGAGCTAGTTAGCTTTAGTAAAATTAATTAAGAAGATATAATAAAAGCCGGCATGAAAATGCCGGCTTTTATTTATGAATAAATATGTAGTACTCTTATCTGTTTTTCTAGGTATCTTAATTGGTGCTTATATATCGCTTCCTAGCGTAAATAGAATGCTTGGCCTTCCTGAAATAGGGGATCTTACTGAATACCAGCCAATTAGTTCTATAGAGCTTTATGACTACAGGGATTCCTTTGTTGGGTTTTTACAGGGTGAAGAGGACAGGCAGGTAGTTTCTTTAAGTGAGATCTCGCCTAATTTAATAAGAGCAGTACTTGCTATTGAAGACAAGGATTTTTATGATCACTTTGGAATAGATCCTATTGGTATTGTTAGAGCTTTTTTTGTCAACCTTAAAGCAGGCAAAATTGTTGAAGGTGGGAGCACAATAACCCAACAGTTAGTGAAAAACCTTTTAATTCCTGAGAAAGAAAGAAGAAGAACTTTTAGCAGAAAATTTAAAGAAGTGTTTTTAGCTTTGGAATTAGAAAGAAAAGTAAATAAGGATAAGATCTTAGAACTTTATTTGAATCAGGTATATTGGGGACATAGAGCTTATGGTATTCAAAGAGCTGCACAGAGATATTTCAATAAAACAGTAACAGAATTAGATCTTGCAGAATCTGCTTATTTAGGGGGATTATTGCAGGCACCAAGCAGATTATCAGCTGATTTTAAAGCAGCTAGGACAAGACAGATTCTCGTCTTAAATAAAATGCTTGAATTTGGTTTTATTACTAAAGAGCAACTTAAGGAAGCAAAAAAGAAAAAATTAAAATTTAGTTCATCTCCCGGGCATTTGGAATTATATCCATATTATTTTTCTTATGTATTAGAAGAATTAAAAGAAAGATTTGATATGAGAGAACTGAAAGAGAAGGGGTATAAAGTTTATACCGGGCTGGATCCAAGTGCACAAAGAATAACAGAAGAAGTATTAAATGCTGAGATTAAAAATGCTCCGTATGGAGTGACACAATTAGCTCTTGCTGCAATAGATGTAAAAACAGGACAAGTTAGAGCACTGGTGGGAGGGGTTGGTGGTTTTTGGGAACACCAGTGGAATAGGGCTACTAATCCTCATACAATAGGGTCTGCTTTTAAACCATTTACATATTTAACTGCTTTTGAAAAGGGAATTGCTACCCCCGATACGATCATTAAAGATTCTAGGGTCAAAATTCCTGATGGGGTGGATATGGTTTGGGAGCCAAAGAATTTTGACAAAAAATTCTGGGGCAAAATGACTGTTAGAAAAGCTTTGACTTATTCCAGGAATCTTCCTGCAGTGAAAGTTGCTAAAAAAGTAGGAATTGAAGAAGTAATAAAGACAGCCAAAGCATGCGGAATTGAAACAGAGCTAGAACCTCATCTTTCTTTAGCTCTTGGAAGTGCTGCACTTTCTCCGCTTGAAGTAGCTTCAGCGTATTCTACTTTTGCCAGACAGGGAGTTTATATTAAACCCATATTAATTAGAAAAATAGAAGATCCTAAGGGACGTATAATAGAAAAAAATGATCCTATCCCGCAAAGAGCAGCATCTTCTATTGCAGCCTCATATCTTGTAAGTATTCTTCAGGATGTTGTTCAGAAAGGTACTGGTACACTTGCAAGGCTGGAGGATAGAGCAGTAGCAGGAAAAACAGGAACATCTGATGAGTCAAGAGATGTGTGGTTTATTGGATTTACACCAGATCTTTCTTGTGCAATTTGGGGTGGAAATGATCATAATCAGTCAATTTATGGTCAACATGTAACAGGAGGTGCAATTGTTGCCAGAATATGGAAAATAGTTGCTGAAGAATATTATGCAGACAAGGATATCCCACCTGCTGAATTTTCAGGGGCTCCTGGTATGAAGGAATTACTGGTGGATCCACTAACAGGACTTTTAGCTACGGAATATACGCCAAACCCAATAAAGAAAAGATTTGTGCCTGGTTCTGAACCTACAGAATATGCTCCGGTTCCCCCAGGAGCAAAAAAAATAAACCCAATTAAAAAGCTTTTCTATGGGCCATTTTTCAGTAAGCTTGGCGGGGGTGATACATTTGAGATTAAAGAAGAAACAGATGAAGATAAAGTTGCTCACGAGGATGAATTTGAAGAAGATGAGGAAACTTCTTCAACTTTTCTTAGAAGCAAAATTAAAATTTTCAAAGAAAATCTAACTAAGCAAAAGATAGATTCTCGGGATGATAATAATGAAGAAACAGAAGATGAAAATGCTGTTAACCTGGATAGAAGCGAAACAAATGATGAGGTGGTTATAGAAGAAATCCAGGATAACCAGGAAGAAACCATACTTAGGGAATAATTATGGATTTACAGACTGATAGTGCTGCATATGATCTTGTTTTTGGAAAGGGTCCCGTACTGGAAGTTCTTGAAAATGGTAATCTTACGGTTAATAAAATATGGATAAGTGAAAGTTTACAGGATAGAGATACTAAATCAAGAATAGTTGATTTTGCTAAAGAAAATAAAGTCCCGTATTTTAAAGTTCCTTTGAAAAAATTAGATAATTTAACAAAAGGGCAAAATCATCAGGGACTCGTGGTTAGTATATCTCCTATAAAGATTTTATCTGTAGATGAGTTAATTGATTCTTCTTATAAATTAAATAAAAATACGGACGTAATGCTTATAGCAAATGAGATAGAAGATACTCATAATATTGGAGCACTTATTAGAACACTGGTAGCAAGCGGTGGGAGCGGAGTAATTCTGACAGGCAGGAAAAATACAGGTGTCAATGCAACGATTATTAAGACAAGTGCTGGAACAGTATTTCAAACGAAACTTGCCAGGGCTAGTAATTGTAGTCAGGTCATAAAAAAATTACAAGATAGCGGATATTGGGTTGTTGCAGCTGATAATTCAGACGATGCGCAAGTAGTAAGCAAGATAGATTTCCCGGACAAGATTGCAATAATAGTTGGTAATGAACATGAAGGACTTGGTGATTTGGTCTTAAAAAACAGTGACTTTAGGGTAAAGATTCCTATTAGCAATAAAGTAGATTCTTTAAATGTATCAGTAGCGTTCAGTATTGTTCTGTATGAATTTCTAAGACAAAAAAATTATTCTACGATACAGATTTAACTATTTTATTTCTGCCAGTTTTTTTGTTTCAAGATTATAGCCTAATGTATTCATCATGGGCTCAATCATAGGATAAACGTTTTTAAGCAATGTTTCATTTTTCTTCCATTTGTCTTCTTTAGGCTTATCTTTTTTCGGAGTGCTTACTATAGGAGGTTTTTCCGCAAACCTTTTTATTCCTTTTTCATAAGGAATATCTATAAAGTCACAAACCTTTTTAATTATATTTGGAGTACTTTGTGTGAGCTCTTCATAGCTAATGGCATATTTTCTTGTTTCTTCAATATCACTTAATCCTTCAATTGCAGCTTTGTTGGAGCTTATCCATTGAAATGCACAAACTTCTTCTAATGTTTTATCTATGTAATTTTCCCAGCCAGGTGGTAAAACATATCTCCATTTTCCATGCTCATCGCCTTTAATATTTAATGGAATGGCTGGTCTGGGGACTCGTGCATAATCTGAAGGTCTTTTCCAGCCTTCAATTAACGAACTAATATTTGTTTTGCCGTCACGTCTTAAATAAATGAACTTTGCATCTGGGAAAAGTTTATTTATAAAAGGGATTCTAAAACAATCTCTTGGATTCTTTTCTACAATTCTGTATTCTTTTGAGAAGCTTTTTTTGTAAGCTAAATTGGTGTTAGTTACAATTGATGCAAAACCTTCCAAGAGGTCGTTTTTTAAAAAATATTCCCTCATTAAATAGCCAACAGGTCTGAAATTTAATGCATATTTATGAAATTCACCAAGCATAAAATCTTTTACATCGTCTGTTAAATCTTCTTCTTTAAGAGCATCATTATCAAATACTTTGTATGTCTTAGCTTTTCTTCTGTAAAAGCTATCAAAGATATCCTGACTTTCTCTATATAGAGAATAAAGTTGGTTGCTTTCACTTAGTATTGTGAATAAAAGGCTGGTTCCTGACCTAGGACATCCGAGTATAATAATTGGTTTAACAAACCTTAAGCTCATTTTGTAAGAATCATATTTTTAATTAGCTTATGGAGGAGTTTAATTATATACAAAGTAAGCATAATAACCTTTAAAAACTGTTAATGTTATGCAGCTTTTACCTACCGCCTGCTCGCTCACGAATGAGCTTCGCCGGCTTTGTATATAGCACTTACTAGCTATCTCTTGTATCGTTTATCCAGATTTTACCGAATAAATCGGATAAAATCTTTCCCTGTGAGTTGTTTATTTGGGATTTCTAACAGTAGGTAGGCAGTAATGTTATACAACCTCTAGATTATAACTTAAAGCCTTTATTTCCCAGCAGAATATTCATAAACAATAATATTAAAGAAATTTAATGAAATTATGACTTAAAAAAGCGAATTAACCTAAATTTAGGTTAAAAGTACTGTCAACTGAAAGACCTATTCTTCTTTTTATTATGTGAAAGGGATATATAAAAATGGAAAATGAATTGTATATGTTAAAAGACAGTCACTCAATAGATAGCCAGGAACTTTTGACAAGGTTTATTTATAGTTGTAAAAAAACAGTTAAGGACGACGGATCAAAATCTCCGCTTTTGTCTTTTGCAGATATAGTAACGGCTGTTTACTACTATAGAAAATATCCTGATATTAATCAATTTGTAGTTAAGTATCTTACCGAATGTCAAGATTATTTTATGCTCCAGTGGGTTAGAAGTACATGGGCAAGTTTAGACAAGATGTCACCGGAAGAAATAAGCAATCTTGTTATAAATCAAATTACTTTAGTTGCTAATTCTATCGATGAGCAATAACATAAAAGCTAGAACTTGCAATTGATGCAGTTTAGTTTTTATGCGCAAAAAACAATCGCTTTCTAAAAAACTTTTTTTTGGAATTATTTATTTATTTTCAAGTTCTATAATTACGATTGGAATTAAGGTTGTCACTATAGCCTATATTGCACGAAGGCTTGGGGTAGAGCAGTTTGGTTTATACTCAGCTTTAATAGCATTTATAGGATTATTTCAGTTTATAAGCGATTTTGGATTAAATAAAACCTTACTTAAATACGGTTCAAAAAATTTACACCAGGCAAGTATTAGTTTTGGCAATGCACTCTTTGCAAAAAGTATTTTAATATTGCCCCTGTTAATTTGCGTAGGAATTAGCGGATATTTTGCTGGATATAACAATGATACATATCTTTCTCTTATGCTTTTTGCTACCAGCATGATTTTTGATAGTTATGCACATGTGTTTAGCAGCATAAGGAGAATTACGGGTAGCTTTAAGTTAATTTCTTTTTTCAGAATTGTAAAAACATTAGTCACTCTTGCTGTTTATGTATATGTTCTTTATGTTTATAATTCTGTATTTGTTCTTGCGCTTGCCACGCTGCTTTTAACTATGTTTATGTTTGTTGTTTCACTGATAAATACTGTAATGCTGTTGAAGCCAAGATTAAAATTAAGCATTTTAAAAGATTTCTTTCAAGATTCAATACTGTTTAGCTTAAATGATTTATTTATCAATATTTATGCAAGGATTGGAATTGTAATTCTATCGTTTTTTAATGAGCTTTTTGTGGTGGGTGTTTATAGTGCAGCGCTTAGATTTACAAAGATCGCTATTTTGCTTCCGAGGCAAATCAGATTTGCAATGCTTCCCACTATGTATAGGCTGCTTGATGATAAATCTTCCATAGAAGAAAAGATTGAACCAATAGATCCTGAGGTTGATGATGTTGCAATAAGTAGCGAAGCCTTAATAGAAGGCGATCTTAAAAAATCAAAAAAAGTATTTAATTTAATGCTTAAATATATGTCGTTTTTTTCAACTCCGGTAGCTATTCTTATATTTTATTTTAGTGAATCAATAATCCATTTAATATTTGGCAGTAAATATGATTCTTCTATTCCTTTTGTGCAACTTTTTACTGTATTTATTTTCTTTAGGTTTATAGAAACACCTTTTGGTCTTTATTATTTGGGGTTAAATAGACACAAGGATTTAATTATTCTTCAGGGGATTGCAAGTGCTATAAATATACTTTTGTGCTTTTTGCTGATCCCTTCTCTTGCTGGTTTTGGGGCAGCTATGTCAACAAATATAAGCGAAATTATTTTTGTAGTTCTTGTGCTCTTTTTTGGTATTCAATTTAAAATTTGGGATGTGGTAGGTTCACTTTCAAGAATATGTTTACCATTTATTGTTGGACTGGTTTCACTTTTTATTACTGTGAAAACTTGTGGATCTGTGAATATAATAGTTCAACTTTTTGTATTTGCTTTGAGCTATTTGTGCCTTCTTATTGTCTCAAGACAATTTGGCAAAGAGGATACCAGGTTTTTTAAAAAAGTTTTTTTGAAAAAATAATATGCTACTTATTTAGCCCCCAAAGCATTGCATGTTTTTTGCTTAGATGCAGTTCTGTAATTGATGCACATTCTGCTTTTAAGTACCAAAACTTAGTAATATGCATTTTTAATGCAATGAGCACAAGCATTTTAATTGGTCCTGAATGACTTACTACTATTATGCTTTGACCAGGATATTTTTTTAATATATTCTTATAGAATCTGTTTACTCTTATTCTCAATTCTTCAATTGATTCTCCTTTCGGGGGTCTTATGTAAAATGGATTTTTAATCCATCTTTTGTAATTTATTGGATCCTGCTTGCGTGCTTGCCAGTAATTCATTCCTTCCCAAACCCCTTCAGATTTTTCAATTAAATCTTTATTGGTAATTATTTTTTTTATTTTAAGTTTCTTTCCGATAATTTTTGAAGTGCTTTTTGCTCTTCTGAGAGGACTGGTGATAATACATTTAATATCTTCTTTTTTTGTAAGCAATTGAAGTTTTTTTGCTGTTTTTGCAGCTTGTTGTCTACCGGTTTTGTTTAGATCCCAGTCAAGATGCCCAAATAAAAGATTGTGCACGTTAGCTTTTGTCTCTCCATGGCGTACCAAATATATTTTTGTAATTGGTTCCTTATAATCCAGTACATCTGCTGGATCTTTGCCTTTTGTAAGTCTTATTTCTCTATCCATTTTTGTGTTTACTACCTACCATTAAAGACATAATAATTGCAGTTACAGGTACAGCAATTATAAGTCCTATGCTGCCTGCAATTGCTGCTGTAACCTCTGAAACTACAAGCTCAAGATTTAAAAATTTTATTGGATTGCTTTCATTGCTAATTAATATAAGTAATGGTAGTGCCATACCAGTATAAGCGAGAACTAATGTATTGGTCATTGTTCCTATTATGTCGTTTCCTACATTCATTCCTGAAGTAAAAAGTTGTTTTCCTGAATAAGAAGGGTTTGCAATTTTAATTTCTTGAATTGAACTTGCAATTGAAATTGCAACATCCATTACAGCACCTAAGCAGGAGACAATCATTCCTGCTGCTAATAATCCTTTAAAGTTTAAATTAAAAAGCTGATTTCCCCAAAGAATCATTGCTTCTGTATTAGCTAAGCCTGATAGTGATGCCATTTTTATTACAAATGTAGCAATAAGGCCGCTAATAGCTACACCAACACCTGTTCCTAAAGTAGCAGCTAGAGATTTTAAATTTTTACCTGCAACAAGTAACATTGTAATTCCAGTAGCAAGAATGGAAACAATTACAGCACTTAATAATGGATTTATCCCTCGCTCAATAGAAGGTATGAGCAAAAATGCAATAAAAGCAATTGTGATAATTAATGAGATTATTGTTCTTATGCCCTTAAATTTAGCAACTGCAATTACCACTATAAAAAATAAACCTATTAAAAAGAAAACAAATGACTGGCGATAGTAATCAACTATAAAATAATCTTCTTTTCCATCATCTGTACTTTCAATTTTAGTTACAAGGTATTTTTTCCCCACGATGTTGCACTCTTTGTTTGTTGCCACCTGGCAAATCTTCTTCTATATCTGCAATGACTTTAAGAACTTTTGCAACCAAGTATGTTTCTTTTGCTTCACCCGATGTATTAATATCAGAATCTTCAGTTTCTGCTTTTGGTGTATTGCTTTTAATCTCATCTTTTGGAATTGAAATACCATAGCTAAACAGTGAAAGAATAATCACAAGTAGTGCAAGAGAATTTTTTAAAGCTTTGTGCATATGAATAGATTGTAACAAAATAA
>JACOTS010000112.1:0-1629 GCA_016178265.1 Candidatus Melainabacteria bacterium
TATTTTTTACCCTAACCCAAATCCTTCTATTCCAAATCTGTTATATAAATGTCCGAAGTGCTGTGTAACATCAAAGTTGGGATCTCTCCTTGCAGCTTCTCTATTTGCTGCCCACTGTTTTTCTAATTGTTCTTGTTCTGGTAATTTTCTACACTGAGCCCTACGGACTTGTCTCTGTATACTCCCAAGTGGTACCGCTCTATCTATCCCAATTACTATCATCTTCTCAATCCTATTTCCTATCTCCTATTTCCTATCTCCTATTCTACGGTAACTCCCATTTGCCTCGCTGTACCCATAATAATATTCATTGCTCCTTTTATATCAACTGCATTTAAGTCAGGCATTTTTTCTTTAGCAATTTCTTCTATTTGCTTTTTTGTTATTTTTCCAACTTTTTCTCTATTTGGCGTTGAAGAACCTTTTGGAATTTTAATTTTCTTTTTAATCATGTCTGAAGCCGGTGGAGTTTTTGTAATAAAATCAAATGATCTATCTACATAAACATTAATTACTACAGGAATTACTTGACCAGCTTTATCCTTAGTTCTCTCGTTGTAATCCTTGCAAAACTGCATGATGTTAACCCCATGCTGACCAAGTGCAGGACCGATTGGAGGTGCTGGATTTGCTTTTCCTGCTTCAATTTGTAGTTTAATTTGAGTATGTAACTTTTTCTTTTTCTTTGGTGCTGCCATTTTTTAATCCTAGCTTTAGGCTATTAGATATGAGTAACTTACAGACTTAATAATTTAACATATTAACTAGATTAGTGAAATAACTAAACAAAGTAATACATATGAATTATCTTCATGACCGCTTACCACTTATCGCTTAATGCTTATTATGTAATGACTTCGTCTCTGGCTACAGCCAGCGCGCCCATTGCAAGAAAACACCTAAAAGCTATAGGATAAAGTTTCCCTGTGTATTCCACTTGATTATCGCTAACCCTTCTTACCTCTGGAATTAATTCACAAGCATCTGCATGGTTTGGTTCACTAAAAGTAACGGTTATAGTACACGGTGATTGTACCTTATAGACTTGCCATTTTTCTTTTTCTTTAAGTGCCCTTTTAGAATGTTCTTTCAGATTAGTTAATGTTTTTTCAAAAGGATATGAAAGTGCAGAATAACGACTAAGTCCTTTTTTGGTCTGTACTGCAATTATCTGATTTCCTAATATCTTTTGTGCTTCTATACAAAGCTCTTCATCACCGGATACAAATGCTATAGGCACATTAAAAAATCCAGCAAGAGCTGCATTAAGTCCAAGTTCACCAACCGGGATTTTATTTAACATAACTTGTTTTATTACTCTTGGTCTGTAAGTATGACTTAAAGTAGACTTCGATCCAGCCATTGCATGATAGCCAGTAAGAAAACATGCATCAAATCCTTGATCTATTTGTGACATCATTGAATATTGTCTTTGCCAGCCAGTAACAATTGTCGCATTTGGAATGAGTGCATTATTTATATTTCTCATGTGATGATGAGCATCACAAATAACTATATGAGTAGCACCAGCTTCTCGAAGCCCTGCTACTATTGCATTCAATTCCTGACACCATCTCATCACAGCTTCTTTATAAGAATCAGAACCAGGCTGCAGCTGATCAGGATGAA
>JACOTS010000112.1:1650-2923 GCA_016178265.1 Candidatus Melainabacteria bacterium
ATCTGCTGATATCAAAATTTTCATATATAATTATCTCCTCTTAAGCACTTCCTACTTTTAAACTTTTGTAATACTCCACTGTCTTTTTTAATCCTTCTTGAAGCTCAACTTTTGGCTCCCACTTTAAAATATTTTTTGCTACAGAAATATCCGGACGTCTACATTTTGGATCTGCTTCAGGAAGTGGTTTAAATATAATCTCGCTTTCTGAATTAGTAAGTCTTTTTACTATCTTTGCAAGTTCCATAACTGTAAATTCATGAGGATTTCCAATATTTACAGGCAAATGATAGCTACTTTCCATAAGCTTTAAAATACCTTCTACCAGATCACTAATATATTGAAAGCTTCTTGTCTGTGTACCATCACCGTAAACAGTAATTGGTTTATTTGCAATTGCTTGTGTTACAAAATTAGAAACTACTCTTCCATCATCTGTTCTCATTCTTGGTCCATATGTATTAAATATACGAACAATTCTTACATCTATATTATGAAATCTATAATATGCCATTGTTACTGCTTCAGCAAAACGCTTAGCTTCATCATATGCAGCACGTGGTGAAGTACAGTCTACATGCCCTACATAGCTTTCTTTTTGAGGATGTTCTTGTGGATCACCGTAAACTTCTGAAGTACTAGCAAGTAAAAACTTAGCTTTTTTTGCTTTTGCAAGACCAAGTGCATTTATAGTACCCATTGAACCTGCTTTTAAAATTGGAATAGGAATTCTTTTAAAGTCAGCCGGAGATGCAGGAGATGCCAGATGCAACACCCAATCAACTTTTCCTTCTACATCTATATATTCAGCTACATTTTGCTCAATAAAAGTCAGGTTTTTATTTAAGGTAAGGTTTCTGTCACTGCCTGTGATGAGATTATCTATAACCACAACCTCATGTCCAGAAAAGATAAGTTTATCCACTAAATGTGACCCGACAAAACCAGCACCGCCTGTAACCACTAAACGCATAAAGATATTTTACCCATAAAACAAGTGAATACTTGTAAATAGTACAAATAACAACTAATTTCAGTTAAACTTTATTACAAAGAGAGTTATAGTAGAATTGATTTCGGATAATACAGTGAATCCTGAATAGCATTTTCCAAGATTCAAGCGAAGGTTTGTAAAAGGTACAAACCCGAGCGTCGATTATTGATGTTTACCATAAATCTATGGAAAGCAACATGATTCTCAAAATCATGTTGCGGATATAAAAAATCATGGGGTCGTAGTTCAGTTGGTTAGAACGCTTGCCTGTCACGCAAG
>JACOTS010000115.1 GCA_016178265.1 Candidatus Melainabacteria bacterium
AAATGGGTTATGGAAACAGTCAGGCTCAAGCGTTAAAGCAAAGAGGTAAATGTAGAACCCGCAGTAAAACCAGAGCCGATACATTCACGCTAACCTTTTTCTGTTACTGCCTACCGCCGGCTTTCCAATGTGCACTTACCAGATATTTCTTGTAACAACATCAGGATTTTACCGAATAAATCGGATAAAATCTTACCTTTTGAGTAGTTAATCTTGAGATACCACACTAACTAGGGCAGTAACCTTTTTCTACATGTTGCACAGAAAACACGCAGATTTTGTTTCTTATAAAATCTAATGTCACTGCAACTTCTATTTTTTGCCATATGCAATTTCCCATCTGCAAGTCCTCTGACAAAGATATGAACTTTATCTTTATGGCAAAAAATAATATTTTCCGGGAATTGCAATTCCTCACCTAATTTAAAATCTGCCTTGCATGATAACTTACCCCACCTAAACAGTGCTTTAAAACGACCTATTAACTTTATTAAAGATTCGTTCATAACCTAATAACGTTTCTGCCTACCACCAGCTTGCTTACAAGTAATGCGCCGGTTTTGCAAAGTGCACTTTTTAGCATTTCTTACCTAGTGTTATTCAGATTTTACCGAATAAATCGGATAAAATCTTACCTTATAAGTCGTTTAGTTGGAACTTCTAGCATTAGGTAGGAAGTAACGGAAATCAGCTATAAGCGTATATATTTAGTTAAAAGGCGAAATTCAAAGAAAACTTTATGCTCTTTTAATATTCCAATGTTCACACACTTGCTATATTTTAGTAGTATATTTACCTAAAACCAAGATTCAAACTTATGTCAGAAACAAAAAAACAAAATATTTCAGGTTCAAAAGCACTCTTAAACTGCCTGGTGAAAGAAGGGCTGTCAACAGTATTTGGATATCCAGGTGGAGCAGTTTTAGGACTTTATGATGAATTATATGGACGAGATGACATCAACCACATCCTAGTTAGACATGAACAATGTGCAGGTTTTATGGCTGATGCTTATGCAAGAGTTACCGGAAAACCTGGTGTAATTATCGCTACCAGTGGTCCAGGTGCAACAAACATTGTAACTAGTTTATGCAACTCTCACATGGATTCAATCCCTGTTATTGCTCTTACAGGACAGGTTCCAACATATGGTATTGGAAAAGATTTTTTCCAAGAAGCTGACATTACAGGAATTACAATGCCCATAGTAAAACACAGTTATTTAGTTCTTGAATCTTCACACATTCCAAAGACAGTCAGAAAAGCTGTTGAGATTTCTTCTACAGGAAGGCCTGGTCCTGTACTAATTGATCTTCCTAAAAATGTTCTAGCAGGGACATTTGAATTTACGGATGGAATGGAAAATAAATATACACTTCCAGGATACAAACCTACTATTAAAGGAAACTCAAGACAAATCCATGCAGCTACAAAGGCTATTCTAGAAGCAAAGAAACCTGTTTTGTATATAGGTGGTGGCGTAATATCAAGCGGAGCATAC
>JACOTS010000116.1 GCA_016178265.1 Candidatus Melainabacteria bacterium
AACTAAAATTACTATCTTTTGCAAGAAAAATGTCTAATTTTTCCATCGAATGATTTTTGAGATGAGTTCAAAGGAGCGAGACTCGCTCAAGCCTTTGACTTGAGCGGCCCGCTTTATCCTCGAATTTCTGACACACCCTAAGACCTAATTGCTATAATAAAATTCATGACAAGTAAAACTATGACTATTAAAGACTTAGCAAGCTATTTAGGATATAAGTTAAACATTAACGAAAATCCTACTATTACCGGGATATCTTATGATTCAAGAGCAATTAATAAGGGTGATATATTTGTTTGTTTAATTGGGGAAAAGACAGACGGTCACAAACACATTAAAGAAGCTGAAGAAAAAGGAGCAAGCGCAATTCTTGCACAAAACAAGATAGAATCAAAGCTTCCTGTAATTTATACTAAGGATACACAAATAGGAATTGCAAAACTTGCAAATTACTTTTTTCATGAGCCTTCAAAACAATTAAGAATCATTGGTGTTACCGGAACTAACGGTAAAACTACAACAACCCATTTAATTCAGCATATACTTGAAAAGCACAATTTAAAAACAGCCCTTATCGGGACACTTGGTACAAAAGAAAAGTCAAGTGATAAATATTACGATGCAAAACACACTACTCCACAAGCACCAGATCTTCAGAAATCACTTTATGACTTAATACAAAAAGGATTTACACACCTTGCAATGGAAGTCAGTTCTCATGCACTTAGTCTAAATAGAGTAGATGATTGTCATTTTGCTGGCGCTGTTATTACAAACATTACACAGGATCACTTAGATTTTCATTTAACAATGAATGAATATACCAAAGCAAAAAAAAAGCTATTTGAAATGTTAAATAGCTCAGTCCACAAAAACAAGTTTGTAATCTTAAACCAGGATGATATTTCTTTCAATGAGTTTAAAAAAATTGTTGGTAAAGAAATTAAAATATTTAGCTATGGAATAAAAAACAAGGCTGATTTTCAGGCACAAGAAATTAATTTTACGGCGGAGGGACTTAATTTTACTCTTATGTCACCAGAGGGAAAATTTAAAGCAAAATCAAAATTAAATGGTCAATTCAATGTATACAATCTACTGGCAAGTATTTGTTCAGCATATGCTGAAGGAGTTAATTTAAGCAACATAATTCAATATATAGAAGATGCAAAAGAAGTAGCCGGCAGGTTTCAAATCATAAAAAATGAAGCTAAAGAATATTCACCGATTTGCATTGTTGACTACGCACACACACCTGATGGCTTGGAAAATATTTTAAAAGCAGCAAGATTCATGGTAAAACATGGGAAAAAACTTATTTGTGTATTTGGGTGTGGCGGCGACAGGGATCCTACCAAACGCCCCAAAATGGGGAAAATTGCAGAAGAACTTTCAGATCTGGTAATTGTTACATCGGATAATCCAAGAACAGAAGAACCAAATCAAATAATCAATGATATTTTAAGCGGCATACAAAATACATCCAGTATTATTGTTGAACCTGACAGAAAAAGTGCAATAGAAATTGCCGTCAATAAGGCAGAAGATAATGACATTATTGTTCTAGCAGGCAAAGGGCATGAAGACTATCAAATATTAAAAGACAAAACTATACACTTTGATGATCGTGAGGAAATAGCAAAGGCATTAACCAATGTGTCATTGCGAGCACCGTCAGGTGCGAAGCAATCTAGATCGATACAACCATGAAGAATAACGAATACTATGTCTACATAATGTCTAACGAAAGAAACACAACTTTATACACAGGTGTTACAAATGATTTAAAAAGAAGAGTTTATCAGCACAAAAAAGGGAAATCTAAAAGCTTCACAGAAAAATACAATATTAGTAAGCTGGTTTATTATGAAATAACAAATAGCATTGAAAGTGCTATTGTAAGAGAAAAACAAATAAAAGGAGGATCCAGGAGAAAAAAAGAAGCCCTGATCAACAAAATCAATACTAAATGGAATGATTTATATAGTGAACTATAATACGATCGGGATTGCTTCGTCGGTGCTTTGCACCTCCTCGCAATGACATGTTGAAATTAGGAATAATAGGCTATCCACTAGAGCACTCGCTTTCTCCTATTATGCATACAGCAGCAATGCAACAATTAAATATAATGGGAGAGTATAAAACATATACAATCAAAGAAGAAAATTTAAGTAGTGTTTTTAATGTATTAAAGCAAGCTGGACTTAGAGGGTTAAATGTTACAATACCTCATAAAAAAACTGTACTCCCCCTACTTGATGAAATATCAGATGAAGCTAGATTAATCGAAGCAGTTAACACCATCACTTTCCAAGACAATGGCAAAACAAAAGGAGATAATACTGACATCATTGGATTTTGGGAATCTTTAAATGACAATTTAAAGAAAAATATTTCATCCTTAAATGTAACAGTATTAGGCTATGGAGGATCCAGCTCTGCTGTTTGTACTGCTTTGATCAAGCATAATGTAAAAGAATTAGTTATTTACGGCAGAAGTCAACAAAAACTTGAAGCTTTTGAGGTTTTGTTAAAAAACATCAAAATAAAATTAAAATCAAAGACGTTACTCAATATAGGTAAAATAGAAAAAGTAGACTTATCAACAACAAATCTTTTGATAAACACAACTCCTGTTGGAATGTATCCAGATATAAATGCATCACCGTTAGACAAAAGTACATTATCACAATTACCAAAAAGAGCATTTGTATATGATCTTATTTATAATCCAATTGAAACCAAATTATTAAAAGAATCAAAAGCTCTTGGATACAAGACACAAAACGGATTAGATATGTTAGTTAGACAAGGTGCTCTATCTCTTACAATATGGCTAGGCAAAGAGGTTTCAGCAGTAGCTCCCATGAAAAAAGCTGTTGAAGATGAATGTCAGGCACTTAATAGTGTCTGACACTACCCTCTGTAATTGCTTCTTTATAATACTCTTGAAGTGATTTGATACTTTCAGAACCTTTCTTCATTGCCTGAATTGCTTCAGCCGTAGCTTTTGCACCACGAACTGTAGTCACTACAGGTATTGAATATTCTACAGAAGCTTGTCTAATATATTTATCATCTTGTTTTGCTTCCCTGCCAATTGGTGTATTTATAATAAGATTAATTTCTTTATTTTTAATATTATCCACAATATTTGGTCTACCTTCATATACTTTCCTGACTTCAGTCACATCAATATTATTATCTCTTAAAATTGTTGCAGTTCCAGATGTTGAATAAATTTTAAATCCTAAATTATACAATTTCCTAGCTGGTTCAACAATAGCTTTTTTATCCTTATCATTCACGCTAATAAAAACATTCCCGGAAAGAGGAAGTAATTGTCCTGCAGCTATTTGAGCCTTGCCAAAAGATTCACTAAATGCGCTACTTAGTCCCATTACCTCTCCTGTAGATTTCATTTCAGGACCTAAAATAATATCTGTCCCAGGAAATTTATTAAACGGCAAGACTGCTTCTTTTACTGAAATGTGTGTTGGTATTATTTCTTTAATTTTTAATTCCTTAATTGTTTTCCCAAGCATTATTTTGCTTGCAATTTTTGCCCATGGAGTACCAGTAGCTTTTGAAACAAAAGGTATAGTTCTACTGGCTCGTGGATTTGCTTCTAATATATAAACTGTTCCATCCTTTATAGCAAACTGGATATTCATTAAACCTATTACATGTAACTCAAGTGCAAGTTTTCTTGTAGACTCTTTAATCTTCTCAATAATCTCACTTGGAATATCCTGAGGAGGCAAAACACATGCACTGTCTCCACTATGAATGCCTGCTTGTTCAATATGCTCCATAATGCCACAAATGAGAACCTCATTTCCGTCAGAAATTGCATCAACATCAATTTCTATAGCATCTTCTAAAAAAGTATCTATTAAAACAGGATGTTCAGGTTCAATTTCAAAAACCTCTGCTATAAACTTTTCCATCTCAGACATACTGTAAAAAATATCCATAGCTCTTCCACCAAGCACAAAACTTGGTCTAACTAAAAGCGGAAACCCTAATTTTTTTGCAACTTCCATTGCTTCACTTACCGATCTTGCTGATAAAGACTTTGGTTGATTTAATCCAAGCTTGTGTATAATCTCGCTGAATAATTTTCTATCTTCTGCAATTTCAATGCTTTCAACCTGGGTGCCGAGTATTTTTACCCCCATATTCTCAAGAGATTTTGAAATATTAAGCGGGGTTTGTCCACCCAACTGGACAATAACTCCAACTGGATTTTCTGCTTTATAAATATTAAAAACATCTTCTACTGTAAGTGGTTCAAAATATAATCTACTTGAAATATTATAGTCAGTTGAGACTGTTTCCGGATTGGAATTTACCATTATAGTCTCATAACCATCTTCCCTCAGTCCCATAGAAGCATGTACACAACAATAATCAAACTCTATACCTTGTCCAATTCTATTTGGTCCCCCTCCTAGAATCATTACCTTTGCATTTCCTGATTTTTTTACTTCTGACTCTGATTCATATGTCGAATAATAATAAGGTGTATAAGCTTCAAATTCGCTTGCACAAGTATCCACTGATTTATACACAGGAAAAACCTTATGCTTTTCTCTCAGTTTTCTAATATCATTCTCTTGAGACTTGAGTATAGTTGCAATTTGCCTATCCGAAAAACCATCTTCTTTAAAAGAAAATAAGATCTCTTTATTATCAAGTTCACTCAAAGACGACTGCTCTAAATACTTTATCTTATCAACAAGAATCTTAAGATGACTTAAAAACCATAAATCAATCCCTGTAACTTCATTTAATTTATTAAGTGGCAATTTGTTATACAAAGCTGCAAACAAATGCTTTACTCTATCTGGTGTAGGAATTCTAAGCAGGTTTACTAATTCATCATTGCTTAAATTTAGAAATTTAGAGTCATAAAATCCATCCATTTTAATTTCCAGCCCTCTTAAAGCTTTTTGAAAAGATTCCTTAAAAGTTCTGCCGATTGCCATCACCTCACCCACAGACTTCATTTGTGTAGTAAGTGTATGATCTGCACCAGGAAATTTTTCTTTTGCAAAACGAGGTATTTTAGTTACCACATAATCAATGGTTGGTTCAAAACTTGCATAAGTAATTTGCGTAATATCATTTGGAATCTCATCAAGAGTAAGTCCAATTGCAAGCTTAGCTGCTATTTTAGCTATAGGAAACCCAGTTGCTTTACTTGCAAGTGCACTGGATCTGGATACACGCGGGTTCATTTCAATAACTAGCACTCTGCCATCCTGCGGATTGACTGCAAATTGTATATTACTTCCTCCTGTTTCAACCCCAATAGCACGGATTATTTTGATAGAAGCATCTCTTAGAATTTGATATTCCTTATCGGTCAGTGTTTGAGCAGGTGCAACAGTTATAGAATCGCCTGTGTGGATACCCATCGGATCCATATTTTCAATTGAACAAATAATAACAACATTATCATTTAAATCCCTCATAACTTCTAATTCATATTCTTTCCAGCCATAAACACTTTCCTCAAGCAACACCTGATGAACAGGACTAATGGTCAGTGCCTTATCTAGCAAGACTTCAAGCTCATCTTGGTTATAAGCAATTCCTCCACCGCTACCTCCTAAAGTAAATGCTGGTCTTAAAATTACAGGATATCCCATTTCACCTGCAAAACATATACCATCTTTCATAGATCTTGCTATATATGATTTAGGAACTTCTAAACCAATTTCCCGCATTTTGTTTTTAAATAACTCTCTATCCTCAGCAAGCTCTATTGCATTAAGTTTTGCCCCAATCAACTCAACCCCGTATTTTTTTAATACTCCACTTTTAGCCAACTCAACAGCAATATTTAAGCTTGTCTGTCCTCCCATAGTAGGAAGGATTGCATCAGGTTTTTCTTTTTCAATAATAAGTTCAACGTATTTTGGTGTAATAGGCTCAACATATGTCCTTGTAGCAAAATCAGGATCTGTCATAATTGTTGCAGGATTCGAATTTACAAGCACCACTTCATACCCTTCTTCTTTGAGTGCAAGACATGCCTGTGTACCGGAATAATCAAATTCACATGCTTGTCCAATTATTATTGGTCCTGCACCAATTATAAGTATCTTTTTTATATCTTTTCTTTTAGGCATAATTATATTCTTTCACTTCTCGTTTCAATTCTTCAATAAAACATTGTATTTTTTCTTCAGTAGTAAAAAATCTAATACCCAATCCATCCCACGTGTAATGATCAGACACAACATTACCTGCATCAACCCAAATATAAATAGAATATCCTTTGTGAGATTTTTCAATTTCTAGTTCAAAGGAAGGTTCTAATGGTTCAAATGAGTATTTAGTTTTAGATGTTACACTAAGTAGCTCTGACATACTATTAGTTAGTTCTAAAATTTCATCTTTAGGACTTAAAGCAAACACAAAATCCCCTGTCCCTGTCTGAGATTTTGTATACTCTAATTTCTTATCTGCGCTTTTTAATATTAATTTATATGGAACCCATGAATTCCTTTCCTGTATCTTAATATTAGTATCCAACAAAACTATCTCAAAGCTTGATTTAACTATTTCATCTTCTGAAAATAAAATTGCCATTTGATTTAACCTATTTAAAAATAGCAGATGTTACATAGAAATGTTATATTTTTACGTAATAGCTTTGATGCTATTGATACATGGAAATATTTAATCAAATTCAACCAAAATTAATTACAAAAGGAAGTGCTGTAGCACTTGGAATGTTTGACGGGGTACATATTGGACACTCTGAAATAATAAGTAATGCTGTTCGGCATGCCAAGAAGAACAATTCAACCTCTGTCGTTGCTACTTTTATAAATCACCCTCATACAGAAATAACCGGTCAAGCCCCAAAATTACTGTCTACTTTTGAGGAAAGAATGGAGCTTATTGAAAAACTAAATGTAGAAAATGTACTTGCACTTGAATTTGATTCAAAATTAAGACATATGAGTGCTCAAGATTATTTCACAAAAGTTTTAATTGAGTGTTTAAATTCAAAATATATTAGCGTTGGCTTTGACCATAAATTTGGATTTAATCAAGAAGGTAACCCGGAAAAACTTAAAGAATGGGGTAAAAAATTTGGAGTTGCAATAACAGTACATGAACCTGTTAATGTTCACGATGAACCAATTAGCAGTACAAGAATAAGAAAAAATCTGGCTGCTGGTAAAGTTAAAATGACCTCTCTTCTTCTAGGAAGATACTACAGTTTATCTGGACAAGTAACACAAGGATTAAAAAGAGGTACAGAGCTTGGTTTTCCTACAGCTAATTTAATGCCACCCAGTAACAGAGTAATTCCAGGAATTGGAGTATACGTAGGAAGATTATCAATTACAAATGAAAATATCAAAGAACTTCCTTGCGTTATAAATGTAGGGCATTGTCCAACCTTTAAAGAAGACACAAGTGAGCTTAAAGTTGAAGCACATATTTTAGATTTTAAATATAGAGAACTATATAAAAATACAATTAAAATTGAGTTTATAGACAGACTAAGAGACGAAATAAAATTTTCTTCAAAAGAAGACTTAATAGATCAAATAAAGAGAGATTGTAAAGAAGCAAGAAAGATTCTTTCTACGGTTTGAGACCCCTCGTCGCTACGCTCCTCTGGATGACACTGCGTGTCACTTTCCAACTTGTTTTTCTAAATCAAGAGCAACTTCTAAATCTTTTTTGTCTAATAATTTTTTTTCCAAGCAAATTTCTTTAATGGTTTTTCCTGTTTTTATTGCTTCTTTGACAACTTCTGCTGTTGCTAGATAACCTATTTTTGGGTTTAATGCTGTAGCATTTGAAACACTGCTTTCAGCATACCTTCTACACCTATCTTCATTCGCAACAATGCCTTTTATACATTTTTCATCTACTAAATCTAAAGCATTGGTAAGAATTTTTATACTAAACAATAAATTAAAGTTAATCATAGGCATCATTACATTTAATTCAAATTGACCTGCTTGTGATGCATAATCAATAGCTGTACAACAACCTATTATTTGAAAACATACTTGATTTAACATCTCAAGCATTGAAGGATTAACTTTACCAGGCATAATAGATGAACCTGGTTGAACAGCAGGCAATTTAATTTCAGAAAGCCCGGTGGTTGGACCTGAATCCATAAGCCTAAGATCATTGGCAATTTTAGTAAGATCCAACACACAATTTCTTATAGCGCTGGATACAGAAACAAAAGGTGCCATGCTTTGCATAGAAGACATAAGATCAGGAGAAGGTTGAAATTCAACTTTTGTAAGCTTGCTTATTTCAGAAACAACTTTAAACTGATACTGCGGATGAGCATTTAACCCTGTACCTGCAGCAGTTCCACCAATACCTAATACCTTAAGTTCAGACAAAGCATTTTCAATTCGTCTCTTATGATCATTTAAGAGTCTTGAATAGACTTGAAAGTCCCTTCCAAGTCTAACAGGAACAGCATCTTGCAGATGGGTTCTGCCAGCTTTAATAATATTGAAAAATTCTTTTCCTTTATTTTCAAAAGATTCAGCCATTCTTTCAATAGCAGCCAAAAGTTCAGAGGATTTCATAATAGCTGCTACACGCATCGCTGTTGGTATAAAATCATTTGTAGATTGGGCACAATTTACATGGTCATTTGGGTTAACTAATTTATAATCCCCTTTATTACCTCCCAATATTTCAATTGCCCTGTTTGCAATCACTTCATTTGTATTCATGTTATGAGAGGTTCCTGCACCAGCTTGATAAATATCCACAACAAAGTTTTCTATTAACTTACCAGTTAATATCTCATCTATTGCTTTAACAATTGCATTGGCAACTTTTCTGTCGATTTGCTCAAGTTCACCATTTACTAATGCAGCAGCTTTTTTAACAATTACACTGGCACGAATAAAATCAGGATCCGCTGTTATTCCAGATACTGGAAAATTTTCTATTGCTCTGGCTGTTTGAACACCATAATATACTTCATCAGGCAAATTAAATGCACCAAGTGAATCTTTTTCTTCCCGCATTTTTACCACCTCAATATCACATAATATCTTACCAAATATGCTACAATCCTGTTATCAAATTTATGACTGAAATCAATCTAATTTACATTCTCTCTGCAATGCTATTTGGGATGATCCATTCTATGGAACCAGGACATGGCAAGAGCCTGGTTGCAACCTTTGTATTAAGCTCCAGTACAACAAAAAAACGTGATGCTTTTTTAATAGGACTTCTTGCATCAATAACTCATACAGCTAGTGTTTATCTTATCGGATACTTAAGTGTAATGATGATTAGCTTTATTTCACCTACACATAAAGAAACAATCGTTAGTTTTGCTGCTTCTGGGGTCATCTTTACAATAGGTTCATATTTAATGTGGGATCGAATTATAAGACCATTGTTTCAACATTCTCATGAGCATGATTGTTCTGTACATAAAATACTCACAAAAAAAATTCAAGCAACAAGTATATTAGTTGTAGGCCTTACAGCAGGGCTCATACCATGCTCAGGTGGGCTTGCTGTATTTATGACTGTAACTGCTGTGCATGGTATAGAAAGCATTTTTCAAGGATTTATTTATGTTTTATCTTATAGTATTGGGCTTGGCATAGCACTAACACTAGTCGCATTATCCACCATCTACGGACAAGGGTTTTTAAAAAAGTCTATGGAAAAATCTTTAGGCAATATAGAAAAATCTTCCGGTATAATCAGTGCAATTATTATATATACTATTGGACTAATACTGCTTACATCAAATATTACAAGTACTTTTACAGCTAGTCATAAACATCATCACCACCATGTTCAAAGCGTTAAGTGATAAGCGGTAAGCGTTAAGAAATTACCACTTTACGCTGAACGATTTTTTACAAGCTGGGCAATCTTTATTCTTGCCTTTTATTTTAAACTCATAAAAAGATCCACTAAGAGCATCGAACTTAAGTATTCTATTTGTATACAAATCACCTATACCAACCAATAGCTTTAATACCTCATTTGCCTGTAACATACTAATTATTCCTACGCATGTATTCAATACACCAACCTCACTACATTTCTGCATAGCATCTTGTGGTATTTCTGGCAAAACACATCTTAAACATGCAGATTTTTCAGGCACAACAGTAAATATTTGACCTTCATAGCCAACTACCCCTGCATGGACAAAACTTTTATTTAGCTTAACAGCATAATCATTTAGTAAAAACTTATCCTGAAAATTATCAAGCCCGTCAAGAACAACATCAAATTCACCAATAATATTTTGTGCATTTTTATCAGTAAACTTTTCATTAAATATTTTCACCTGTACATCCGGATTAATATCTTGTATTTTTTGCTTAGCCAACTCAACTTTAGGCCTGCCTACTACTTTAGAATCATAAATCACTTGTCTTGGTAAATTGGATATTTCTACTTTGTCAAAATCTACTATGCCAATTTTGCCTACCCCACATCCTGCTAGATATAAGAGAGCTGCTGATCCAAGTCCTCCTGCACCAAGTACAAGAACACTAGAGTTCAGCAATTTTTTTTGCCCTTCTCCCCCAAATGACTTTAACAAAAGTTGCCTGGAATATCTATGTAGCTGTTCATCATTTAATTTCATAGCTCTATTATTATAATGCAGGGGGTGCATTAAGCAATTACATCATCTTCAAAAAGCTCTTGGTGTAGGAAATATGTCCCATTTTCACAAAGGGAATCCTCTTGCTGTTATCCCCATAGTGTTAAAAAAACAGTAATTTCTTCTTGTTTTTTCTGGTGCTAAGCCTGAATTTCCTCTAATACAGATAGATTATTCCGATAATTTCATTAGAGCAATTATCTTTTCAATTAATTTATCAGTGGAAAAGAAAATACTCTTGGCTAGGAACTTGTGATTAATATAACTAAATTTATTTTAGCGCTTGCATTTATGTTGGCATTGCAACCATACAATACACTTAATGCTACTGCACAGGAAGGCACCATTATTGATGGTACTGTTATTACCAGCGAACCATTTGATCAAGATCAAGAAGACACAGGGAACTAAAGAACTAAAAAAAATCCATCAGATGTCAATATTTACAACATCAACAGGACATGTTGTTACACACATCTCACATACAGTACATTTAGGCTCAATAAATTCCAAATGAAAATTTTTATCTAATTTCAACGCCCCTGCAAGACAAACAGAAACACATGCCCCACAATGAATACACTTATCCATATCAAATGTTACTTTACGTGCAATTTCAGTTACATCAATATCAAATTCTTTGATTCTTTGAATAGCTTTGTCCAGGTTTTCCGGTAGTCCATCCATTTCTATAACCAATTTTCCGGATTCCTCAGGCAATATTTCAGCTCTTAGAATATTGCTTGCAATATCATATTCTTTTGCAAGAATATAAGTTATCGGAGTCTGTAGTACTGACGGTGGAAACGACAAAATTACTCTTCTTCTAGTCCTAAGACTTAAAGAATCAGACTTACTCATCTTGCTTGATTCACCCTGATTTTTTTTCTTCCGGGGCATAACTTTAAAACAACTTCTTTGGCAATACTCTCCACGATATTGATAATAACAAAAATATAACAGATACATCAACCACTAAAGCAGATCCACCATAGCTTAAAAAAGGCAGTGGTACTCCTGTGATTGGCATCAATCCTACGGTCATACCAATATTAACAAAAATATGAAAAGCAAGAAATGCAAAAACACCAACAGCAAGTAAGCCTGCAAATTTATCCTCAGCATTTTTTGCAATGTAAAGTATTCTACAAAGCAATCCACCAAAAAGAATTACTAATATCATTGTTCCAATAAATCCAAATTCTTCACCAGCAACTGAAAAAACAAAATCCGTATGTTGAGCTGGAACATAACTACCTTTCGTAAGCCTCCCTTCTTTCCACCCATAACCCAAGATCCCTCCATTGCCAATAGCTAAAAGGCTTTGAACTATATGATATCCAGCACCTTGCGGATCACTTTCGGGATTTAAAAAGATTAGTATGCGTTGCTGCTGATAAGGTTTTAATGTACTCCATAAAACAGGGCGTAAAAAACCAAAAGCAAAATTAACTAAAAGTACTACTGAAATAAACAATACAATCCACGGAGAACGCCATGGCTTGTAATGCACAATTAACCAAACAAGTAAAATAAAAAGATAAAACAAAAAAACATGCGTAACAGTAAATTCCACTAATTGACTGTGTGCTTGAATACTCCCTAAACTACAAAACATTGACCCTGTAGCACTAAAAATTAAACTGAGTATAGGTGAAATTACTACTAATAAATGAGTTAAGTTTGCACCAGCCCAAAATGCCATTGTTAGATATATAGCAACAAATGTAAGAGAAGTACCTAAATCAGGCTGCTTCAGAATTAGCAAAACAGGAGGAATAACAATTAAGCCTGATATTAAAATATCCAAGTAATTTTTGATCGGATGTCTTGTAAACCATGCAGCGAGAGATATGATAATAGCAATTTTTGCAATTTCAGAAGGCTGCACATTAATTGGTCCAATATCAATCCATCTTTGTGCACCCATTGCAGAAGTTCCTTTAACCAGAACAAACAAAAGAAAAAGTAAATTAATACAATAAATCCAAATTGCAACATCTCTCCAAAATGAAATTCTTACAAACAAGACAATTAACCCACATAAAAATGCAGGTATTAAAAAAATGAATTGTTTTGGTACAAAGTCTCCTGATGATGTGCTACTTAATAAAATAAATCCAACAAAAACCAGTGCAAGAACAGGAGAAAGCAAATACCAATCAAAATGTGCAATATCAGACCATCTTCTGATAACCACATCTCTTTCTTGTGTAATTTGCATTAGTTGTTTGCAGTTTGTTCTGGTTTTTCTTCCAAAGTTTTTTCTTTTTGCCCGTTTTTAGAAGCTGAGTTTAAATCTTTTAAACTTAAGCTAAGTCTATGCTCTTCGGGCGCAAAACGCTTTACCAATGCCTCAATCTCTTGTCCAACAGAAAGATAATCTTCTACTCGGGGATTTTCATTTTCTGCAGTAATTTCTGCTTTAGGTAAGAGTCCTTCAACACCAGGATGAACCTCTATAAATGCACCAAAATTAGCTATCTTGCTGACTGTACCTTTTATAGTTTGATTTTCCTGAATCTTTCCTTCTAATTCATTCCAAGGATCGTTTTGCATTCTCTTTAAACTAAGACTTATTCTATTAGTATCTCTGTCAATTTTTAAAACTTTCAGCTCTACCTTTTGACCCACTGATAAAACATCTTGTGGGTGATTAATCCTTTGCCATGAGAATTCTGAAATCGGAAGCAACCCATCTATTCCTCCAAGATCAATAAATGCACCAAAGTCAGTAACCCTTACAACCTCACCTTCTACAATTTGACCCAATTCAAGATTTTGCATAGTCTTTTCTCTAAGATCTGCTTTTTCTTCTTGAACAGCAAGTTTGTGAGACAAAATAAGCTTGTTTTTTCGTTGATCCAATTCAAGAATTTTTACCGGTAAGCTAGTTTCACTAGGAATTATCTGTTCATTCCCTTTTAATCTTAATTGACTAGTTGGTACAAACCCCCTAATGCCAAACAATTCAACAATAATCCCACCTTTAACAAGTGAGGCAACTTTTCCTTTTATTGTTTCATTAGCTTGTTTAGATTCTTCCAGCTTAATCCATCCTTGAACAAGATTCACTCTCTTCAAAGAGAGAATCACAGGATTTTCATCTGTTTCTTCTTTTAAAATATAAAACTCAAACTCTTGTCCAAGTGCAACATGATCTTCTGCTTTAGTTCTTCTTATATTTCCTGCTAGCTCTTTTAAAGGTACAAAAGCTTCTGATTTTCCTTTAATATCTACATATGCACCATCTTTTTCCAGATGAACTATACTCCCTTTTACTAATGACCCAGGCTCAAATGTGCTGTTATATTTCCCATCTTTAAATAACCTTTCAAACTCTGTTAAATTTTCTGCCATACTACTATTGATTAACCTTCCTTTCTTTACATAACCTAATGTCTCATTCTAGCAATTTCTCACACAAGGCTATTTATTATAACCTATATCAAGGTAAGATAGAAAACCTATTATAAGCATTTAAAGTTGATCGTTTCTACCTACCACCGGCTTGCTCACGAATGAGCTGCACCGGTTTTGCAAAGTGCACATATTATGGGCTTCTTAACACTGCTATCAAGATTTCACCGAATAAATCGGATAAAATCTTACCTTTTGAATAGGTTACTTAGAAATATTAACGATAGCTAGGTAGTAACAGTTGATCCTTTACCAAAACTGTTTTTCCCTGAAATGCGTAAATAGGAATCCCTTTGTCATATACAGTAGTTCTAAATTCCGTATATAGGCTGGAAACATTAGAACGCAGTATTTTCCCTTTTATAACTTCAACCCAGTTTTGATTTAAGGCTTTTGTCCAATAATTAATCTGTTTACTTTTTACTATTTTTAAGTTAACCGGCCCATAGTTAATTTTATCCTGCAATATGACCAGGTCATTTACTTTATGTTCATCACTAATAATTTTAAGAGACAGTTTATAATCTCCTAAACTTATTGAATTTAAAATTTGATTTTTTTCAACTTCAGGATTAACCCAATAAACTGAGTCTTCATTTAAGTTATAAGAGCCTTTCCAAATACCATTCAATGCTTCAGGAGCACCCAGATCAAGATACCTCAAACCATCTTCATTACTAAGCTCAAAAAAACTTGATGAATCTGCATTATCACTGTAAGTTATCTTAACCTGAAGTTTACCTTCAGCATCATTCATAGGTTCACCAATACCTAATACTTTGCAGGTAGTTAAATTAAAAACAATTAAGCTACTGACAACAATTAGCAAAAAGTTTGGAAATTCATTCGAATATTCGATTTGTTTAATTTTCATTAGAATTCCTTTAACTTCGGTTAACTTTACTTATAAATAATTAAGCCTATTATAGGGGAGACCCTGATAGCAAACCCCAGAATTTGAGAACAAAATTCATACCTGCTAGTTTCAAAATAAGGAGAATTGTTAATGTTGAATCAAACAAGTGCACTTATTGCAATAAATTTACCTGTTTTATTAAATAACCAAAACTTACCTCAAATTTTAAGAAGTATAGGGGTACAGATTAAGAACAAATCGCCGATAAATACAAAGGAAAGTTTTTTAGCAGAACTTGATTACACAAAACCAACATTTGCACTTATTTACACTGGCCTTGCAGGAGTAATTAGTCTAACTGAAGTTATTGTAAAAGCAAAGCAAAGTTCTCCAGCAACAAAGCTTATTTTAATAGTTCATGAAAATGACAAATCAAAAATTGCAAGTTATTTACAAACAAACATAGATGGAATTATTCGTATTGAAAATTTATCTACTAATTTAGAATTTGCTTTGAAGCAACTATCCAAGGGAGAAATCTTTGTATGCGGCAAATCATTAATTAATTTAAAGACTTGCCTGAATACACAAAATACAGAAGAAAAATCAGATCCTGGATTATTACAACACTTAACCGATAGAGAAACAGAGGTTCTTAACTCATTAGCAAAAGGTATTAATTATAAACAAATATCTAAAGATCTTTTTATAAGTGAATCAACTGTAAAAACACATGTCAATAATATTTTTACCAAACTCAATGTTAATGACAGAACTCAAGCAGTGTTATATGCACTAAATCATGGGATTACCAGTTTATCTAAAAAAGCACATATATTAAATAATTTTACCAACGAAATTCTTAGCTAAAAAACAAAACTGATTTCCATATCATACTAGAAAAGTATATTCACTTATATATGCAATTTTCATACTTCTATAAACAATTGAAGACATAAATTGTATAATGAAATACCCACGAGTCCTAATTGGAGCAGGCTGGAATAGGTATGAGTAGAAGAATAGTAATAACTGGTATTGGCCCTGTAACTTGCATAGGCATTGGAATTAATGCTTTTTGGAACAGCTTAAAGCATGGTACAAGCGGCATAAGCAGACTATCTTATGCTAATAATGAAGATTGGCAAAATATAGATGTAAAAATTGGCGGAGAAATTAAGGACTTTAAATTAGAAAACTATTTTAATGATCCAAAGCTCTTAAAATCTATGTACAAAGACATGGATAGAGTTACTATGCTTGCTGTTGTTGGAGCAAAGCTTGCAATTGAAGATTCAAGTCTTGATTTAAGCAAAGAAAACACAGAAAGAATAGCTACTTTTGTTGGCACTGGAATAGGTGGAATGATAACCACATGCAACGATCAAGTAACACTTTCTGCAAAAGGGCAAAAAAAAGTAGGGGTTAGAACCATAATACGTTTAATGCCAAATGCAGCATCTGGGCAAATAGGCATATTGTGGGGATTAAAAGGAAGAGCAAAGTCAGAGTCAACAGCTTGTGCAAGTGGTTTAGACTCATTATTAGATTCTCTAAACTGGATTAGACTGAACAAAGCAGATGTTGTAGTTTGCGGCGGTACAGAAGCTACTTTAAATCCTCTTAGTTTTGCATCATTTAGTAATATGGGAGCACTCTCAAAAAGAGCTTGTCCACCGGAAGTTGCATCCTGTCCATTTAGCAAAGAAAGAGATGGATTTGTTATGGGGGAAGGCGCTTCAATACTTGTTTTTGAAGAATTAGAGCATGCAAAAAAACGTGGAGCAAAAATTTATGCAGAAGTAATTGGTGGAGGTGCAACCTGCGATGCTTCACACATTACTGCACCTGCTGTTACAAGTAGTAAATCTATGACTGGACATTTAATTGGTGCAGCAGGTCCTACAGGTACTGCCGCATGTGCATTATCTATACAGCACGGTATTATCTCTCCAACAATAAATTATCAAACCCCCGATCCTGAATGTGACTTAGACTATGTTCCAAATCAAGCTAGAGAAATCAAAATAAAAACAGGCTTAATCAGTTCTCTTGGATTTGGCGGACATAATACTGTTCTTGTCTTAAAACAATATCAATGATCTTATCTTTTCCTAACCCTCA
>JACOTS010000031.1 GCA_016178265.1 Candidatus Melainabacteria bacterium
GAAGAAAGTAGATTTGAAATAATAAGCATCAAAGAATTAGGTGGAGCATTTGCAACGGTTGGTCAGGTATTTTGCAATGCTCTTGTTTTAATGTTTGACTTAGAACCTGTTAAAAATATTTTTAACTTTCTATCAACAAAAAAGACTAAAAACTTGGGGAAAAGTCTAATTTATGCACTTAGTAGATCACCTATTATTCTTTTAACCTTTCTATTAATTCCAATTATTAATCTTCTCTTCTTGTGTTTAGACAAGCTAGCTGGTAGCCCACGAGATACAATTGGGTATTTCGTCGTAGCTAAAAAATTAGGAGATAGGAGTGAGGCATTAGGAGATAGGAATTAGAGCTTTTCCTAACTCCTAGCTCCTAACTCCTAAAATATGTATTGTGTTGTATATTAATTAGATATGAAGGCAGTAATATTAAGCGGTGGATCAGGAGTAAGACTTGCACCACTTACAAATACAATAACTAAACAGCTTTTGCCAATTGCAAATACACCAACCTTATTTCATATTTTAGAGTTAATTAAAGAAGAAACAGACATAAAGTCTGTGTGTGTTGTAGTTAGCGAAGATTATGGTCATCAGGTAAAAGATGAACTATTAAGTTCAAAATATAATAAGCATTTTGATTTTGATTTTGTGTTTCAAGACAAGCCACTTGGACTTGCTCATGCAGTTCAAATTACAAATATGCACATAGGTGATGAGCCATTTTTAATGTTTCTTGGAGACATTTTAATTGCTAAAGAAGAATTAAAAAAAGCATATGAAAAATTTAAAAAGGACAATTCAGAAACATTGGTTTTACTTAAAGAGATTGACGACCCAAGACCATATGGAATTGCAGAAGTAGACAATGGAAAAGTTACTAAGATGGTTGAAAAACCCCAAAATCCAAAGTCTAATTTATGCCTTTCTGGAATTTACTTTTTTAAACCATCTGTTTTTTATGCGATTGCCAATATAAAGCCAAGTTATAGAGGGGAATTAGAGATAACCGATGCTGTTGATTATCCAATACAAAATAATAAAAAAGTAAGCTATTACGTAATTGAAAATTGGTGGTTTGACATAGGAACCCCAGAAAATATGATTAAAGCTAATGAGGTTATGCTTGCAGATCTCCCAAATAAGATTAGTTCAACTATTTCCAGTACATCAAAAATCAGCGGCAAAGCTTTCATTGAAGAAAATGTAAGCATTGAAGACTCAGAAATTACAGGACCAGTTATCATTGCTAAAAATACAAAAATAAAAAATTGCAAACTTGGACCATCTGTAAGCATTGGTTCAAATGTAACCTTAGAAAACTCAAAAATTGACAGTTCTATTATTAGAGAAGGAGTTAAAATCAAACATGCAGTCTTGTCAAACAGTATTATAGGCAAGAATGTAGAATTCGCATTTAATCCAGAAAGTGTGAATGGAATAAAAACAATGTATATTGTAGGAGACAATACAAAATGCATGTCATTGTAACAGGTGGACTAGGATTCATTGGTTCTAATTTCATAAGACACCTTTTGTCTGAAAACGATATTTTCATTACTAATATTGATGCCCAGACTTACGCAGGAGGATTAGATAATTTAGAAGATATTGCAAACCACAAAAATTACCAATATTTTAAAGGCAAAATCCAAGATAGTGAATTTATTGATCATATTTTAAGCACCTATAAACCAAATGCTCTGATTAACTTTGCAGCTGAAACCCATGTAGATAGAAGCATTAAAGAAGCTGAACCTTTTATAGAAACAAATATTATAGGCACTCATGTATTATTAAAATCGGGAGTAAAGAACAAGCTAAAAAACTTCATCCAAATCAGCACCGATGAAGTCTATGGTTCTATAGAATACCCTCATACATTTAATGAAGAAAGTTCAATAAAACCAAATAGTCCATATTCTGCAAGTAAAGCCAGTGCAGATCATTTAGTAAGAGCCTACAACAAAACCTTTGGGCTAAACACCATTATTATTAGGTGTTCAAATAATTTTGGACCATATCAATTCCCAGAAAAAGTAATTCCTTATTTTGTTTCCCTTGCTACAAACGATAAAAAAGTCCCTGTTTACGGAGACGGATTAAATGTAAGAGACTGGATTTATGTTATTGATTTTGTAAGAGCAATAAAATTAATTTTGGAAAAAGGTAAAGCAGGAGAAATTTATAATGTAGGTGGTGAGTGTGAACTTACTAATTTACAACTTGTAAAAACCTTATTGAAGAAATTAGGTAAAAAAGAAAGCTTAATTGAATTTGTAAAAGATAGACCTGGGCATGACAGAAGATATGCAATGGACTGTACAAAAATAAAGAAAGAGCTGGGTTGGAACAAAAAATATAACTTTGAAGAAGCTCTTGATGAAACAATTAAATGGTACAGAGATCACATGGAGTGGGTTAAAAAAAGAACGGGTCAGTCTCTTGTAAAACAATAACATCTTAAACCAATAACAAAAAGAATAAACAAAGCAAACAATGTAATCCCACCCCCGATTAAAAACAATTTAGGATAGTAATAAAACTCTACTTTGTAATTACCGGGCCCCTGCAAATAGACTGCTCTTTGCACCAGATTAGCTTGTATATGTTTACCTGCTTTTCCGTTTACTTTGACTTTCCAATTATTATTTAAATTGTGTCCCAAAACCAAAAATCCAGCTTGATTGGTTTTTACACTTAATTTTATGCTTTCTGCTTTGTATTCCAGAAACTCTATGTCATTGCGAGGGCTTGAAGAGCTCGAAGCAATCTCGATCGCATGGGTAGGACTCGATCGGGATTGCTTCGTCGTGACTTCGTCACTCCTCGCAATGACAAGAGACTTTGACATCAAAATCACGGTTTCACGCGGAGCAAATTCTTCACTATCCAAATAAACAATGGTTTCTTTAGGATCTTCAATGACTTTATAATTCGGTACAACAAAAGCACGAGGTAGAGAATCTTTATTTAAATAAAGCGCACAATCATTTTGATATATCTTTTTTAGCTTAGAAGAGCTTACTGTAAAAAAATTAGGTACTATAAAATATTTTACATTTAACAGATCAAGTATTTTACTATGATAATTAGATATTGGATAAGGTGTATTAAAGTTAGAAAACAAATCAAATATTTCACCTGAATATAGCTTACTTTTATCTTGAAGCTGAATATAATAAAACAAATAATACAAATCTTTTGGAATAAATGAACTGTAGCCAGAAACCTCTTCAATTTCATAAGGCATTAATGTATTTGGCTCAGCAATATCGGGTTTGAGTACAGTACCCTCAACCTTGTGACTAACAAAGGGTAAAATTCTAAATGGTTCTTTTGAATTTTCATGTGCTTTTTTTAAAACTTGTAACACACCAGCATTTGGTAAAGGCTTATAACCACTTCGTTTAGACCAAGTGACAAAATAAGAAGAAAAATACATTAAATCAATTGTTGTAATAAGGATAACAGCAATCAGAATGAAAGATTTTAATTTATTCTTTTGTAATTTGCTTAATAAATAATCAAAACCAAACCCAGCCAAAAAAGGCACACTGAGGCTATACAAAAATAAAAACTTATAGTGCTGCATTGCCTTAAATCCAGGAAGTATTTCACGCAGAAAATAAAATAAAGGTGTACCTGTACAAATTAAGAGTGAAAAAATTAATACTGAAATGAAAAATAAAACTATTTTCTTTTGTTTTATAAATTTAAAGCTAAAAAGCAAACAAAAGAAAGGAATTAACCCAAAATATAAATAATTCCTCATAAACCCCAGCCTGTAAGTTACATACTCAGCACCTTTATTAACAAATCCTGACAAAGGCCATTCAGGAACACCACTATA
>JACOTS010000136.1 GCA_016178265.1 Candidatus Melainabacteria bacterium
CATATTGCAAGATACTCCAGCATAATGAACAGGAAATATAGCTCTAGTTCTATTTGTAATTTTTTCTTCTATTAAATTCTCATCAATATTTTTCGTATCTTCTCTAATATCTACAAAGACAGGCTTAGCTCCCCTAAGCATAAATGCATTCACTGTTGAAACAAAAGTATAAGAAGGTACAATAACTTCATCTCCTTCTTTTAAATCAATTAATATGGATGCCATTTCAAGAGCATGCGTACATGAAGTAGTCAGTAGAATTTTTTTTGCATTTAATTTCTTCTCTAAATAATCACTGCATTTTCTTGTATACAAACCATCTCCAGATATATGCCCACTCTGGACAGCTTGTATGATAAAATCGAGTTCTTTACCTTGAAAAGACGGTTTGTTAAAAGGAATACTTTTCATTGATTAACCATAAAACTAATTATCCTTGTCCTTAAAATTATATAAGGCATTTCAATATGCAATTAGTATAAGGAATTTTCAACAAGTCATAACAAATTAAGGAATCCACACTAGAAAAAACAGATCTTGCCAATGTAACATATCCTTCACTATCACGGACAAAATTTCCCCGATCCATTGATATAAGAAATTTTGCAATATAAGACTGATTCAAAATATAGACAGGATCACAGGTAATTAAAAAACCACTTGGTTTAAGAGATTTTTTTGCAATCTGCAAAAGCTCTAGCACCTCCTGATCGTTTAAATGATGTAAAAGTCCCACGGCCATAACAATATCAAAACTAGCATGATCACTAACAGACATTTTCAACACTTCTTCACAATAGAATTTCCCTCTATCCAGATACTTCTTCTTAGCAGAAGCTATATAACCAGGATTCATATCATAACCAACATATTGAATGTCATGCGGTAAAAATTCAAGCATACTCCCTGGTCCACATCCAACATCTAAAATTTTTGCTCCAGTGAAAGGGCAAACATAATCTTTTACCAATCTAAGGGCAGCCTGATTGCCACCTACAAGCCTTCTGAAAAAGCTATACATACTTGGAATCTGTAAAATTGACTCAATGCCAGAGGAAGAATTATGCTTTCTATTATTTTGACTGTTTACAACCATAAAATCATTAATTAAAAATACACAGCCACTATCTCTTTTAATTTATCTTTTGCTTTTATATTGTACGGATCAAATGACAATATCATCTCAAAAGATCTTTTAGCCTCTTTATACAAATTATATTTCATAAACAAATTACCAGCAAAGTCATATAAACCATCATGACCAACACTAATAGACTTATCTTCATCTATTGCTTCTTTGAAATACTGTAATGCTTTATCCCTCTCACCGATTTCATTTAAAAACAATCCGTAAACCAAATATGGATATGAAGATAGAGGATTTAATTTAATATAATTATTCAGAATGTAATTTGCTTCATTTGATTTGTTAGCTCTTATTGCAATTTCAATAAATTGCACGCCATAAGAATGTGTCAGGAGAGGATTACTTTGAATAGCATTTTTCAAAGCTTCCCACGCGGGCTTCCATTGCTCTTTTTCTCTTAAAAACCTTGCAATTTCAAACCAACCTATCCAACCATCATTTACTGCAAGTGCAGAATTAAATGCTTGCTCTAATTTATCATTATGTCCAGTAAGAAAAAGATATTTAAATACCCCTCTTAATACATAAAAGTTATATGCCATTTGCATTGGACCATATTTAATTGCAAGCCCAGGCTTCATATCTAAATATGTGTCTAACCATTCATTCATAGTGCTCTCAAAGGTACTTTCCGACAACCATTTCGGTAATTCTTTATCTTTCTTTTCTTCCCATGCCAGATCTAATGCTTTTGCATAATAACCAGTCCTGTTCCACAGAGGGGCTTCTTTGGCACAATAAATGTATTGAGTAAGTAAATCTTTACTGGAGGGCAAATAATAAACAGTTCTGGAGACAAAAAATATATAAACAATACCAATCAAAATCATCAATAATTGTTTCGGAATATATCTTTGAAAATAATCTACTAAACCAAACAAAGCTAAAATTAAACCAACAGTGGGTATATAACAATACCTTAAAGCAACTATAGAAAATAGCGGAATCGCTTGGATTGTAAATGCAAATGATAAGAAAAACCAAATTAGTCCTATAGATACTAAAGGCAATTTTTTATAACAAAAAAAGATTGCTCCAATAAGAAACAAAACCAACATCTGACAAAACAAACTATAAGGACTTAATAAACTGTTGCCAACTTTATACCATTCTGTAGCTGAATCAATCAAACCATATGGAAAAAAGAAAAGTTTCAAATAATGAACTATTAATTGGGGTGACAGCCAAAATAGACGAAATAATATATCTTTCGCGGTACCTATTTCTGTCCAACTTAATAGCTCATTATTGGAGCTCAACATAACTCCATGTGTACCTATAGACCTTAAAACAAAATAAATGATGTAAGTTAGAGCAGTTGCAAGATGAAGAGGTAGATATTTCTTGTTAAATAATTTAGCACCATATAAATAAATTAGAAATGAAAAGAGTACAAGAGGTGCAAAGAAAAACCACTCAACACATAGTAACCCAGAAAGAAACAATACACTTCCAAAAATAATTAAAAAATATTTTCTTTTAATTAATTCTTCTCTTGCTGCATGAAGAAAACATAAATAATATCCAAGTATAAAATTAAATGAAAGCACCCCAAAGCTTACCAAGAGCCTTGTAAGAAACTGAACATTGATTGGATGCAATGTCCAAAATAAAACAATGAGTACGGATAAAAGTTTGTTTTTTGTAAGTTCATACATCAACAATGCAGCTAAGATACATACCAGGATTTGAGAAACATATTGCTGCAAGTGAAATCCAAATGGATAGGCATTTTCTCCAAAAATTAAATTAATCAAATAAGAGTCAACATAAAATAAGGGGACATAATGATGTGCAAGCATTTGACTTGGGTCATAGAATGATTTCAACATCAAATTAAAGTCCCTAGCAGGAGCACTAATGACCATCGGATCATCTCCCCATGCTGAACCATAAAATATAGTTTGAAAATAAAGAATAGCAAATATTATTGCTGGAATTAGATAATAATATCGCTTCAACATGTCTTTAAACATCTCAGACTATTATAAGACAACAGACATTGGACTAGTGACAACGGACAAGGGACAATGGAATATGGCAATAGTCAGATGTTAATGATGCATTGACATTTCGAAACTTACTGATCATTTTTAAATATAGATTTAAATTCATCATCCAATTCTAGATTTTCATATTTAATAAAATTAACAGTAAGTCCTTTATAATCCAAAGTTCCTTCCAAATTCAAATTAACTACATAGGCTCCTTGTAAGCCAGGATAATTTTTAATAAAAGTATGAAATGGTTTTGGGATTTCTAATTTTGTTAATTTTGATTTTGCTTCTAGGATGTAAGGCTTCCTGTTTTTTAAGAATACAAAATCTATTTCATCTCCACTCCTTGTTCTCCAAAACCTAATTTCTCCATTCTGAGGACAATTGCTAATTAAAAAATGTAAAAGATATGTTTCAAGTATAGCCCCCTTATCGATTCTCTTTTCAAATGAAGAGAAATCATTTAGGATTGCATTTCTAACCCCTAGATCATATAAATAATACTTCTTAGATTTTTTTAACTCATTACTTAAATTTCCAGCAAAACTAGGCACTTTATACAAAACATAAGTTTGCTCAAGAATATCTAAATATGATTCAACAGTAATATTACTTACTTTTAATTCTAATGCAAGGCTGTTCGTTGATATGATCTGTCCTTGAGAAGAAGCTAAGTTATATAGAAGATTATTAAATGCAGAAATGTTTTCTTCTTTAATTAAAGCTTTTATATCCTTCATAATATAGGTTTGTAAAATTTCTTTTAAGAGCTCTATTTTACTTTCAAAGGATTTTTGATTAACTAGACCTGGGTTGCCTCCAGATTGAAGATACTTTGAAAACTTTTCTTTAGTTTGGTTAAATTCCAAATACGAGAGTGGTCTAATTAGTCTGGTTTGTTTTCTACCAGCAAGACTTTCCTTTAAGTGCTTGTGCATTTCAAGTGAAGATGAGCCTGAAGCAATGACTTTTATCTTAAGTCGCTTATCATCATAAATTGCTTTTAAAAATTTTGATGCATTATTAAAATACTGAAATTCATCAATGAACAAATAATCAACCTCATGTGTTATTTCTTCATATAAAGCTACGATATCTTTAGCAAAATACCTACTGTCTTCTGGTAATTCTAGATTAAAGTATTTTGTTTTTTTCTTTTTCTTAATACAATATTTCTCAAGCTCATTTAATAAAAATGTTTTTCCTACCTGCCTTGCCCCCATCAAAATCAAAATCTCAGGATTACTAAGTCTTTCCAATAAGTCAGGCAATATCTGTCTTTTTATTTTCATTTATTACAATTTTAACATATTGGTTCAAATATGCAAAATATTTACAAACTTGTACCTTAAATAGAACCGTGTCAGCAATGACAGTTTACCCTTAATTACTTAACGCACCCTGTTTGCTATCATTATTACCAAACATGATAGAAACAATCACAAAAACAAACCAAAAAGTATTACTTCTAAACCCCCCAGGTACAAAACCATATCTTAGAGATTATTTTTGCAACAATATTTCCAAAAGCAAATATCTGCATTATCCTGTTGACCTCCTTCTGCTTACCGGAACACTAAAGGAAAATGGATTCGAAGTTAGTTTCCTGGATGCATTATTAAAAGGTTATTCACAAGAAAATACACTTGAAAAAATAAAACAAATTAATCCTGATTACATCGTGATTCTAGTTGGCACAATTTCATGGCATGAAGACAAAGAGTTTCTTGAAAAATTAAAAACTCAAAATCCAAATGTAAAAATAATTGGCACGGGTGATATCTTTCTAGACAGCGGCAAAGAGTCTATTGAAAAAAATGCTTTTTTTGACGGGTGCATACTGGACTTCTCTGACAACACAATACTTAAATTAATTGACAGACTTAGTAGACAAGGGACAAGGGACAAAGGACAACTTGCAATTGACAATTGCATTTACAGAGACAACGGTAGTGGTCCTATTGTTGGTGAGATTAAAAGACTTAAAGGTGAATTTTCAATACCAACACCAATTCATGATCTTTTTCCCCTGAAAGAATACAGATATGCCTTTTCAAGAAATTTTCCTACAGCTCATATACTTACTGATTTTGGTTGTGCATTTAATTGTAATTTTTGTCCAATAAGAATTGATAATCTAGGATTCAAAGTAAGACCTGTAGAAGATATCATAAAAGAACTCAAGTACCTAAAGTCAATTGGAATAAAAGAGCTCTATTTTAGAGATCAAACCTTTGGGGCTAATAAAAAAAGAGCCATTGAGCTTTGTGAAAGAATAATTGAAGAAGATCTCCAGTTCACATGGTTCTGTTTTTCAAGAGTAGATGTGATTAATGAAGAGCTATTGGATGCAATGAAAAAAGCCGGATGTCACACCATAATATTTGGAATAGAAAGTGCAAATGACAAAACATTAACCGATGTGCAAAAAAGAATAAGTTCTGAAAAAATTAAACATGCCTTTAGATTATGCAAAAAAAGAGATATCAGGCGTGCAGCAACATTTATTATTGGACTGCCTGGTGAGACAGAAGAAAATATTATGAATACAGTTAATTTTGCCATTGAAATAGATTGCTCTTTTGCTTCATTTAATATTGCTGAAATCAGACCAGGTACCAATTGGAGCAAAAATCCTGATAAGATCAAATTTTTACCAAGAAATGAATTAGAACAAATAAGAAATAAGGTAATTAAAAAATTCTACTTAAGACCAGGCTATGTTTTTGATAGGATTAAGGAAATAAGGACTTTCCACGATATGCAAGTACTATTAGAAGAAGGACTGGGAATTGTCGCTAACCTGGTCAAATCATAATACGCTATAATCAATCACCATGTGCGGCATTATAGGCATTTATCATTACAATTCAAAGGAGCCCGCTAACAGGCTTGCACTTGAAAAAGCAACCACCGTTTTAGAACACAGAGGTCCGGATGAATTTGGATATTTTTTCGATAATCAAAATGGCTTAGCTTTTGGACATAGAAGGCTAAGCATTATTGATTTAAGCACCGGTAAACAACCTTTATATAACGAGGATGGTTCAATAGTTTTAGTATGCAATGGTGAAATTTATAATTTCCCAGAGCTATACGATAAACTTACTTCATTTGGTCATAGGTTCAAAACAAAATCAGACAATGAAGCAATTATTCACCTTTACGAAACATATGGACTTGACTGCGTAAACCATTTAAATGGAATGTTTGCATTTGCACTGTGGGATAGTAATAAAAAACAGCTATTCTTAGCAAGAGACAGAATGGGCGTAAAGCCACTTTATTTTGCACTTCAAAATAATTCATTTTATTTTGCATCTGAAATCAAGGGATTACTGGCACTGCCTGAAATAAAAAGAGAGCTTAATTTAGATGCTTTAAATAAATATTTAACATATGAAAATATCCCTTCTCCACATTCAATAATAAAAAATATTTACAAACTAGAAGCAGGACAAATTTTAACTCTGCACAATGGACAAATAAGAACTGAAAAGTATTGGGACCTACCTCTAGATGAGCCAAAGCTAAACATATCCGAAGAAGAAGCCTCAGAAGAGTTAGAGAGGCTTTTTGCAAAGGCTGTTCAAAGAAGGCTTCTAAGTGATGTACCGGTAGGAGTATTTTTAAGCGGCGGGATTGATTCTAGTCTAGTAGCGAAGTTCGTATCAGATATAGCTCCGGATAAAGTAAAAACTTTTTCTATAGGATTTCATGAAAAATCTTTTGATGAATCTAAAATTGCAATGCGCTTTGCAAAAGAAATAGGAAGCGAGCACAATCAAAATATGTTTGACAGCAAAGAATGCTTAAAATTAATTCCGAATATATGTAATCTTGTAGATGAGCCATTATCAGATGCATCCATTCTCCCAACATATTTTTTGTCACATTTTGCATCCAGGCAGGTAAAAGTATGTCTTGGTGGAGACGGACCAGATGAACTGCTTGCTGGATATCAAATATTTCCTGTACACAAGCTAATAGGTCTGTATGATGTACTCCCTAGAGAACTTAAAAAACTAATAATGCATACAGCCAGAAACATGCCTGCTCGTGAAACATACCTAAGTGTTCCGTTTGCACTAAAGCAATTTCTAAGAGGAGCAGGAATCTCTAGTGAAATAAGATTATTTATCTGGATTGGTGCTTATTTAGAAAATGAAAAGAAATTGCTTTTAAATAAAGATATTCAATCCAAAATTCAAACAAACACTTTTGATGTTATAGGTAATTATTTAAGCAATAGATTTATTCCAGGAGAAACTGACAGGCTATTATATTTAATTTCAAAAATATATTTATCGGATGACATTTTAGTTAAAGTAGACAGAGCAAGCATGGCAACAGGACTTGAGGTAAGAGCACCGTTTCTTGATTATACAATTCAGGAATTTGCAGCAAGACTTCCTTATGAATATAAGCTAAGTAGAATTATCACAAAATATATCCTAAAGAAAATGGCAAGCAAGCATTTGCCACGCTATATTACACACAAGAAAAAACAAGGCTTTGCAATTCCAATGACAAAATGGTTAAAACACGAATTAAAAGATATTTTATTACACTATACAAGCAAAGAATACATAGAAAACCAAGGAATATTTCAACATGATTTTATCAGTACTTTGGTACAAAATCATTTAAGCGAAAAATGGGATAATAAAAAACTTTTATGGAATTTATTAGTGTTTCAACTATGGTACGACCAATATAAGCCAGCGATACCTAATGAATCATCAACCACTTCAGGAACTAGTAAGATCTTGTCAGCAAATTAGATCCCACTGACATTTCTCAAAGAATTCAATATCAAAAACTTTTCAAATTCTACCGGCTGTCCAAATAAAAAATTAAGCCCAAATTGTGTTTGCTGACGAAGTGCATCCCAGTTAACAAGAACCTTAAAATCTTTAGGACCAATTTTTGCTCTTACTTGCCTATCTACAACCTCTTCAGCTTTCAAGTTATATGTTCCATAACCACCAAGAGATACCCATTCATGAAGTTTAATATCTCCATCCAAAAGAACACTTTGCTTACCTTGAATAAATTGATCGTAAAGAAGCGGTGACTCACCCTTAACTAATCCTTGCAAATATCCAATTTCAAATGTAGCTGGTCCAACTGTGTTATCCAAAATTGGTCCGCCTGTAAGAATAGTTTGCAAATCTCCTGTAGAATAAGCTCTAAAAGCATTTTGTGACTTTAGTCTAAGTGCTGTATTTAACTTTTCTTTTCCTATTTGAAATAAAGGCTTTGATACTACAGCTAATTGCTCTTCAATTTTAAATGCATTCTTCTCTAAGTCTTTTGGACTTCCTTCTTCTTTTAAAAAATCTTCAAACCTGGATGGCAATATAGCCACATCAGCCTGAGACCAATTCCCGGTAGTCCTAAGCATTATTCCACCTTCAGTAAATGGAAACTTAACAACTCTTTTATCAACAATCCCTATTTCATACTCCGGCAAAGTCCTTCCAAGAAAACCATTATCAAAGTATTGATTCCACCCGGCTCGAAACTCTGTATCATCTCTAAATAGCTTTTGTCTAAACTCGCCAGTAAATCTATCTTTTAAGGAACCGTATGCAAACTCAGCAATAGTTGTAGGTCCGTGAAAACCCACTTTACCGCCAATTCCAAAACCAGCACCATCTCCAATTTGACCAAATGGTGAAAGAGAAACAAGATGATAGTTAGTTAAATTAAAATTGAAACTGGGACCAAGAGAAAAGCCGCCAAGTGCACCTTGTGTTCCAAAGGTAGGTGAAATAAGCGGAGCTGTCTTAATATTCTCATCAGAATTAACTGTAAGAGTAACCTTAGGAGCAGCAGGAAGAGAAAACTTATCAAAATGAACTCTGGCACCATATACAGTAAGATTTTTTATTTCTTTGGCATAATCATATACAATTTTCTCAGCAGTAACTTTGTATTTCCTGTTTTTCGAAACCCCTTCCCAGCCAGGATTTTTTTCTGACTGTTTTGCTTTCTGAGAACTGTAAAAAGTTTTTGGATGCTTTCTTTTAGAACCAAATCCTTGTGCAAGCGCTATAGGTTCATCAAGAGTAAATTCACCATCACTATACTCAAGCCCACCGCCTTGTTTTTCAGATCGATTTTCTGCATTTCTTGCTTTAATTACTGCACCAGTGACTTTTGTCTCAGGTTCTGTTAAAAGGTATTTATTGGAAGTTGCATCAAACTTAAAAGATTTTCCAGTACTAACCACTTCATCTCTTGTAATCTTAATATTCCCTATTGCTTCAATTTCCTGGTTACTGCCATAGTAAATAATTTGATCCGCTTCTAAAATTGCATCTTGATCCACTATATGAGCAACAGACATACCTGTTGTAATATAGATATTTTTCTCTTGATCAAACTCAACATTGTCACCTTCCAACTGCAAATAAACAGCTTTTGCTTTTAATGTGGTTTCTTTATCTACAGTGGGGCTCTTAACAGAACTGCTTTTAGTTTTCCAGAAAAGAATATTTCTAAGCACACTTGCATCTGCCTGTGTATAAATCAACAAATTGGATAAAAATACTAAAATGAACCAAATTAAATATTTATTTTTCATAACAGTCATAATTATTATATAACGCTAGACGAATTAGGAAGACTTAAGTGCATAAGCAAAAACTAAAATTATTTTACTTCATTGCTATACGCTAATATACTCTCTAATGCTTCTAAAAAGATTAAAATTAACTAATTTTCGCAACATTGAGCATTTCGAAGAAGATTTTAATACCTTAAAAATCATAATACTTGGCCAAAATGCTCAAGGAAAAAGTAACATCTTGGAAGCAGTAAATATACTGGCAAAAAGCTCATCTGACAGAGCATTGAGAGACAATGAACTTATAAATTTCAACAAAGAATTTGCACTTATAAACAGCGACATTAAAACATCTGACGACGACATAGAAATAAGCTTACAAATCAATACAACAGGCAGAAGAAAATTAAAAATTAATGGCGTATCAAAGAAAGCACCGCAAGCAGATTTAATAGGTAATTTCTTTACAGTAATGTTTGCTGCAGATGATCTTTATTTAATTAAAGGCTCACCATCCTTAAGAAGGAAATGGCTAGATAGCAATTTAACTCAATTAAGTAAAATATATCACAATCACTTTGCTACATATCAAAAATCAATCACACAAAAAAATGCTTTATTAAAAAGCGCTTTTGAATCAGGTATGTCAAGAAAAAGCCTTCAAGAACAACTTTCAATCTGGAATAAGCAAATTATTGAATACGGAGCGGAGATCCTCTTGCAAAGAGTTGACTATGTCAATAAGATAGAAAGCTTTGCAAAGCAATTTTTAAATGATATGTCATCTGGGAATGAAACATTGCAATTGAATTATTTTTCTAAAATATTTTCCGACACACCTTATGTTCCAGATGTAGAAAAAATTAAAGCTATGTTTGAGGATTCAATAAATAATTCTTTTGATGAAGAGCTTGCAAGAGGACAAGCATTAGTAGGCCCTCACAGGGATGACGTGCTGATTCAAATAAATGACAAAGAAGCAAGAGCCTTTGCAAGCCAAGGACAACAAAGATCAATTATCCTTTCATTAAAACTGGCTGAGCTAAAGGCTGTCGAAATACTAAAAAATGAGGTTCCGGTACTTCTTTTAGATGATGTTTTTGCAGAATTAGATGAAAGCAGGCAAAATTTTTTATTGCATAATCTACCAGAAGGCATTCAAACCTTTATTACTACAACACATATAAGTGATCTGCAACACGACTTACTAGAAAATGCATTAGTCTTAAAAGTTGAGAAGGGTAAGATTGTAAAGAAGCCTGTCACTAGTGGTTTTTAGGCTAACAACCTTCATCATTCGCTATAATAAACTTATGAACAACGAAAGAATAGATAGAGGTCCAACAAAAGTAAGTGACATACTTCCACAGGTAATAGAAAATCTTGGAATTGACGAAAACATAAAACTTGAAACACTGAGATCTATGTGGCATAAAATCACTGATGAAAAAGTTGCAAAATACAGTCAGCCAGCATATTTTGATAAAGATGGCAATTTAGTAATATCAGTAACCAACTCTCCTCTTGCTACTGAACTATCTATGCAACATACACGTATTTTACAAAAACTCAAAGAAGCTACCAAAGACTTAGACATTAATTTTAAAAATATAAGATTTATAATAAAGTCTCTGAATTAGTAACCACCAAAAGCAATTAGTCAACAAAATATAACTATTAGATGCCCTCAAAACCTTGTCTTTTCTAGTTTTCAGACATATAAAATATTGGTATTTATACAAGAAAAATGCTAAAATAGTAGTTCTGCGGAGAAAATAAATGTCTAAAACAGAAGCAACAACAGAAAAAGCAACAAAAGCAAACAGCTCATATACAGCCAGTGATATTGAGGTGTTGGAAGGATTAGATGCTGTAAGAAGACGCCCTGGGATGTACATAGGTGGTGTTGATCAAAAAGCACTGCATCATTGCATTTATGAAATCGTTGATAATTCAGTTGATGAAGCGCTGGCAGGTTTTTGTAATGAAATAACAATTACTCTTTTACAAGATAGCGGAATAGTTATTGAAGACAACGGGCGTGGAATCCCTGTGGAAAAGGTAGCCAAATCTGGATTATCAGGTGTTGAAACTGTTTTCACCATGCTTCATGCAGGCGGAAAATTTGGTACTAGTTCTTCCTACAAAGTTTCAGGCGGACTGCATGGGGTAGGTGCATCCTGTGTTAATGCAGTATCTGTAAAAATGCAAGTAGAAGTATACAGGGATGGAAAAGTCCACTTCGTAGAGTTTTTAGGAGACAATCCTGGTGGGGTTGCAGGCAAAAATAAAGAGCCAATAAAGGTAACAGGAAAATCTACAAAAACAGGAACAAAAGTTACATTTTGGCCTGATCCAAAGGTCTTTAAAGAAGAAGAAACAGGCAAAATGCCTATTGTAAATAGAGAAGCCATTGCTGCAAGACTCCGTGAAATGGCATTTCTAAACAAAGGATTAAAGATTATACTGACTGATGAAAGATTAGATAAATCCGATCAACATTACCAGGAAACATATTTCTATGAAGGTGGAATTAAAAGTTACGTAGAGTTTTTAAATAAAACCAAAGCTTGTCTCCATAAAGAAGTAATTTACCTGGAAAACACAAAAGATGATGTTGTGGTTGAAGTTGCTATGCAATATACAGATACTTACAGTGAATCTATCTTTGCATTTGCAAACAACATAAATAATCCAGACGGTGGAACACATCTTACAGGCTTTAGGAATGCTCTTACTCGTGTAATCAATGACTATGCAAGAAGTGTAGAATTTTTAAAAGAGAGCGAGTCTAATTTACAAGGTGAAGATGTTAGAGAAGGTGTCACTACTATTATTTCAGTTAAAGTTAAAGATCCTCAATTTGAAAGTCAAACCAAAGTAAAGCTTTTAAACAATGAAGTTCAGACTGCCGTAAGTTCTGTGCTACACGAAGGATTAAAAGATTGGCTTGATAGAAATCCAAAAGAATCAAAAATCATAATTCAAAAATCCATCCAAGCACGTGATGCAAGAGAAGCTGCTCGCAAAGCAAAAAATTTAATTAGAAGACAATCAGTGCTTGAATCTGCAGGAGGACTTCCTGGAAAGCTTGCAGACTGTACAGATAAAGAACCTGAAAGATGTGAGCTTTTTATTGTTGAGGGTGATTCAGCAGGCGGATCAGCAAAGCAAGGAAGAGACAGAATGTATCAAGCAATCCTTCCTTTACGTGGAAAGATTTTAAATGTTGAGCGTGCACGAATTGGAAAGATTTATGACAATACTGAAATTCAAGCACTCATTCAAGGAATAGGTTTATCTACAACAGGAGATGATGTTTTAAGACCTAATATAGATGAGCTAGATCTAACTAAGCTTAGATATCACAAAGTAGTTATAATGACTGATGCTGATGTAGACGGTGCACACATTAGAACATTACTGTTAACCTTCTTTTTTAGATATGCAAGACCGCTTATTGAAAATGGACATGTATACATTGCCCAACCGCCATTGTATAAAATAGAAAAAAATAAAAAGGTTGTTTATTGTTACAACGAACACCAGCTTGAGCTTGCGCTTGCTGAAATGGGAGAAAAAGCAAATGTTCAAAGATTTAAAGGCTTAGGAGAAATGATGCCAGTACAACTTTGGGAAACTACAATGAACCCGGAAAAAAGAACTCTTAAGAAGGTAAATTTTGAAGATGCTGCTGAAGCAGATCGCATTTTTGATATTCTTATGGGTGATGCTGTTGCACCACGCAGAGAGTTTATAGAAGAACATGCAGGTTTAGCAGTTCTAGATATCTAATAAAATCATAGATTAGAGTTTTTTATAAGTTTTTCAAAATTTTCTCTTAACCTTCTTGCCTCAAACAAGTTAAAGAGTTATAGTTTCTACCTACCACTGGCTCGCCCACGAATGGGCTTCGCCAGTTTTGCAAAGTGCACATATTAGATACTTCTTAACATTACTATCAAGATTTTACCGAATAAATCGGATAAAATCTTACCTTTTGAATAGTTTACTTAAAAATATTACGGTAGCTAGGTAGAAACGAGTTATACTTATAACCAATCAATAAATCTTAAACTCTTATGTTATTAGTTACTTCAGCTAATGGGGCACCTTGTAGAGCTACAATTAATGCAAAAGCATTAAAAGCTCACAAAAGAGACTCTGCCCATACACTTGTTAAAGACATTACTACTGAATTACCACCAGAAGTTCCAATTACAGAAAAATCCATGGAAGCAATAATCCTAAAAGGAAAAGGTCCTTATGAAAGAAAAGATATTAATAAGTTAATGGCTCTATTAAATGATAAGGCAAATAATCCTATTCAACCAGGTACTAAAGGAACAGACAATGCCCAGCTTTTAGGATTTGTTGCAATTGATCTTGCTAAATATCATCCTTTCGAACCTAAATTAAAAGAAGCTATTATTTCTAGAATTCAAGAAATGGAAGCATATCCATTTTTTATACAAGGGCAACCACTACATGGAACATATAGAAGTCATTATTACTTCGATAATTTTATTGCTGCCTTATTCTTAATAAATCAATCAAAAGCATCAGAATACATACAAAAATACAACTTAGATATGAAATCTATAGAATTAAATATAGAACTTGAGATTCCAAATAACTAAGCTAATCACAAATTACAACTAAAACACAAGTTTTGCTTTACTTGTTCTTTTAAAGTGAATTTAGGAGAATAAAGTTGTCAGCTTCTATATTAAGAAAGGTAATAACATGGTAGAAACAGTTATCAGGAAAGAAACAAAAGTGAACCCGCTACAAACTACTATGAATGGAAAAAGACCGGTAAAAATATTTTCAGGCCGAGCAAATATACCCCTCGCAGAAAGTATATGCAATCATTTGGATCTCCCGCTGGGAAGAATTAAAATATCCCCTTTTTTAGATGGTGAGCTTTATGTACAAGTTCAAGAAAGTGTTAGGGGTTGTGATGTATTTTTAATTCAGCCAACCTGTACTCCAGTCAATGAAAATATAATGGAGCTTTTAATTATCATTGATGCTTTAAAAAGAGCAAGTGCAGAAAAAATCACAATAGTTATGCCCTATTTTGGATATGGCAGACAAGACAGAAAAGCTGCAGGCAGAGAACCAATAACTGCAAAACTAGTTGCTGATCTTCTCTGTAGAGCAGGTACTACCAGGGTTCTTGCACTGGATCTGCACGCTACACAGATAATGGGTTTCTTTGATGTACTGGTAGATCACTTATTTGCTACTCCGGTACTTGTTAAACATATTCAATCACTTAATCTAAAAGACTTAGTCATAGTAAGTCCAGATGTAGGAGGCGTTCAAAGAGCTCGTGCATTTGCCAAAAAACTAAATGACGCTCCAATTGCAATTATTGATAAACGAAGAATTCATGAAAAACAAAATATAGTTGAAGTATTAAATATTATTGGTGAAATTAAAGGTAAAACTTGTATTGTTGTAGACGATATGATTGATTCAGCAGGAACAATAGTAAAAGGTGCTGAACTCTTAGCAAAAGAGGGAGCAAAAGAAATACTTGCATGTGCAACTCATGGTGTACTTTCTGGACCGGCTAAAGAAAGGCTTGATGGTTCATCTTTATCAACAATCATTATCACCAACTCAATTCCTGTTTTAAAAGAACGTGCTCCTAAGAAGTTAAAGACATTAGATGTTTCCGGATTATTAGCTGAAGCAATAAAAAGAATACACCTGGATGATTCTGTAAGTGAAATGTTTGAGTAATCATGAAAAAACTACTCATTTGTCTTTGTATAGCTGTTATTTCATCTAGCAATATCGGGGCTTCAAAAGATACTAAGGGTGATTACATTGAAATAAATAGACCACCAGAATCCTCTCAAGTAATCATTAACCCAACTAATTTACAGCAACCAAATGATACAAATCTGTTGCTTAGAGAAACTCAGTTACTAAAGGATGAACTAATAAAACTAAGGCAAGATATATCTGAACAAAAAGGCTTAACATCAAATTTATTAAACCGTATTATTCAGGTAGTAGACAATCAAAATCAGCTTATTAATATCAGCACACAGAACGGGCAATTATTTGAAAGTATTTCAAACTCTACAAACTCTATTAACCAACAGTTATCTTTTATGGATGCAGTTATTTTAGATAAAACAGGAATGCCTTATGGTTTTATTGAAGACGGCTCCAAGATATATGAATATAATAATGGCAATCTTTTAGGTACAATAGGACAAAATAATGAAATCATAAGAAATAGTGACGGATCAGTTGTAGGTATTGCAGAAAAAGATTTTATTATTGACACTACTGGGCATCCTATAGCATCAATTGAAAGATCTGAAAACTTAAGATGGGACAGGGAAAAACTTTATACACAGGTGCAAAAAACTCCGGTATCACAATTTTTTATTATGAACAGCCCTCAACCATTCAATCTAAATAATTTCAGATTTAGCACATGGTCCAATCAGGATTTAATGTCAATTTTGTATTTTGATGAAGGCGAAGTACAAAAACTGAAATAGTGTATGGGCAAGGGGTATGAAAATTTTTCAAGGATGTTGTCATTCCCGCGGAAGCGGGAATCCAGGTTTGGCAGCTTTTATATCTGGATTCCCATTTTCATGGGAATGACATCCTCAATTTGTTAGCACACCCACAATAACCGCTATACGAAATACTTACGCTATAATATTTAAGCTAAATTTATTACTATCACTGTACTCTGAAAGACGTAACTCACAAGGTAAGATTTTATCCGATTTATTCGGTAAAATCTGGATATCGATGCAAGAAGCATTACATAAGTGTTCATTGCAAAGTCAGCGAAGCTTACTTGTAAGCAAGCGGGCGGCAAAAGAAAAGGGCAGTTAGCTCAGTTGGTAGAGCATCTCGTTTACACCGAGGCGGTCGGGGGTTCAAGTCCCTCACTGCCCATTTTTTCTTAATCGCTCGCTTCGCCCAACTCGCTCCGAATCACACAAAAAACTTGTATCCAATTTTTCACCAGAACATTTTTTGCTTATCATTAATAATGAATAGAAATATTAAAATTAATATATTACTCTGTTTAACTAGCATAGTATTCAGTCTGATATTTATCGTCATTATACTGGAAGCAAGACACTATTTAAAACACAAAGAAATATTAAACCAGTTTTGGCACGACCCAAATACAAGGTTTGATTCAGAACTGGGGTGGAGTCCAATACCAAACAGATCTCTTAATATCCCTAGCTGGGGAACTATAAGCTCTAATTCATATGGTTTCCGCTCAGCAGAAATTGATCAAAACAAAAAACAAATAATTATACTCGGCGATTCTGTTGTATGGGGATTTGGGGTTAGCGACACAGAAACATTTCCTTATTATTTAGATAAAATGGCATCTCGATCTGGATACCATGTTTCAAATCTTGCAGTCTCAGGATATGGAATAGATCAGTATTATCTTTTTTTAAAGAGACATATGAAAAAATTTAAAAATTTACAAGTAGTTATATTGGGGATTTGCACTAGCAATGATTTACTAAATGCCAGTAGTAATTTTGCTTATGGAAAAAGAAAGCTATTGTTTATAAAAAAAGGTGATAA
>JACOTS010000137.1 GCA_016178265.1 Candidatus Melainabacteria bacterium
GGAAGCCCTCTACTGTAGCTGCTGTCATGGCCGCGGAGATTATGTGCCACAATCTCCGCAAGCTGGTGGGCCTCATCGGCGTCCAGGGTCAAGAGGATCTGGAAGTCCTGCTACTTTTTTAAGGCTTTCTGACATAGACAGAAGCCTTTTTTCATTTAACATGAGTCTATCTAAAAGAGTACTTGTTAAATTGTTTTTCTTGCCTTCTTCAATATCTTTTACATTTGCTTTTAATATTTCATCTTTTGAGTTTAAAAGCTCTTTGTTAATTAAATCCAGTGCTTGACTTCTATCCTTATTACTTTTAGTAGCAAGTTTTCTGGATGCAGATTTTGCTTTTTTTAACTTGCTGATTGTATCTTCTTTAGTACCCGATATCATATTTTAATTATAGCGAGGATGTCCTTTATAGCTCATAAATCATAATTAAAGGTCCGAATCTTTCTCTTTTAAATAAAGTATTAAATGGCATATATAAATCTTCTAGCCACAAGTAACGAGTTTTATTTTCAAGTCCTTGATAATAAGGATTAAATACAGCTATGGGCTTTTCTTTTAATAGCTCTTTGTAATATTTCTTTTTAAAATTATTTCCTTTTGATCTATTTGATCTATTAGATCTAAAAGCCTTTTCAATATCAATGCTGTTAACTACAACATAATCTGTTTTTTTCTTTAGGATCCTAAACCAGTTTTTTTCCTTAAGCAGCTTTGATCCAGCTATAAACCTCCTGCGGATTTGTTTTCTTTTAGGATGTATAGCTTTTCTTGCTTTGCCCAATTTGTTTTTATCAAGTGCATCTAAGTAACTTAATTGAATACTGTTTCTGTCCCATGTAACAACAAAATGTTCATTAACTTTTTTATTTATCCACTGTGTTGCAACTATCCTTGTATCAGGCAGTTTTATAAGCTTGTTATATGTTAAAGCACCTTTTAAAGGCATCCAAAAAAGCAAAAATAATACAACTAGTGCTATTACTTGCTGCCATTTTTGTTCAATATCTTTAAACTTTACGCAAAGCATACCAAATACAAAGCCAATAGCAATTGCAACATAAGGAAGAAGCATAAGTAAATGTACTTGTTTCGTTAGATGCAATAAATTTAATAGCAAAAGATAAAAAACCGGAAAAATAAAAATAATACCTGCTTCTTTTTTAAGTTCATATTCCTTAAGTGCAAAAGGTAAAAAAGCAAGTAAAATTGCACCTATAAAACCAAATGATACTGCGATTGATTTTAATAAGAATCCTAAATATAAAAGTGAGTTTTGGCTGTCAAATACATATCTGCCAAGTAAATAAAGATGATAAGGAATATGAAAAGTAAATAAAGGATTTAACAAAATAAAAAGCATTAAAAAGAAAAGGATCTTTTTAAATCCAAATATTGGCAGCTTTTTTCTTTTAAAGATTGAGATTACAAAAATGATAGGAAGCATGCTTACAATTCCCAAAGGATGAATATTTAGTGCAATAAAACTTACAAGTAAGCTCAAGTCAACTAACTTTGGATTACTATCTTTGTAAGCATTTAATAAAAAAAGCAGTGATAACAGTATAAAAAAAAGCGATATGGTTCCTGGTTCAACTGTTGCAGAATATGCTAAGTGGGTAAGTGAAAGAGCAAAAATAGCTGTTGACCCCAGCGCAACAAAGCTATTAAACCGCCTGGTTATAAAATAAACACAAACAACAGATCCAATACTTGCTAAAAATGCTACCACTCTAAAAGGAAATAAAATAACTGCTGGATCCAGTTCAATAATTTTTACAATAGAGTGAAGATTAAGAGCTTTTGCAAATATAGTAGCAAAAATAGAACTTATAAAAACATACGAATCGGTTAAAGGCAAATAAGGGGATGTTATAAAATTTCCAATCAAATGCAAATAGCTGCTTATAAAATCAACTTCTTCAGGATTCAGTATAAATGGCAAACCACGGCTAAGCCCTTGAATTCTTAAATATATAGCAATTATAACAATGCCTAGAAAATATATTGGTTCATTCTTTACTTTGTGTGCCACTTTATGATGAACATTCTTCTTTTACAAATTCATTTTCTTCTACACAAAAATCGCTTATTAGGCTAGCTTCTTTTTTAAGCTTTTCATCTAATATTTTGGATAAGGATTCTTCAAAAAGTTTTTCAGCTTCCTCATATAGTTTTGTTGCTTTTAAACAATCTATATCTTCCTCGCCATCCAATATATTTCCACCTTTTGCATAATTTGAATATGCTTTAGCAACTTTCTTGTAAATGGGTATGGAGGGACACTTACATGTTTTTTCTAATTCAGTAATTTTAGTTTCTGCATCAGTGCATGCTTTAATAGCAGCAGGCCATTCATCTTCTTCAAGAGAAATATAAGCTTTTGATAAAACTTCAATGGCAGGTTTTTCACATTCACAATCTACACTTGCAGTCTTTGTGTCATCTTTTTTTACTTCTACAGTTGTTTCTTCCGTAGATGCTTCTTTTATTTCTGTTACCTCTGTTATGTCCTCTGCTTTCTTTTCTTCCTCTGCAAAAGAATTACAAATTGACCCTAAATTAAAAACTAATGTTAAAAGTAATACAAATAAAATACCCCTCATAGCTTTACATTTACCTCCAAAAACTAACAATATTATTCTATACCACAAACCAGTAAAACCATATTGAGATACAAAATAGATATCTTTCTCAGTTCTCAGGATATATAGCAGCCTGAATACAGTTACCTTTTTGCTGCATGGCAAATGCTTCTATAAGCCTGCTTAGCGGATATCTATGTGTAATTAACTTGCTTGTAATCTTTTCTTGTAAGGAAATGTTTTTTTCAAGTAGTTTTAGTGCTTTCCTAACATATTCAGGGGTGTGATGAAAAACCCCTATAAGCCTAAGCTCATCATAGTGAAGCCTGTATGTATCAAGCTCTACTTTTTCACCTTTTTTACAACCACCAAAGAAGTTAACAAGGCCGCCTTTTTTAACTAACTTTGTAGCTAATTCCCATGTTTCTTTTTTTCCTACTGCTTCAATTACTACTTCAGGTCCTATATTATTTGTTATATTTTTTACATCTCTTATTAACTTTTCTTCATTCTCACTTATCTTTAATACATGATCTGCTCCCATTTCTTGTGCAAGGTTTAATTTAAAATCACTTCTTCCAATGACAATGACCTCTGCCCCAAGTTCTTTAGAAAGTGCTGTAAACAAAAGTCCTATTGATCCTGTTCCTAAAATACATACTATCTGCCCCTCTGTTATATGGGATCTTTCAAGACCATGTAAAACAACTGCAAGGCTTTCAAGCTCAGCTGCTGCTTCAAAAGTAAGATCATTGCTTAAAAGGTAGGTGTTATTTTCTACTATTTCTTTTGGAATGCATATATAATCTGCAAATGCGCCATTTAAAAAATATATATTCTCACAGAGACTAACCTTTTTAGATAAACAGTAGGTGCACTTTAAACAAGGGGAAGAATTAACTGCCACTATCTTATTTCCTGCTTGAAACCCTTTTACTTTATCTCCTGCCTTTACAACTTCTCCTGAAAACTGATGTCCAAAAGGTGATGGCAGTTCTTTATTTACAAGTACAGGATGTCCTCTAAGATATGTTTTTAAACTGCTTCCTCCTGATATTGCAACTTTTACCTTTACCAAAAGTTCTTCATCTTTAATTTCAGGTATGTCGACTTTTTCATATCTGATATCTCTGGGGCCATAGAATCTGCATGCCGCCATTGTCTTAGGAATTACATTTGTTTTGTCTTTTAATGTATCTAAAGCCATGCTATATACTTTAACATTTTTATTTTTTCTTTAGAAAGTAAATTAAATTTTTTTAATATACTAGATTGTTAACACCCTAATTTGGTAGGTATTGAATAGGTAGCAAAAAAAGAAGGTAAATTATGTCACCCACACAAGTAAACTTGGCAACATTTCAAAAGGTAACTTCCACTTTAACAGGTCGTTTGCAAACTCTGCGAGATTCCAGAGAATTAGATGGGGGAGAACAATTTGTAGCGCTTCTTGCTAAGGAGGATGCTGATGCCGCTGGTGTTCCTTTACATGAAATAAGAGATGTTTCAAATACTCATACACTAGAAGTCCTTGATGACATTAAGGCAAGACGTTCAAATGCATTAAACAGTTGGTTTACGGGGGCTGGATCAATACATGGTGACTTAACTGATATTAAAACCTTATTCCTTCAAGATAGAGGGGCTTTTAATGCTGCAATAAGCGATCTCGCCCCTCGTGAGCTAAGAGGGCTTGCTGATATTTTTACTGCCCTTAGTACAAATTTAATAAGTAGCAACTTGGCTCTTGATATAACCCAAGATGCTAGCGCAATGGGTAGAGAACTATTTAGATTTGCTCCTACGTTTGATGATATAGCTGAAGCACTTACAGAAGTTGCAGCAAGCAAAGAGGTTGCAAGTTAATCTTCTTGCTTCTAAGCAAGTCCTACATAACTTATAAAAAAATAAAACCACATGGAAATGCTTAAGCAAAATATGCCAAGTGCAATTCCTCCCAGTACATCTGTAAAGTAGTGATGGTTTAAATAAATTCTAGAAGAAATTACAAAAAATGTTATAACAAAAGCAATTAAGTACCAAGGAAGGAAAGTTAACTTTCCTTGCAAAAGCACTGCTGTAAAAAAATATATGGGAATACTAGCCATTACATGACCGCTTGGAAAACAGTAGCTAAGCCTTTTTCTAACATTGCTTACAATATGTCTTGGTCTTTCTCTTTTATAAATAAGTTTTACCATTCTATTAAATCCCCATGAAAATATAAGCACAAAAAGAATTGATATTCCTGCTATTGGTTCCTTAACAAAAATAAAATAAATGATTGAAAGTAAAACACAAAAAAGGATATGAAATACTGCATTCCCAAAAAGTGCAAAGTGTTCAGATGAACTTCTTAAAAAATTTCCCTTTGCTTCTTTTGCCCACCCAGAGATCTTTTTATCTATGTCTTCCCACAAAGAACCTTTATAGGTCAAAGACAAGTAAGCAAAAAATATTATTGCAAGTAAAAGTGTGATTTTATCAGTTACAAGTCTTGCAACCAAATGATTAAGTGATGCTATTGGGTGTAAAAGAAAGCCCATATTCCTTCCATCTTCTTGATACAAGCTCTTTTGTAATTGTATCCATTATCATCTCCTCAGGCCACGTGCGGTTATAGCCTTCTGATTTCCATTTTTTTGTAGCATCAAATCCAATTTTTCCGCTAATTCCCATTTGAGTTGATGCATGGTCAAGTATATCTGTAGGTCCTTCTGTAAAAAGCGAGTCTCTTTTTGGATCAGTGTTTGCAAAAAAGTGAAATGCTACTTCTTTTAAATCCTGAATATTTACATTTTCATCAACGACAATAATATACTTTGTAAACATCATCTGACCAAGTCCCCAAATTGCACTCATTACTTTTTTTGCATGTGCTGGGTATTTCTTTTTAATGCTAACTATTGCACAGTTGTGAAACACTCCTTCCCATGGAAGATTAATGTCTACAACCTCAGGCACAATCGTTTTTATAAGAGGAAGAAATATTCTTTCTGTAGCTTTGCCCATGTAACAGTCTTCCATTGGGGGTTTGCCAACTATTGTTGTTACATAAATTGGATCTTTTCTGTGTGTCATACAAGTAATATGAAATTTTGGAAAGAGTCCCGGCATGCTGTAAAATCCTGTATGATCACCAAAAGGTCCTTCCACCGTAAGTTCATCCAAATCAACATATCCCTCAAGAACTATTTCGCTTGTTGCAGGAACTTCTAAATCTACCGTTTTACATTTTACAAGTTCTACTGGCGATGATCTTAAAAATCCAGCAAATAAAAACTCATCTACCCCAGGAGGAAGTGGTGCTGATGCACTGTACATAACTATTGGATCACAGCCAATTGCTACAGCAACTTCCATTCTCCTAGAGCCACGAGCATTGAGTGCCGAGTGCTGAGGTTTTTCTTTTAACGATATTGTTTGTTTTTGAGGGTTGAATACCTCTTTTTCTTCTTCCGTTGGTTCTCTACAAAGATCTTCTTGCATATCCTCTGTTTTACTGCCACTTACCACTTGCCACTTATGACTTGCAACTTGATAATTCTGTGCTCCATCATGATGTTTGTGCCAATGCATACAAGTAGTTGAATTATCTATTTTTTGCATCCTGTACATTCCAACATTTCTAATTTCTGTTTCAGGATCCTTTGTTACTACAGCCGTCATTGTTATAAAAGGCGCTGTGTCCAGGGGCCACGCTGTTATTATCGGAAGCTTATCCAACATAGGTTCATTAGGATTAGTTATTATTACTTCCTGGCAAGGTGCATTAGAAACTAATTTGGGTGGGAATGTTGCTACCTCAGCTAGTTTAGGAAGCATACTTAACTTTCCCATAAGGCTATCTGGAATCTTTTTGTCTAGGAACTTTTCAATTCTATTTGCTATCTCATTAAAAGAATTAGCTTCAAGGGCAATATTCATCCTATTAATGGAGCCTAAAGAGTTAATTAAAAGCGGAATCTGATACCCACTTATATTTTCAAATAGTAATGCTTTGTTTTCTTCTGGTCTTCCTTTAGAGATTCTATTTGCAATTTCAGAAACTTCTAAGCAAGGGTTGACCTCAACTCTAATTTTTTTGAGCTCTCCAAGCTCATCTAATTTAGTAAGAAACGATCTTAAATCTTTGAATGACATAAGCTTTACGAATTCATTATAAACGGTGAGTATAATCGATTTAAATGGTACAATTCCATATGTTATTGCCTTGTTAACATAATTTTTGGAGTTAACTATTTAAGTAAGATTTTATCCGATTTACTCGGTAAAATCTGGATAACGATAATAGGAGATAGCTAATAGATACACCGTGGAAAGACGGCGAAGCGAATTATGAGCGAGCCGTCTGATAAATAAAAATGGAAGAAAAATTAGTAATAACTGGTGAAAGAAGATTATCTGGCGAAATTACCACCGCCGGCGCAAAGAACTCTGTTTTAAAACAAATGGCTGCTGCTTTGCTTTTGCCTGGAACGGTTTGTTTAAGAAATGTGCCAAGTTTAAATGATGTCTATAGCATGATCGAGATTTTAGAGTTTCTCGGAGCAAAAGTTAAATTTAAAAATAATTTCCTAGAAATAGATTCGGCTGACATTTCGGGATCTTTTGCACCTCATGAGCTTGTAAATAAATCCAGAGCCTCCTTTAATGTGATTGGGCCCCTTCTTGCTAGGTTTCACGAAGCAAGGGTAGCGCTTCCCGGTGGATGCCAGATTGGAGCCAGAAGACTGGATCTTCATGAAAAAGGGCTTAAACTACTAGGTGCAAATATAAAGCTTGATCAAGGGTACATGATTGCACAAGCAACAAAATTAAGAGGTACAAAGATTTACTTGGATCTTCCAAGCAATGGCGCTACAGAAAATATTATGGTTGCTTCTGTTCTTGCAGAGGGTGAAACTGTAATTGAAAATACTGCTTGCGATCCTGAAATTGCTGATCTTGCAAATTTTCTAAATGCAATGGGTGCAAATATTCAAGGGGCCGGAACTCATCAAATTACAATTAAAGGGATCAGTCAAAAAGACCTTAAATCTATTGAATACATACCTATTCCTGATAGGCTTGAAGCTTGCACTTATTTAATAGGTGCTATTTCCACTGGCGGGGATATAACAATAAACAATGTTGAGCCAGAGCATATCAAGGCAGCTACAAGTAAGCTTGAAGAAATTGGCGTAGAGATTAGCTATCCAAAGCCTAACACTCTTTATGCAAAAGCAAATGGCAGAAGATTTAATTCATTAAACATAAGTACTGGCTGGTTTCCTGGATTTCCAACTGATTTGCAGCCAATAATCACTGTTCCGCTTACCATTGCAGGTGGTACAAGTACCATTAAAGAAAATATCTATGATGATCGTTTCGGTCATACAAATGAACTTATAAGATTAGGCGCAGATATTAAAATCAATAACAACGTGGCTGTAATAAAAGGTGTAGAAAGCTTAAGCGGCACAAAGATAGTTGCAGAAGATATTAGAGGTGGTGCAGGGCTTGTTATTGCAGGGCTTATTGCATCCGGCACAACCGAGATTACAGGGCTTGATCATATAGATAGGGGATATGAACACATTGTTCAAAAATTTAACTTGCTCGGAGCAAAAATCAAAAGAACAAAAAGCGTTTCTGTTGAAAGCACTGAAAAAGAGCTTAAAACTAAGAGCCCAAAAACAGTAAATTAACCTTGTCCTGGATAAAAGAAAAAAAAGAAAAAGGCTCTTTAATTCTTTCTGTTTATATTGTTCCACGTTCATCTAAAACAGAAATTGTTGGGCCTTATGGGGATGCACTAAAAATTAAATTGAATGCGCCTCCAGTGGATGGTAAAGCTAATGAAGAACTTGTTTACTTTCTTAGCAAGAAGCTTAAAATTTCAAAATCAAATATAAAAATGATTTCCGGATTTAATCAAAAAAGAAAAGTTTTATCTATAACTGGTTTACAGATAAGCAACATTCAAGTGCTTTTAAAGTAGAGACACGTTGCATAAACTGTTTAACTTAAATAAGATTTACCTACCTAACCATGAGAGAGTTTAACCTAATACTATCGGGCGGCGGTGTTAAAGCATATACCCATCTTGGGATTTATAAGTACTGCTTTGAAAGAGGTATAAAGTTTAATGAAATAGTAGCTGTATCAGGAGGAGCACTAATTGCACCTTTTATTTTCCTTGAAAGACATCCGGACAGTTTAATTTATTTATTTAAAGAGTCAAAGGTTCACAAGAAGGTTTTTCCTCTTTGGTTTATTCCAAACAAGTTTGAGTTTGTGGTTTTTGAGCCCTCAACAATTAAAATAGGTCTTTGGCTTGAAAAGCAATTTACAAAAAGTGAACTAAACAAAATTGAAAACACACCTCAATTGCACATCATGGCTACTAAAAGACCAGATAGTAAATCCAGCCCCCTTTATTGCAATGTCCTTAGATTTGGAAAGTTAAAAGATGCAATTGCAGCAACAACTGCAATTAGTGGGGTCTTTAAAGCACACAAGGTAGGAAAAAATTGTTATGTAGATGGGGCTCATTGGAATAATACCCCGCTTTTCTTTGATTTTGCTGATTTGTTACTTCCTGTACTTGTAGTAAATCTAAGTTCATATACACAATTTAAGGAAACCAAAGGTAGAATCTCAAAGATAATCAGAGGCTATGAAATATCTTCTTATGCAAGATTTATAGAGGATTTAAAAAGGTGGGAAGAAGCAAAAACTTGCAAAAAGCGGGGTGAGCTTACAACCATTACACCTAATTTAAGTCATATAAATCCATTAGATCTTGACTTAACCGATGAAGAAATAGATAAATTAATTGACATAGGATACAAAGCAGCTAAAGAAGCGTTAAGCGTTAGGTTTGTATTGGCTTAGTCTAAGCTAACCCATACACTCTTTGGCTGGGTATAAAGCTCAAGTGCATGTAGTCCGCCTTCTCTGCCGTATCCGCTTTGCTTAAAGCCTCCGAATGGAACACATGGATCAAAGCAGTTATAGCAATTCACCCATACGGTTCCAGCTTTAATTGCTTTTGCAACCTTGTGTGCTTTTTTAAGATCGTTCGTCCAAATGCCTGCTGCAAGTCCGTAGGTAGTATCATTGCCTTGGAAAACAACATCTTCTACATCCTTAAATGGAATTGCACTAACAACTGGTCCGAAAATTTCTTCACGAGCAATTTTCATGTTGTTGTTAACATCAGCAAAAACTGTTGGTTGTACAAAGTAACCTTTTGAGAGATCTCCTTCTTTTACTCTGTCACCACCACACGTTGGTTTTGCACCTTCTTTTTTGCCAGCTTCCAAATAACCAGTGACTCTCTTTAGTTGATCATCACTTACAAGAGGTCCCATTTGTGTATTTGGATCAAGTCCCATACCAACCCTGATTTTCTTTACTTTGTCAGTAAGCTTGCTGACAAAATCCTCATAGATTTTCTTTTCTATAAAGAGTCTTGTTCCAGCACAGCATACCTGCCCTTGATTAAAGAAGACACTTCCCATACACCCTCTAAGCGCACCTTCCATATCTCCGTCAGTAAATACTATGTTTGGCGATTTTCCGCCAAGCTCTAAAGAAACTCTCTTTAAATTTCCTACGGATGCTTGAACAATTTTTCTACCTGTAATGTATTCACCAGTAAATGCAACCTTATCTACATCCATATGACTGGAAAGTGCTGCACCGGCTGTTTCACCAAATCCTGGACAAATATTTATAACTCCTGGTGGAAATCCTGCTTCCATAACAAGTTCACCAAGCCTTAGTGCTGTAAGCGGTGTTTGCTCTGCTGGTTTTAAAACCACGCAATTTCCGCATGCAACTGCTACTGCAATTTTCCAGGTTGCCATAAGAAGCGGAAAATTCCATGGAATAATTTGACCAACTACTCCTACTGGTTCACGTAGAGTATAGGCATGGAAATTGCCTACAGATACAGGAAGTGTTTCTCCATGTATTTTTGTAGCCCAGCCTGCATAATATCTAAAGTGTTGAACAGAAGCAGGAACATCTACTGCTTTTGATTCACTGATTGGTTTACCATTATCAAGTGTTTCAAGTTGCGCAAGCTCTTCTGCATTTTTTTCAATAAGATCAGCTAGCTTATTTAAAAGCATTTCTCTTTGATAGGGTGTAACCTTTTTCCACTCCCCTTCAAAGGCTTTTCTTGCAGCTTTTACTGCTAAATCTATATCTTCTTTATCTGCTTCACAAACTTTGACAATTACATCTCCTGTAGCAGGATTAACTGTGTCAAATGTTTTGCCTGACTTTGCAGAAACAAACTCACCATTAATTAGCATCTTCTTAGGTGAATTGCTTAAAAACTTAACGACTGATGGATGTAATTCTTGTTGCTTAGTTGCCATAACTTACTTCCTTTCTCTTAACTAGATTGTACTTATATGTTTGAATTATAGTCTCTAGAAATATGTAGTGCTTGTTTAAGTACTAGTATTTGCCCTATAAATATTAAAAAAAGTTCATTAAGTATATGTGTTTGACGGGTTAATCTTTGTAATAAAAAGGGGGCAACTCCAAACAAAAATCAGCTTTGGATTTTACCTGCAGTAAGCTTTTTGTAATCCAGTAGCAGGATCTGTTGATTGAATACAATAATTAGGGCATGCAGAGTAAAGCCATTGAGCATTCCAGGTTCCAAACAGATTATAATCTTGGGTACAATTAGCGACAATATTTAAGGTCCCAGAATTTAAACAAATGCTTGAATTGGCAGGCACATTTGTTATCGTACCATCTGGATTCTTTAACTGACAGCTAGAGGGGGTTTGTGGTGGTGGTGGTGGTGGCATTGCTACAGAGCAAACCTGATTTGGGTTATATCCTCCCGGTGGCTCATCAATGTTAAGTGCATCAGCAGGTATATTTGTGGTGCTTGGAATCGTTTCACAATGACCAGGACAGCAGGCTGCTGGCACATCAGATAAACCAACTTGTACATTGAAATTTGTACATTGTGAAAGAAGTGTACCAGTTGGCATTGGTTCATATTTTCTACATTCATAGACATTTCCAAGATATGGTTGTGGAGGAGCTATTTGGAGTGAACTTAAGAAATTAACTTCTGCTTTACATCTAGCATTTTTACAGTTATCCGGGACATTAATTGCAGAACCTGCTGGCTGAGTCCAGTCACAATAAATCGGGTTAAATGGTTGACCAGTTAATGGATTAATTCCAGACAAACCAACGAGTTGAGGTTCTATTATATAGTAATGATCTTGAGAACCTTGTGTTTCTTTTATCAAGTTTATTAGATGAGGCGCAAATGTCTTTGAGCAATCCTGTGTATATGAACACTCAGTAAAAAGTTGAAAAACTTCACCCACGTTACCCCAGTGACATTTAATGCATTTGCAAAAAACCTCAGCAAATTGAGAGCATTTAAAACAAGTTTTGTCATTCCCACCAAACAAGTTGTAGGGAATAGTTCCATTGCCAATATTACATTTATTAATGTTTTGAATGATTGTATTTGTAGGTAAAGGAAAATTTTAATGGATCAATACTTCCACAAGGTTCCTTGCACTCACATCTTCCCACTGTTGTATTATTATTAACGTTAGCTGTAATTATAGTTGTACAGACTTCCCCACTAGGACAGCTTCTCCCTGTACATTGTGGATTAGTTGTAGTACCACCACCACAAGGGGGTAAGCATGAGCAAGTATTCGTACTGCTATCATATGCACATGTCTCGCCTGGATTTGGACATTCATCATCTGCACAAACATTTTGATTATTGCGAGCTCCGCATACATACTTGCAGTTCTTTGTACACTTGTCATTTAAACCATTTTGTGCTCCATCATCACAGCTTTCGCTTTGCACTACTCCATTTATCGAATAACCCCACTCTAATACTCCGTTACCACATACATTTGGAGTAATGCATCCGCACTGGTTGCTAGAATGCTCTGCACATTTTTGTCCTGGTGGGCAGGTGCCATTTGGGTCACAATAATTCCCATATGCTCCTCCCCATCCACAGGTGTATGAAGGTGTCGGTGAACCACTGCCACTTGAGGATGAAGGGGTGGTAGGAGAACTATTTGAACATGAATTATTTGGCGGGGTACATGAGTTTTGAGAAGTAACCCATACACATTGATTCCCTCCATTAAAATTTTCTAGGAATTGAGCTTGAATGTAATTTTTATCATCACTGATTAATCCAGAAAAAAGTCTTTTAGAAACACAATATTGTATGGTGTCATTTGTTGGAGCAAACTCCATTTTGTAATCTTGTGCGCAGCATCTTGTATTTGTTGGTGTAAATGTACATCCTGGACCCATTTGCACACATTCATTTATTCTATGGTCATATGAATATGTGTCTGGTATGCATCTTAAGTTGTCTCCTGTATTAGTGGTAGCCGTTATGCAATATTTACCATCTGAAAAACTAAATTGATGAGTGCAGATACAGCCAGAAGAAGTCGATGTACTACCACCACTGCTGGAAGTTGTACTTGATCCTGTTGCTTGAGCAGGCTGTCCAGAACAATCATATGGACAATTAATATAGTCTTCTCCAGATTCACAGGTGCCATTACCACAACTAATAATTTGCGCCAAAGATTTATTTAACAGCCCAAATGAGAAAACAAGGGCCAGTAAAAAAATAATCAAGAAAGAAATTTTCTTATTAATCATTAAGTAAGTAGGCTCTAAAAATAAAAACCAGTCCTTGCTTTTTATTCCCTTGCTTAACAAATATTCAAGCAGCTTTAATTAAAAAAGTTTTAATTGATGTTAGGGATAGTACTACATTTCAAAATTTGATGAAACTTGCTGGGTTCTAATTCTCTGATTTTCTGAAATGCCGCGAGGCAGAATTGAACTGCCGACACAAGGATTTTCAGTCCTCTGCTCTACCAACTGAGCTACCGCGGCGAAATAATTTTGGATTTTAGATTGCAGATTTTGGATTTAACTCTAATCTGTTCAATTAACCATTTTATATCATTTCACTACAATAAAAAATGGTCCCTGCTTAGGTAGTGTAATACTCTAAATAGACTGTTCAAAATATAAGATTTTATCCGATTTATTCGGTAAAATCTTGATACCATTACTAAAAGTAGCTAATAAGTGCACATTGCAAAGCCTGCGAAGCGAATTATGAGCGAGCAGGCGGTTGTAGAAAAAGAGTATACATTTGCATGAAGCACACATTTAAACTAAACTTATAATTACTTTGACACTTACAGAGGTGATATTATGACAAATGTTATTGGTGGAGGAACAGTGAAAAGCAGTCAAGCTACAAGTCAAAACCCTTTTGGAAATTGGAAAAGACCTCCTATTTTAGATAAATTAAAAACCGAAACTGATTCTAGACATATAAAACTACAACAAAACACAATATTTAATGGGCTTTTAGGTAAAGCTCCTCCTTTAGATAGGTACAGAGTTTTGCTGGAAAAATTTTGGGGTTTTTATAAACCTATGGAAGAAAAATTTGGTGCAAGATCCGAGTGGCAAGCTTCTGGTTTTAATTTTAATGAGAGAAGAAAAGCTCATTTGATTGAAAAAGATCTTGCTTTTTTGAGTGTTACTGCTCAAGATATTCCAAGTTGTGATGATTTACCCGAGATCGAGTCTTTTGAACAAGCTCTTGGTTGCATGTATGTATTGGAAGGCGCAACGCTTGGTGCACAACAAATGGCAAGAAACTTTAAA
>JACOTS010000139.1 GCA_016178265.1 Candidatus Melainabacteria bacterium
CTCCTGTTCTATGTTTACTAGCTAATAAATATAACTAAGAAAGCTGCTTTTTTTTCTAATAATAGATTATTACACAGTTCTTTCCAGCTGTTAAAGGTAATAGCTTGAACATTTTAACATGCTAGATATTTATAGTAATTAAAGTACAAATTCTTCTTTAAAAAGCCTTTAGGCTAAATTTAGGTAATAATATTTGGCAGAAATTTGAACTATTATTCAAAAGCAAATAGTTTTCTAATGTCAAATGGTACTGAAATAGGTCCAGATAAATACCTGTTTTGTACATTATCTGAGAAATTTGCCAGATCTTCTCTTATAAGTTCTACGCTAAACATGTTCGTTCCCCTGGAAATAACAAGTGTAATAGGGGTCCCTGGAGTGCCAGATAATAACTGATATATACCTTCCGGAGTTAAGCTATCAGTTTTTATTCCGTCTGCTGAAAATATTAGATCATTTTCTTTCAGGCCTGTTCTCGTTGCAGGTGAATTTGGATAAACTTCTTTTATATAAGTTGGATATCCCGTTTGATGTATAAAACGTAGCCCAATGACACCAATTCCTGTAGATGGTTTTGAATAATCTTCTGAGATAATTCCTTTAAGAAGAGTTTTTTGATTTTCTTGTTCTTGATATGCAAATGCGTTATTGGTAGTAAGAAAAAAGCAAATTGAAAAAATAGAAATTAATTTTAGAAGTTTAATCATTTATGCTACTGCTAATAATCTTAGAATATAGTTCTTTCTACTAGCCTTATCGTATATAGCTAAGTAATCTTCTTTTTTGCTGCCATTTTCATTATCATTCATGTCAATTAATAAATGGTTATGTTTGCTGCTTTTGTGAATAACAGGGTAAAAACGTTCCACTTTTCTTAAATGCTTATTTCTGGCTTTGTTTTTGCAGTTAATAGATTCCATAATTCTTTCTTCCTTTGTGAGTATCTATCATAGATACTTTGTACCTTTGAATGTTAAAAAAAGGATAACAAGAAGCTAGTTTTTAATTCGCTCTTAAGCAAACTGTTACATTCGTTTACTGCAAGGATAAAGTAAGAAAGCCATCACACCTGTTACAAATAAATTTTTAATGAAATGGAAAGATATCTTTAAAGTCAAATGGTACTGCTATTGGTCCGGTTAAGTATCTTTTCTGTATGTGATCTGAAAAATTTGCTAAGTCTTCTCTAATTAAAGTAACAGTAAAGAGCGTATTGTCTTCTTGAGAGATTTGAACTTGTACTCTGCTGCCCGGTGCTCCAGATAGGAGTTCATATACTGCATCCGGATTGAGTGTGTTTGTTTTTATTCCATTAATCGTTACTATTAGATTTCCTCTTTGTATTCCAGCATGTTCAGCAGGGGAATTTGGATAAACTTCTTCTATAAATGTTGGGTAACCTGTTTTATGAATGAATCTAAGTCCAATAACTCCTATTCCAGTCATAGGGTTTGATTCTGAAATATTACCTTTAAGAATAGTTTTTGTTTTAAGTTCAGCCCATGAAGGGGCTTTTAATTCCAGTTCATCAACAGCTAGTGATTTCAAATTACTAAATAATAGTAATGTCATAAATAAGAAAAGTATTTGTCTAAATAAACAAACCATAAGTTATATAACCAATGAAGATGGTTACATAATCTTTACCCACTTATGTAAAAGTTAAATCAGTCTTATACCTGCTATCAGTTTGTCAATAACTAAATAGGTTCTTTTTGTTTGGTTTGAATCTTAATAGCTTCAATTAAATCATTTGGAGAAATGAACCCATGTTCAAGTAATATCTGTCCAATTGGTTTATGTTCTCCTCCAGCTTTATCAATCTCTTCTTGTTCTTTTAAAGCTAAGTTGAGTTGATCTTCTGTAAGAACACCAAGACTAATTAATATTTCACCTAATAAATATCTTTTTTCTGTCATAATAAATAGGATAACTAAATATAAAAAATTAAGCAATCCCCTACTCTAATCTTAGAATTTAATTCCCCTTAATTTAAATAAAAAAATAGGGAACACCCTATAGCAAACCCAAATTTATCTTATGCCATTAGGTATACCCAGAAAACTTAACTTATGGCTGCTTAGTTTCCTACCTGACCAGGTTCGTAAAGCATCTGCCATACCTAACAGCAGTATTATTATAACGCTCATGTCGCGCGAACGCTCCAGCAGTTATAAATTAAATTGGTGAAAAAATTAAAACATTGCTTAATTTAGTAAGGTCTTCATAAAGCTTAACTTCAATATATAAATCTGAAAATTTATTTTTCTTTTTACTTACTCTACTTACTTTACCAATGGGATAACCTTTGGGAAAAGTTGGTGCTAAATTACTTACTGTTATACCGGAAGTCACAACTTTATCACCAATTTTAATATTACTTCCTACAGGGATATATTTCAATAATCCATATGATGTCGTTTTGCCTTTTACTATGCCAATTAAATCCTTATCAACTATTTTGCAACCTAGTTTAAAACTAGGATCAGAAATTAATTGAATAGTTGATGTTTGTTTATTTACTTCAACTATCTGACCTACGATGCCTTTATTGCTTAATACAGAATCTCCAATCATAATGTTTTCATTTAATCCTTTGTCAATTATTACTTGTTTGTGCCAATTATCAGCACTTCTGCCAATAATTCTTGCACTAAGTGTTCTGTAGTTTAAATCCTTTTTTATTTTTAATAGTGATTTTAGCTCCTTATTTTCTTTGATTTCTGACCCGATGTTGTTTAATTTAAAGTTAAGTTTAGTTATGGTTTCTTCTTGTTTGTTTAGCAATTCATTTGCTTTAAAAAGTTGATTAACATTTGATCTGCTCTCAGAAATATTTTGATATGTGGTATGTGCAGTTTTACCGAAAAAACCATATAGTTTTTCACCAATACCTTTTAAAGGCCTGGACACTATCCAAAAAAAAATTATTAGAAGTATTACATTAAACAATGCTTTGCCACTAATAGCAAATGCTTGAGTTGTTGACTTTTTTAAAAACATAATTAAGATATTAAGTTTTTACCTACCACCGGCTTGCTTACGAATAAGCTGCGCCGGTTTTGTAAAGTGCACATATTATGGGCTTCTTAATATTGCTATCAAGATTTTACCGAATAAATCGGATAAAATCTTACTTCTTGAGTAGCTTGCTTTGAAATATTACACTAGCTAGGTAGTAACGATATTAACTTAATCGAAATAATTACAAAAGCAGCAGGATATTTTATGTATTATTCGTATTGCCCAGCTGCATCTAAAATCCTTCTTAAGGTCTTGTCAATTAATACTTTTCCTGTACCAACTACAACACAAGATAAAGGATCATCTGAGATGTGGACTGGAACTTCTGTTTCATGTGATATAAGTTCATCTAGTCCTGTTAAAAGAGCACCGCCACCGCCAATTACAATTCCTCTGTCATATATGTCTGCAGCAAGTTCTGGAGGTGTTCTTTCCAGCGTTCTTTTAACTGCTTCAACTATTTCATTTAAAGGATCTTGCATTGATTCTCTTACCTCAGGTCTTGCAATTACAACAGTTCTAGGCAAACCGTTAATTAAATTCAATCCCCTTACTTCAAGTTTTTCATTATCTTCATTTGTTTTAAAAGCAGAGCCTAACCTAAACTTAATTTCTTCAGCGGTTCTTTCACCAATTGCTAAGTTATAAACTTTTTTCATGTATTGAATTATTGCTTCATTGAGCTCATCACCGGCAACTCTGATTGATTCGCTAACAACAATACCTGATAGTGAAATAACGGCTACTTCTGTGGTTCCCCCACCAATATCGACAATCATACTTCCAATTGGCTCAGCAACTGGCATTCCTGCACCTATTGCAGCTGCCATAGGTTCCTCAATAAGATAAACAGGACCTGCTCCAGCATTTTCAGCAGCTTCTCTTACTGCTCTTCTTTCTACTTCTGTGATTCCAGATGGTATACCTATTGCTACTCTTGGTTTTCCAAGTGGTCTGCCGAATTTACTTTTCCCATTAACTTTGTCTATAAAATATCTAAGCATCATTTCTGCATGTCTGAAATCAGCTATAACACCGTCTCTCAGTGGTCTTGTTGCAATGATATGTCCTGGTGTTCGACCGATCATAGCTCTTGCTTCTTCTCCTACTGCAAGAACTTCTTTTGATTCTTTGTTTACTGCAACTACTGAAGGTTCTCTAAGAACAATTCCTCTTTCTGAAGTGCAAACTAAAGTATTTGCAGTGCCTAGATCTATACCGATATCCCTTGAGAATTTTCTTAAAAACACAACTTTATTTTCCTTTCTTAAGCTATAATCAAGTGTAATTGATCTCTAGAATATGAGCAAATAGATAAGATAATAGATTGGAATTAATTATGGGATTAAGAGAAGCAATTACTGAAGGGAAATTTATTATAACCTGTGAACTTGAACCACCAAAGGGTACAGACGTATCAAACTTAGCTCAGCTAGCAAAAGAGCTCAATGGTCTGGTTGATGCAATTAATTTAACTGATGGACAAGGTGCAAACATGAGAATGTGTCCAATGGCTGCTGCTCAATATGTTTTAAAGGAAGGAATAGATGTTATTTGGCAATTAACTTGTAGGGACAGAAATAGAATTGGTTTGCAAGCAGATTGTTTAGGCGCGAGTGCACTTGGTATAAGAAATGTTTTGCCAATGAGAGGGGATGATCCAAAAGGAGGAGATCATCCTGAAGCAAAGCCTGTATTTGATTTAAATACCACTGAATTAATAACTGTTTTAAATAAACTTAACAATGGTTTTGATATGGCTGGAAAAGAATTAAATGGCAAAACTAATTTTTTTATTGGTTGTACTGCACATCCTAATGCGCCGGATTTATTAAAACAAAGAGAGACTTTAGAAGAAAGATTTAGTATAGGCGCAGGCTTTATTCAAACACAAATATGTTATGAAGTTGAGCAACTTAAAAAGTTTGTTGATTCTATAGGAAATGATTTAGCTAAAAAAACAATCATTGGCATTACACCGCTTAAAAGTTTGAAAATGGCTAACTTTATGAATGAAAAAGTATTCGGTGTTACTGTTCCAGATGACATTATAAAAAAAATTGAGAGTTCTGAAGATGCTAAATTAGAAGGACTGGAGATTGCTAAAGCAATTGTTGATGAGATAAGAAAATTAAATATCGGTGGCATTCATGTTATGGCAGTAGGACAGACAAAAGAGTTACCAAAGATTATCCATTTTTTAACCAAACAAGAAGTATCTCATAAAACCCAGTAAATTTGTAGTAATAATGACCCAGAGCTTGTTAAAAGCATAAATTGTAAATAATAAGCTTTTATCTAATGTGGGGGTAACCCCAAATAGTAGTCTGTTCTTTTGTGCATATTTACTATTGTAAGAGTCTTTAATGAAGAGAGGTTGTGTATGAGTGCCTTAAGGATATTGCTTGGACTGTCTATTGTGACTTTTTTATCATTTGCTTTTTTACCATCATATGCAGATGCTGATGAAGAATGTCAAACTTATTGTAAATCTCAAGGTGATTATGAGAATGGCCATTTAGCACCTGATGGAGATGTATCAAAGTGCGATGAAGGTGAAACTGGCATAGATATTTGCTGTTGTAGCTAAACTAAATAATTTTCAGGTATAAACTTTTTAGGACGGTATTACCGTCCTTTTTTGTTGTTAGGATGTGAAGTATGCAGTATCTTATATAATAAGTACTTAAAAAGTAAATTTATCGGTGGGGGCGAATTCATGGATATAAAAAAAATGATTAAAGAAGCAGAAATGCTTCAGAGATCTATTGTGCAAGCTCAACAAGAACTTAGCAAAATAGATGTTACAGGTCAATCAGGTGGCGGACTTGTTGAAGTGTTTATGTCTGCTCAGGGAGAAATAAAGGATTTGAAAATTAAAAAAGAAGCTGTTAATCCGGATGATGTTGAAACATTAGAAGATCTTATTTTATCGGCTTTTAAAGATGCTACTACTAAAGCACTGTCTGTTTCTCAGGAAAAATTAGGGAAATTGACAGGTGGTCAAGGATTGCCACCAATTGCATGAAATGAAATATACAAAGCCTCTTTTAAAATTAATTGAAGAATTCCAAAAATTACCAGGGGTTGGACCCAAGTCTGCACAAAGAATGGCATTTTATGTTTTGAACCAGGATATGGAGCAGGTTGAAAAACTCGCCAATTCAATTCTGGAAGCAAAAAAATTAATAAAAAAATGTTCTTCTTGTCACAACATAAGTGCAAATGATCCATGTGAAATCTGTGTTAGCTCTTCTCGTGATAACAAAACAATTTGTGTTGTATCAGAACCCAAAGATTTAATTGCTATTGAACGAACAAATGAATACAAAGGAGTTTATCATGTATTAGGCGGACTTATTTCACCTATTGATGGAATAGGCCCTGATGAGTTAAGTATAAAAGAACTTTTAGGGAAGGTAAGCAAGAATAATTTAAATGAGATAATCCTTGCTTTAGATACTAGTACAGAAGGAGAAGCCACCATGCTTTATTTAAACCGTATACTTTCTCCGTTAGGCAAGAAGATTACCAGGCTGGGTTTTGGTTTGCCGGCAGGTACTGAACTTGAATATGCAGATGAATTGACCATTGCTAGAGCATTGGAAGGACGAAGTGAAATTAAATAACATTTGAGTTATTATATTACTTGATATGAAAAAAGTTTGTCTTGGAAAAATTGAATGGGGAGTTGATAAAAATTTACCTTTTTTACCTTTAATTGCAGGTCCTTGTGTAATTGAAAACAGGGACTTGGCTTTAAAAACAGCTGAAACTCTTAAGCTCTTGTGCGAGCGTTTAAAAATACCTTTTATTTTTAAGTCATCATATGATAAAGCAAACAGAACTTCTATTGATAGTTTTAGGGGATATGGGATTGAAGAAGGTTTAAAAATACTTAGCGAGGTAAAACAAAAAATAGATGTTCCTGTTTTGTCAGATGTACATGAGATTTCAGAAATAAATGTCGTGAAAGATGTGTTGGATATTATTCAGATCCCTGCATTTCTTTGTCGTCAGACCAACTTGATTGTTGAAGCTGCACGTACTGGTAAAGTTATTAACATTAAAAAAGGACAATTTCTTGCACCTGATGATGTAGTTAATATAGTAAAAAAAGCGTATTCTACGGGGAATGAAAATATTCTAATTACAGAGCGTGGTACTAGTTTTGGATATCACAACCTTGTAGTTGATATGAGATGTTTTGATATTATTCATAAGTTTGGTATTCCTGTAGTGTTTGATTGTACCCATTCAGTTCAATTACCCGGAGGAGGCGGTACTAAATCATCCGGGCAAAGAGAGTTTATTCCATCTCTTTTAAAAGCTGCTGTTGCTGCTGGCTGTGATGGAATATTTATGGAGACCCATCCTAATCCTGATGAGGCTTTGAGTGATGGTCCAAATATGGTTCCTCTTGATAAAGTTGAAAATCTTTTAGTGGAAGCACTTGCAATTAAGAATGCTTTAAGAAATAAGGTTCAGGTAAGTTGTTAATGGATGATAGGGAAACTATAGTTGAAGTTAAAAACGTTAGTAAATACTTTGGTAAACACAAAGTACTTGATGATGTAAGTTTTAATGTTTATAAAGGTGAAATATTACTTGTAATTGGATTTTCAGGAGTAGGTAAATCTACTTTGCTTAAACTTTTGTGTGGGCTTGAGGAACCTGATGAAGGAAAAGTGTTTTTAAAAACTTCAAAAATAGGAATGGCTTTTCAAGGAGCTGCTTTGTTTGATTCGTTAAATGTATTTGATAATGTTGCTTTTCCATTAGTTAATGCTCCTCAAAGATTAGAACCAACACTTCTTAAGCAAAAAGTTCTTGAGAAGCTAAGACTTGTTGGACTTTCTGGAATTGAGCATTTAATGCCTGATGAACTGTCAGGGGGTATGAAGAAAAGAGTTAGCTTTGCAAGAGCAATCATTAATGATCCTGAGGTTATACTTTATGATGAGCCCACCAGCGGTTTAGATCCGGTTGTTTCTAATATAATTATTGATTACATAATTAAACTTCAGAATGAGCTGCATGCTACAAGTGTTTTAGTTACTCATAACTTAAGTACAATTGGAAAATTTAAAGGCAGAATACTTCTTCTTTATGATTCAAAGTTTGTGTGGGAAGGAAAAACAGATGAACTTTTTTCTACAGATAACCTTTATGCAAAACAATTTAGACATGGGGATCCCAAAGGCCCAATGATTGTAATTAGACAATAATTAAGTAAACTTATCTCCACAAGCTATAGTAAGTCCTGTGATTTTAATATGTGGATTATGCTTTAGGAGTGTTTTGGCAATTTCTTGCATTGTTGCTCCAGAAGTTAATATGTCATCTATAACTACTAAATTTGTATTTGTGTGAATATTACCTATAATGTCAAAAGCTTCCTCTACATTTTTATACCTTTCTAATTTGTTTTTTAATTTGTTCATATGTTTAGTATGTCTTTTTCTTTTAATTAAACTGTTTGAAAAATTATAAGAAAGGTTTTGCGCAAAACCTTTTGCAATCAATGTGGTATGACAATATCCTCTTTCTTTTATTCTTTTTAAATGAGATGGAACCGGGATTACCATAATATTGTTAATTGGCAGGTGGTTATTTAGTTTGAGCCAATGTTGAGTTAGTAGCCCGGAAAAGAAAACGGATAAATTTTTATCATTATTTTTAAAATTAAGAATGCTTTGTCTTAATTTTCCACCGTAAAATCCATAACTGTAGACAGTGATATGTTTAAGGTTTCTAACATAGCTTGTAGATTGTTTACTTAATTCATCCTTGCAATTTGTGCAAACCAAGTTGTTTTGTGAGGATTCACTACAGATTAAACAAGAGTTTTCAAATACAAGGCTTAATACTTTGTCTAATAAACCTGGTGCCATGTATGATAGTGTAAGAAAAATGTTTAGCTAAAACTATAGGGTATTGTATTAGAAATCATAATGTATTAAGTCATACGTTTCTATCTACCACCGGCTTGCTCACGAATGAGCTTCGCCGGTTTTGTAAAGTGTACTTTTTATACAATTCTTATAGCTGCTTTTCAGATTTTACCGAATAAATCGGATAAAATCTTACTTCATTGAGTAGTTAATCTTAAAATACTACATTAGCTATGCAGTAACAGTTATAAGCTCTCTGGTTTTATTTTTCTTAGAAGA
>JACOTS010000140.1 GCA_016178265.1 Candidatus Melainabacteria bacterium
TAACATCAATTCATCACAACAACTAAGCAAGGTTCTATTTGAAAAGCTAAAAATAGAACATGAAGGGAAAATAACAAAAACAGGACAATTTGCTACTGATGCAAGAACACTGGAAGCTCTTGTACCAAACGACAAAACAGGTATTATAGAAAAAATTCTTGAATTCAGGCAATTAACCAAATTAATCTCAACCTATACAGATGCATTGCCAGAACAAATAAATAAAAGAACCGGTAAAGTCCATTGTGAATTCAATCAAACCATCACCACAACAGGAAGATTAAGTTCCAGCAATCCTAATTTACAAAATATTCCAATCAGATCAGAGCTTGGCAGAAAAATTAGAAAAGCCTTTGTGTCTTCTATAAAAGGTGGTTCCATTTTAAGTGCTGATTATTCTCAGATTGAACTTAGGGTTCTAGCACATATGACTGAAGATTCAGTTCTTATAAAAGCATTTAAAGAAGGTGAAGATATCCATAAACGAACTGCAATGGAAATCTATGGTGTAAGTGAAGATAAAATTACACCAGAAATGAGAGGGCACGGTAAAACATTAAATTTTGCACTTATTTATCAGCAAGGTCCATTTGCAACTGCAAGACAATTAAATATTAGTCAAAAAGAAGCACAAAATTTTATAGATAAATACTTTGAATCATTTCCAAAAGTAAAACCGTTTTTTGAAAACTTATTAAAAAATGCAAGAAAAAATGGTTACGTAGAAACAATGTATGGAAGAAGAAGGTATTTTAAAAATTTAAATCTGAGAAATAAAGCACTGCAAAGAGAAGATGAAAGAGCAGCAGCAAATGCACCTTTGCAAGGGACTTCTGCTGATATTATGAAATTAGCCATGATAAAGCTTTACAATGAATTAAAAAACAAAAAATCAAAGTTAATTATGCAGGTACATGACGAACTAATTTTAGATGTACATCCGGATGAGAAAAAAGAGGTTGAAAAAATTGTAAAAGAAGCAATGGAATTAGACCAACCTTTAAAAGTACCTTTGGTAGTAGACATTTCGTGGGGAAAAAATTGGTATGAGTGTGGGTAATGATTTCAGAGCAACAAATACTAGAACTAATAAGAAAGTTAACACCAAACTCTAAGAAATATCTTCATGATGATGTTGCAATCTTGGAAAACAATCTTGTTCTAACCACTGATTCACTGATTGAAAATACCCACTTTACCCTAAAAGATTACAAACCAGAAGAAATAGGCTGGAAATCAGTAGCAGTAAATCTAAGCGATGTTGCATCAATTGGTGCAAAACCACTTTATGCACTTATTTCTCTTTCAATATCCAAAAAGTGTTCTTATAAGTGGTTAAAAAACCTATACAGAGGAATCGTCAACTGCTCTAAAAAATACAAGGTACAAATTGTTGGCGGTAATGTTGCAAGATCTAAAGAAATTAACATTACTGTAACTATCATTGGAAAAGCAACTTCTAAAAATAATGGGCTTAGATCAAATGCAAAACCAGGAGATGTTGTTTTTGCTACTGGAACATTCGGAGACAGTGCACTTGGGCTATACCTACTAAATAAAAAAAACTCATATCTCATACCTTACACCTCATACCTCATAAACACCCACAAAGTGCCTATCCCTCAAATAAAACTTGGGCAAGATATCGTTAGATTTACAAAACGTGTCTCCCTTATGGATGCAAGCGATGGTCTTGCAGATTGTCTTATACAAATAGCAAAAGAAAGTAAAGTAAAAATAATTGCAAAAGAAAAAGAAATTCCTTTATCAAAAGATTTATTAAACAGTACCAAGCAAAATAAAATTAATCCTTACAAACTTGCACTATATGGAGGAGAAGATTATCAATTAGTAGGTACAGTTAGTAAAAAAGACATTAAAAACCTAAAGAAATTCAAAGAAGTAAAAATAATAGGAGAGGTAGTAAGCGGTAAAGGTGCATTCTTAAAGCAAAGCAACGGTAAGATTGTTAAACTTGATATGAAAAAGGCTTTTAAACATTTTTTAAAATGAAAGAGAAAATAGCAGCAATTGACCTTGGATCAAACTCTTTTCACATTGTTGTAGTTGAGATAAATCCAGAGACACAGTCATTTAAGGTATTAGACAGACTACGGGAAACTGTAAGGTTCGGTACATTTACTGAACCAAGTCATGAGTTAACTAAAAAAGACATGAAGAAAGGAATGGATACCCTAAAAAGGTTTAAAAAACTTGCAGAAGGTCATCATGTAAATGAAATTTTTGCTTCAGCAACAAGTGCAATTAGAGAAGCAATTAACGGAAAAGAATGGCTAAACAAAGTCAAGCAAGAACTAGATATTGATGCACACGTAATATCAGGAGTTGAAGAGGCAAGGCTTATTTATCTTGGTGTGCTATCAACATTTGAACTAAAAAGAAAAAGGGCTTGCATAGTAGATATTGGCGGCGGAAGCACAGAATTAATTGTAGGGGATGAGCAGTTTATTTATCACTTATCAAGCATTAAGCTTGGGGCAGTAAGACTTACAGCACAAGAATTAAAAAGCGAAACAAATATTAAAGAAAAATTTGAATTTATAGAAAAAAACATTGAAAGCTTACTTACAACAAAAATACAAGAAATAAAAGATGCTGGCGGATTTAAAACTCTTATAGGAACATCAGGGACTATACAAACCATAGCAAGAATTGATTATAGAATGCACAATTTTACAGATGCCGAAAGCACTTTAAATTTAAATCAATATGTTATTCCTTACCACTCAGTAGAATCAATTATAGAAAAAATGATTTCAGTGCCAAAGTCAAAAAGAGCTAATACCTTTGGCATAAGCAAAAACAGGGCTGAGATTATACTTGCAGGAGCACTTATCCTAAAGCTGGTGATGAAAAACCTAAATACAAAAGAAATAATATATTGTGATAGAGCTTTAAGGGAAGGGCTCATTGTTGATAAATTATTACAAAAAGGAATTATTAAAAACAGGCTACAATATCAACAAACAATCAGACAAAGAAGTGTACTGGAACTTGCAAAAAAATATCATTTCCCAGAAGAACATTCCAAACATGTTCAAAAATTAAGTTCAATAATATTTGATAAAACAAAAGGCATTTTTCATAATTATGAAGATAAAGAAAAGGAATTGTTAGAAGCTTCTGCTATTCTCCATGACATTGGCTCACTTGTTGCACATAATGACCATCATAAACATACATATTATCTAATTAAACACAGCGGGTTAATTGGTTTTAACGATGAAGAAGTCGAAGTTATAGCAAATATTGCCAGATATCACAGAAGAAGCAATCCTAAAGACAGTCATGCAAACTTCCATAAATTGCCTAAAGAACATAAAAAATTGGTAAAGGATTTAAGTACTTTTCTTCGTATTGCAGAAGGGCTCGATAAAGGACATAAATGTGCTATAAAGGATATTGAGGTTAGTACCAATTCTGACAAAAAAAAGGTAAAATTTAAGCTATTATCAAACATAAAAGATTATGATTGTTCATTGGAGAAATGGTCTGCAACAGGAAAAAGCAAAGAATTTAAAAAAGAATTCGGAGTAGATATAGATTTTAAGGTGCAAAAAGTAGGTAAAAATTAATTAAAAAATTTAATGAGAATCACTAAGGTTTTAAAATCAAATTAAATGTTATTGCAAGAGTTCACATCACAAAAAACAATTTTGTGCAGGTATTCGAACTTATCTGTTTACAGGTGCGCCGAAGTGGTGAAACTGGCAAACACACTACGTTCAGGGCGTAGCGGACGCAAGTCCTTGTGGGTTCAACTCCCGCCTTCGGCAAATTGGGGAATAATATAAATAGTAAAAGGAGATATGAGTTAGGAAATCGGAATTAGTGAAGATAAAGCAAAAAATGTTCTGAAGAAGAATATTTTTTGTGTCGAGTGAAGGGAGCAAGTTGAGCGTTAGCGCGAAACGAGCGATTAAAATTAAAAAAGGAGATAAATAATTGAAGGGATTTTATAGAAAATCATATGGAAAAAATCTTCCTATGATAAATGAAAGAATTAGGGCACAAGAAGTAAGATTAATTTCTGAAACAGGCGAAATGTTAGGAATAATGCCTACAAACAAAGCTGTTCAGATAGCACAAGAGAGAGGATATGATCTTGTTTTAATTAGTGGTAAAGATCAACCAACACCTGTTACAAAAATAATGGATTATGGCAAATATAAATTTGAAACAGAAAAAAAAGCAAAGGAACAAAAGAAAAAACAACATTTAGTGCATGTAAAAGAAATAAAGATGCGTTACAAGATAGAAAAACATGATTACATGGTAAATGTAAGAAAAGCCGAAAAATTTCTTACTAATGGAGATAAAGTAAAAGCTTCTGTTTCCATGTTTGGCAGAGAAATGGAACACAAAGATCTTGGAATGGATCTTTTAAACAGATTTGTTGAAGACACAAAAGAATGGGGAACACCTGAAAAACCAGCTAAGATGGAAGGTAGAAATGCACTTGTTATCTTAGCTCCACATCCTCATAAGCATAAATAGTATTTCGTATACCGTATTCCGTATAGTGCTACTTAAGGAATTCTAGTTTTAAAAAATCCTTAGCTACTGGATACTGGATATGGGATACGGTATACTTTTTTAGTATGCCGAAATTACACACAAATCATGCTGCCCGCAAAAGGTTTAAAATAACTGCTAAAGGAAAGGTATTGGCCAAAGGTGCTGGGAAACAGCACATCAATGAGCATATGTCAGCCAAAAGAAAAAGGCGTATTAGAACACCTAAGATCCAAGTAGATAAAACATTAGTAGACCATGTAATGAGGCAATTACCTTATGGTGTTAGATAGTAGAAAGGGTTGAGCTAAATGCTCAACATTGAATCATGCGAGTTAAAAGAGGAAGAGCAACCAAGACAAAACATAAGAAGATCTTAAAATATGCAAAAGGCTATGTAGGATCCAAGAGTAAGCTTTTTAGATCTGCAAATCAAGCAGTATTAAAAGCCTTAAGATATGCTTACAAACATAGAAGACAAAAGAAAAGAGATTTTAGAGCTTTATGGATTACAAGGATTAATGCAGCATGCAGAGAGCAAGGAATTAGTTATAGTAAATTCATCAATGCTTTAAACAAGGCAAATGTCACCGTAAACAGAAAAATAATTGCTGATATTGCAGTAAATGATAAAAAAGGGTTTCAAGATTTAGTAAGGTTTGTGAAAGCAGCATAGAGCGTATTAGATACTAGATATGGTTGTTTTCAAATACTCATAAATAAACGAATCTAAATCTCCATCTAGCACAGCTTGAACATCTCTTGTTTCATATTTGGTACGAGCATCTTTTACTCTTCCTTCATCTAGCACATAAGATCTAATTGCATTTCCAAAGGTAATATTTTGAACATCTCCTTTAAGCTCTTTAAGCTTAGCTTCATGTTCTTCCTGCATAATTGCAAACAACTTGCTCCTTAGAATTTCCAGTGCTCTTTCTTTATTTTGCTGCTGACTTCTTTCCTGATCACATCTAACCACTATTCCACTAGGTAAATGCCTTACTCTGACTGCAGTTTCTACCTTATTTACATTTTGCCCACCTGCACCACCTGATCTCATGGTTTCTATCTCAATTTCATTAGGTTTTAGTTCTATTGTTGATTCTAGATCAGGAATTACAGGTGTTACCTCAAGCCCTGCAAAACTTGTTTGTCTACTGTCTTTCCCAGCTTTATATGGGGATTTTCTTACTAGCCTGTGCACCCCACGTTCAGATCTTAAATATCCATAAGATAAAGGTCCTGTAATTTTAAATGTGGCGCTTTTAATTCCTGCTTGTTCACCAGGAGACATTTCAAGAAGTTTAAACCCATAGCCATGATACATTTCAGACCATCTTTGATACATTCTAAGCAACATCTCTGCCCAATCCTGAGCATCTGTACCGCCAGCCCCTGCATTTATTGAAACAATAGCATCAGAATTATCATATTCACCAGAAAGCAAATGCTCAATATTGTAAGAAGAAAGTTCTTTCTCTAATTTATTAATATCCTCATCAATATTTTGCAAAACACTTAATTCATTTTCACGAGTTGCCATTTCAAACAGATCATTTAGCTCATTTACTCTTGTAGACCAAGAAAGATACTTTTCTTTTTTATTTTTTAAGGCACTAAATTTACTGCTTATGTTTTTTGCTTTATCTGGACTATTCCACAAATCTGGTTTTGCAAGTTCACTTTCAAGTCTTTTAATTTCTTCATCAAGTTTAGTGAAATCAAAGCAACCCCCTTAGAGATTGCCAGTTTTCATTTAGGGTGGTTAATTTATTTTGCAGCTCAATTGTATCCATAATAAAAAATATATCATACAAAAGGGTCTGTAAAGCTTTCGAGGATGACAAACGACGCGGGTCCTGTCACCTCTGGGGTCCCCTTCAAAAACTTCGTTCCTTAGTTTTTGACTCCTACCCCACCGGTGCCACCCGCTTTATCCTCGAATTTCTGACACACCCCATACAAAAGCATGTCATTGCTTCTTCTTAACTATAGACAAGGTTTTACCTGATTCACAAACGACTTTAAAAGCACTAGGATCAATAACCAACACAATAAAAGGAGATAGGAATTAGGATATAGGAAAGAGAAGAAAAAAGCATTTTGTCTGATTTACTCAGCAAAATGCATCGAGAGACAGGAGCGAGCTGAGCATTCGTGCGAAGCGAGCGATTATAAAAGGAGATACAAAAATGGTTTTTGAAATTGGTGGACCTATTCACAAAATAAATGTACCTAGAGTTGATACAAGCACTAGAGATAGATATCATGAAGTAACCTTAGAGGATTCTAGTAAACTTACTACCTTTGAAGATTGGGCAAGAGCAGCACAGAGTGGAAAAGTAGGACATTTATTTGTATTGAGAAATGAGCAGTCAATCCCAGATAGCGATTTAGATGCTATTGTTTCATCTTGCAGAGATGTTCCTTGTGGAGCTTAATTAAACTGAATTTACTATTTTATCTTTTTTCTTTTGCATTCCATTTATACAAGCTAACAGAACCGTAATATCAGCAGGCGACACACCACCAATGCGAGATGCCTGACCAATTGTAATTGGTCTTATTTTAGTTAACTTTTCCCTGGCTTCTTTTGAAAGGTGAATAATTTCTATGAAGTTTAAGTCACTTGGGATTTTGATTTTTTCAAACTTGTTTTGTTGAGAGATTTGAAATAATTGTCTATTTATGTAACCTTCATATTTTATTTCGGTTTCTATTTCATACTCACAACCAAGTGCTGAGTACTGAGTACTGAGTGCTGAGAGCTCTTTAATACATTCATATGTTATTTTGGGTCTTTTTAGTAACTCTGCAAGGATAGTTGGTTCATTAATATGCTCTCCATAGGTTTCAAGTATTTGATTCACTTCGTTGGATGGTTGAATTTTTGTTGTTTGAAGTTTTGTTTTTTCCACGTGCATGTTTTCCATCTTCTCATTAAAAACCTTCCACCTAAAATCATCCACAAGCCCCAATTTTCTTCCAAGCGGGGTAAGCCTTTGATCTGCATTATCTTGCCTAAGTAAAAGCCTGTATTCAGATCTAGATGTCATCATTCTGTAGGGCTCATCCATTTCTTTAGTAACCAAATCATCAATTAAGGTACCAATATAACTAGACTCCCTTTCAAGAATTAACGGCTCTTCGTTTTTTAAATAACGAGCCGAGTTAATACCAGCTACAAGCCCTTGTGCTGCTGCTTCTTCATAACCACTTGTACCTAATACTTGCCCAGCAATAAACAACCCATCAATTTCTTTGGACATAAGACCATGATTAAATTGTGTGCCAGGGAAATAATCATATTCAACAGCATAAGCAGGACGAATAATAAGTGCATGCTCTAAACCAGGCAGTGAATGAACAATATCCCATTGAATCTCAATTGGAAGACTTGTAGAACATCCCTGTAAATAAATTTCATTTGTATTTAATCCTTCTGGTTCAAGAAACAAATGATGAGAGGATTTATCTTTAAACCTGACAATTTTATCTTCAATAGATGGACAATAGCGTGGTCCAGCACCTTGAATTATTCCTTTATACATTGGAGACTTATCAAGATTATTTAAAATTATTTCGTGTGTTTTCTCACTTGTTCTGGTTAAAAAGCATGGGTATTGTTTTCTATATGGCCTATCCGGAAGGAATGAAAAAAATGAAGGAGTCTTATCTCCTACATGCTCTTCCAATATTGAAAAATTAATCGTCTTCCCATCAAGTCTGGGCGGTGTTCCTGTTTTAAGTCTCCTTGATTTAAAGCCAAGTGATGTAAGAGTTTCAGTAAGACCAAACGAAGCAAATTCTCCTTGTCTGCCTGCTGAACTAGATTTGAGTCCCACATGTACTTTACCGGATAAAAAAGTCCCTGTAGTAATTACAACAGCCTTTGCATAGATTTTCTCCCCGAGGGATGTCTCCACTCCAACAATACGTTTTTTTAAGCTGGTTTCTTCAATAATTAGTCCTGTAATCATTGCTTGGTAAATATCTAAATTGGGTATATTTTCTAAGTGGTGTTTAACCCACATTGAATACTGTTTTTTATCAGATTGAGCCCTAAGAGATCTTACAGCAGGCCCTTTACTCATATTTAGGGTTTTTAACTGTAGATAAGTAGCATCACTAGCTATGCCCATAATTCCACCCATTGCATCAATTTCTTTAACAAGATGGGATTTGGCAGGACCGCCAACTGCAGGATTACATGGCATAGTAGCAATAGTATCTAAATTAAGTGCTGTAAGAAGAGTTCTTGCGCCAAGTTTTGCACATGCATGCGCAGCTTCAGAGCCTGCATGGCCCGCTCCTACAATCACTATGTCATAATCTCTATACATAACCTTTGAAAAGTATAAGTTAATTTTACGCTACTTAACCTAAAAAGAAAACATGAAACCTAAAACAACAAAAAAACATGCTTTAAACGTCTCGATTAAAAACAATCTTGGGATAAGTCTTATCAAAAGAAATGGTCAAAATAATAACAACAATTTTAAAAACCCTATTACCAAACCAACTAACGTTGAAGGGCATTATCCTAGATTTATGCTGCCTGGTGCAGTAAATCTTCTTGAAGAGGACAGACGTGAAATGAGTATTATTCTAGAAAGCTTCCTGCCACAGCTTGAAAGGATAGGAGTTCAAATAGATGAGATAAATAATTTAATAAGGGAAATAATAACCAGTACAGAAATATTTCGCAGATTAAAAGGTATAAGTCAAATTGAACTTTTGCCTTTTGCATTTAAACAAGTTCCATGGTTTACAAGATACACTCATTCCTGCTTAACTTATGTTTTAAGTGATCATGTGATTGACAAACTAAACAACAAGCTTAATTTGGAAGGAGCAGAGCTTGAAGCAGCAAAATTAAGTTTTTTAATACATGATTTAGGACATGGACCTTTTAGTCATTTAACAGAAAGAGCTTTTAAAAAGCCAAAAACAAGAGAAGGAAAAGTCCCGAAAGAATATGATCATGAGTATTGGACTAAAGTTTTACTTACTGAATTACAAGAAAGCTTATTTGACACAAATGTAAACCCATACTTGCCACAAAAAACTGTTGACTTGTCTCAAGGAAAACTAAAAAAAAGCAAAGAGTACAATTTAGATATTTTTTCTAAAGCTCTTGCGATGATTTCCAAAAATCATCATTTTATAGTTTCACAACTTTTATCAAGTCAAATCGACATAGACAGATTATCTAATTACATTGGCGACAGATTAATAGTAAGTGGGGTTTTAGAGGAAGAAAATATTGATAAAAATAGCATTGTAAAACATTTAAGCTCATACAATGACACTGTTGAAAACATAAAAAGGATAATAAATGGCTTTGTAATTTTAGACAAAGACTCTCATGGAAAAAGTTGCGGACAATATGTAGCACTTCATGAAGATGCCGCAATTCCTGCTATTCATTTCTTTTTAGACAGGCACATAATTAGATATTATCTTTTAAAGCATTACAGGCGAGAAGCAGCAAACAATATTTTGGAAAAGATTTTGCTTAGAGCACAATATTTGGTAAGAAACAATCACCCGGAAGATCTTGGCAAAACCGATCTATTGGTTAAAACCTGGCTTGGTGGAAAACACTCAGAGCTTGAATATATTGAACTGGATGATCAGCTGGTATTCCATCAAATAAGAAAATGGGCAAAATACTCAAAAGACCCAATTCTACATGATCTAACACTTAGATTTACAGCAAATGGTTTTTTCAGTACCTATACATGCGAAAAAGAAGGAAAGCCTGTTTGTCCTTCGAAAGAACTTATCGCCACACTAAAAGAAAAAGTAAGTAATAACTTAAAATTAAACAATATACCTAAAGAACTTATAGGAGAATATTATTTTACTTATGATGAAACGACTTCCGAACCGTATCATATAGATCAAGAAGAAGTAATAATTTACACATCAGACAAAAAAATTAAAAATCTATCCAAGTTTATTCAGGATGAAAACATAGAGCTTGGCAGAACCCTTTTAAACACAAGGTTTGAAAGATATCTATTTGTAGTACCGCCAGAAATAGAGCTGACATAACAAGTCAAATACCTATCCCATGCATATAATCATCTATATTTTCAGCACTATCTTTTTTAGATTCATCACCAACTAAAAATTCGGGGAGAGGATATTTATCAAGAACTTTTTCTACTTCTTTAGAATTTGTTTCTCTCGATAAAATCCGTACTGCTTCTTCAAGTTCTTTTAATTTATTTACAAGTATTCTAATTGCATCTGCTTCAGGATCCGGTAAAAGATTATGATTTAAAGGATCTCGTTCATGTATTTTTCTTCCTTTGTGAGCAACAATTCTTGCAGGAATTCCTACAACTGTAGAATGAGCCGGGACATCTTTAATAACTACTGAATTTGCACCAATTTGACAGTGATCACCAATAGTAATATTTCCAAGTATCTTGGCTCCACAGCCTACAACAATATTACTTCCAAGAGTTGGATGTCTTTTTACTTTTTTGGTGCTTGTACCACCTAATGTAACTCCCTGGTAAATCACCACATCATCCCCCACCTCCGTAGTTTCTCCAATAACTACAGCCATACCGTGATCTATAAGAATTCTTTTCCCAAATTTTGCACCGGGGTGAATCTCAATTCCAGTAAGCCATCTAGATATATGAGAAATAAATCTAGGAATTACAGGGATCTTTCTTTTCAATAAAAAATGTGCAGCTTTATGAAAAATAAGAGCATGAAGTCCTGGATAACAAAACAACACCTCAAGCCAAGAACCTGCTGCAGGATCTTGCTTTTGAATGTATTTTACTTCTTCATTTAACCAAAACAACATAACGCAATTTTAGATTTTGGATTTCAGATTTCGGATTTTTAAATTCCTATCTCCTATCTCCTAACTCCTATTTCATCTTTATGACGCCGTTGCCATTGTTGCTTCTTGTTGCAGATCAGCAAACATAACCGACGATAAGTACCGTTCCCCAGTACTTGGCAAAATAGTTACAATTAATTTCCCTTTATTTTCAGGTCTTTTGCCAATTTCAAGTGCAGCATATACCGCAGCACCTGAACTGATCCCAACCAGTATTCCTTCTTCCTTTGCCAGTTTTCTACCATATTCTATTGCTTGCTCACTGGTAACATGAAAAATCTCATCTATCAGTGACTTATCCAAAATCTCAGGCACAAACCCTGCTCCAATACCTTGTATTTTATGAGGACCAGGTTGCCCACCTGCAAGCACCGGTGATTCCTTAGGTTCAAGAGCAACCATTTTAAGCGATGGTTTTCTCTTTTTTAAAACCTGACCACACCCTGTAATCGTACCTCCTGTACCAACACCACTTATAATAATATCTACTTTCCCATCAGTATCTTTCCAGATTTCTTCTGCAGTTGTAGTTTTGTGAATAAGGGGATTTGCAGGATTTTGGAATTGTTGAAGCATATATGAATTGGGTGTTTTATTAACCAATTCCTCTGCTTTAGCTAATGCACCTTTCATCCCTTGTGCACCAGGAGTAAGAACAAGCTCAGCACCAAATACCTTAAGAAGCGCTCTTCTTTCCACACTCATGGTGTCAGGCATAGTTAAAACAA
>JACOTS010000032.1 GCA_016178265.1 Candidatus Melainabacteria bacterium
AGGCTAACATCTTTAAAGCGCATTGTAGATTGGCATGCATTTAGTAATATTCCTACAAGGACAACAACTAACACAAGTGTTAGTGTTCTCAATGTTTCTTTTATTTGTGTCTTTTGTCTCATCCTTTATCTAACACCTCTCATTAATAACCAAAAAAAGGAATCCAGGCAATCAATGCCCAAACAAAAACTAGAAAAAATAAAACAATTAAAAAAGCTGGCGGTTTGTGTTCTCCCATTCTATATTCCTCAGGTTTTTCTACCTTAGGTAATCTACATAGTGGTTCATATTGAGGTTTCTGTTCACCATTATTTGCCATTTTCCTTTGCCTCCTTCCCATCATCTTCAAACATATCAAATTTTGACTTTTCTAAATCTTTCAATTGACCTGATTTAATTGCCCACGAAAAGAAGACAATCGCAACCAAGAAAAAAACAAAACACATCCAGGCAAACATACCAAGTCCTGGACTACTTATTAAATCTTGCATCATTTCTTGAAGTGAAATTTCCATTAATGCCCACCTCCTGCCATTGGTGGCGGACCTTTTGTTTCAATAAGCATTGCTTTAGGTTCTGAATTTAATTCAGCTTCTGAAGCCTTAAGCTGTTCCAACCATTTATCCGGTTCAAGAGTTTCATATGAATGTGGGTACACTTCATTAACTCTTGGCAGTGTTTTTAAAAATGCCACAAGATACCACATCTGTTCGTCTGTAAGTTTCTTTCTCCACTGAGGCATTCTGGTACCTGGAACACCTTCTGATACTCTCCAAAACCAGGTTACATCATCATAATCCTTGTAAAAAGGTCTTGAAAAATTTGCCGGCTTCTTAGCAAGCGCAATAGCATTCGGGCCATTACCAAGCCCATGAGTACCATGGCAAGTAGCACAATTTTGTTGGAATATCCCTCTTCCTGCATTTGCTGCTGCTGAACTATTTACATCAACAGTCCTTTTCTCAAGTTTTGCCACATATTCATCAGGTCTGTAAATCCTATCGTATTTTTTAAGTCTTTTCTTTCCTAGACTTTGAACATAAGCAATAAGAGCTTCCATATCATCTTCTTTTAGATGAACAAATGGAGGCATAATTGATCCAGGAGTAATAGTTCTTGGATTTATAAAATGAGCTTTGTGCCATGCATCCGGGTGTTTACCGCCTTCATTGGACAAATCAGGACCTGTTCTTATGGTTCCAAGCAAATTAGGTGTGTCATAAACATAATCACCAGCTTGTACAAGAGGCCCAAATCCTCTATCCTGGAGTCTGACAAATTGACTATGACAATAAACACATCCTTCTCTTCTATATATATCTCTGCCCTTTGCTTCTAATTCAGTATATTCAACAGCATACTCAGAAGGCTCAGGATGAAAAATAAAGTGTGGCAAAAGCACAGTAGTAAAAATAATTAGTGAAAATGACACTAATATTACAAAGCCTGGAAGTATATAATTTTTGTTCATGCTCCAGTCCTTTTAACTGACCTAGCCGGCTCAATTTTTTCTATCCGCAACATCGTTTCATAATTCAACGATGCTGCTTTGCACAAACCGCTCAAATGAGCTGAATAAATCAGACTCATTTTCGCTTTATAATTTAGCAATTTGAGGATCATACACCAGTCCTTTTAACTGACATAGCCGGCTCTTCATCCGGGGGATCTAGTGGTTTTGCACCACGCCATGTCATAAATACATTAATTAAAAATAAAACATTTCCAAACCACATGAGGGCACCACCAAATGCTCTATAGAACCAATAAGGCTCAAGTGCAATACTCCATTGGCTAACTTCCATTCCTTGCTGCCATCCAGAAGCTTGAATTAATCCAATTACAGTAAACACAAAATAAAATATATTAAATCCAATAAATGTAAACCAATAGTGAGCTTTTGCAAGGCCAACGCTATAAAATTGTCTCCCTAATATTCTAGGAAGAATATAATAAATTGCACCGAAATTAAAAAATGTAAATGTCCCAAGAAGCGCAGCATGAGCATGCCCCGGCACCCATTGCGTAAAGTGAATGTACCAATTTATAGAACGTGTTGCCTGAAAAGGACCTTGAATACATGTAAACAAATAAAAAAGCGCTCCTGTTAAAACAAATCTAAGTGGTAAATTATTTGCAAGCTGCCACCAGCTTCCTTTCATTGTCATGAAAAAGTTAGTCAAAACAGTAATTACTGGAATTACAAGAGCAACACTAAACACAACTGCAAGTGCTTTTAACCACTCAGGAACAGGTGCCTGCAAAATATGGTGAGTACCCGTTGGTGCATAAAAAAATGCTATTGTCCAGAATCCAAGCATTGATAAGCTATGACTCCATAAAGGTTTACCACTCAACTTTGGAATCATATAGTATGCAATACCAACTCCTAAAGTAGTAAACCACATACCTAATATATTGTGTCCATAAAACCAATTTACAATTGCATCATTTAAACCATCTAATCTAACAAATGTTCTATTACCAATAAAATAAACAATTGGCATCCAAAAAAATGCGCCCAATATATACCAAAGGCTTACATATAATTTTTTCACTTTCCTGTGAATAACAGTCATATAAATGACATAAGAAAGAGACAACAGTCCAATTAAAACCACTACATCAATTGGCACAGGCAGTTCTGCATATTCTCTGCCTTCAGAATAACCATGAACCAAACAAGCTATCCCAGCTAATATTGCAAGATTCCATAGTATACAAACAAAGTTTGCAAGTTTTTCATTAAATAGTTTTACTTTTGTAAGTGTTGGAACTATATAAAGAGCTATCCCAATATTTGCCATTGAAAGCCAGCCAAAAGCAACAGTATTAACATGAGCTGGTCTAATTCTTGAAAATGTAAGAGGTCCATACCCAGTACTGGCATCAGGTGCTACAAACTCAATAGCACCTGTTAAACCTAAAGTCATTCCAACAACAAGCCAAAATACAGCAGTAAGTATAAAAAACTTACTTGCAGAATTTTCTTTATCAGAGAGAAGCATCATTTTTTTAGCCTTAAATGATTACAAAATAATTGTATTAAAAAAATGAAAAATTCAAGCTTATTCAGTAACTTTCGTTACGTATACAAATTCGCTATTTTCAACTACAGAAACAGTAAAGCTTTATGAGCCTACTTTATGAGAGTTATTCTCATTTTTGAATCGTTTTTTAAGAATATGAAAAGACTATACATAATTTTTGTTGACAAATTTGTCTAATTAAAATTTTTTAGCAGAAAGAAAATTTACTGGATTTTTTTATTTGAAAAATACGATTTACCTAAAAAATTGTTCCGAGAAAATAGCTGGAACAAATAAGAAACATTTTTATTATCAAAAATAATTATCAAGATAAAAATTCTTTTTCAATTATTATCAACAACATTTCATGATAATCCACTTAGCAAGCAATGCCTACAAGGAACTAGAAACATCTTTTTGCGACAAAAAAATAGTATCTAAATAAAGAAAAATTTAAAGGCACTTATAATGCTCAAACAAAAAGCTAACGAGCGCAAAGAAATTACTTATACGCTTAAAAATGGTTTATCAAAATTAGTCAGTCCAAAAGACCTGGAATACTTACATAATAGGCAGAATTGTCCGGAAATAAGCAGTTTTAATTTAAAAGACACTTGGAGAAACAAGCAAAGAAATTGGGGACATCCCTTACATAGCATGGCCTCACGATCTGGTTCATTCCCGCCTTCTTTGGCAGATTACTTTATTCAGCATTTTTCCAATGTTGGCGATCTGGTTCTCGATCCATATTCAGGAAAAGGCACAACCCCTTTGCAAGCTTGTCTTTTAGATAGAACCGGTTTTGGAATTGATGTGACTCCTGAAGCATATATTCTTACCAGCGCTAAAGTTAGTGGAATTAAACACGACGAAGCAGTTCAATATTTGAAATCAATAGAATACGGGATATCCAACACTAATATTAAAGATGTCCCTTCTGATGTAAAAGTATTTTTCTCTACAAAAACCTTAGCTCAAATTCTTGTTATTAGAGAAAGACTTTTGGAAGATCTGGAATTAAATTCAAATAGCATTAACTATACAACCGGGAAACTAAACCACACAATAACCTCGAAAAAAGAAAAACTTGCTGCGTACTGGCTTGGAATTTTAATTGGAATTATACATGGTTCTTCCATATACAGCCTGAGTTTGCCCTGCTCACACTCATTTTCTATGGCTCCAAATTACACAAAAAATTATGCGAAAAAACATGGGTTAAAAAAACCAAATAGAAATGTATTAGAGTGCATGATACAAAGATCAAAACTTTTACAAAGCGAACCAAGTCCTAGAGTTTACGGCAAAGCTTACATTGGAAAAGCAGAAAGCATGCCTGATTCATGGGTACTGCAAACGAAGAAAAATATTCACAAGCAATGTTTGGCTTTTTAAAAGAAGCACATAAAGTTCTAAAACCTGGCAAGCGTGCTTTTGTAGTAGTAGGAGATGTAAGCAAAAAAACAAGCCAAGGAAAAATCATTACTAAAACAAGAGATATTATTTCAAGAGAAGATAAAAAAATAGGATTCGAAGTTGATTTAATTATTAATGACGATATCCCACCAACTAGAAGATATAATTCATCCTACTTAAGCAGTAACCAAGGTTTGCAAATAGATAGAATTGTTTGTTTAAAAAAAGTGTAAGGGTTTTGTAAAGAAATTTAAAATTAATATTAATACATATAGATAAAGGTTTCCTATTATGTTATTATGTAATAATTATTTAAATGCATAAGATAAGGATTTAGGGGGCAATTATGAACCATCCAGAGGTTACCATTGTCTATACACAAGCATCTAAAGAAAATTCACTTCCACAAGTTGAACATAAAAACACTACTGTAAACCCAATTGAAAATCTTTCTATTGAAAAAGAAGCTGTAAAAGAAATAGACAAAGCTAAAAAAGATAATGACAACAATTGTAGATTTTATTCCTCTTGGCGGAAAAGATCAAATAAAGAAAGGGAGGTATAAAAAGTTACATAATTATCTGCTAATAAAATCTATTCTTTAACTCTTAATTTATTGAGAATATCAACATCTTCAAGTGTTGTAGTATCGCCTGTGGTTTGTTTTCCACTGGCAATATCACGTAATAGTCTCCTCATAATTTTCCCTGATCTTGTTTTTGGCAAGCTATCAGTAAATCTTATTTGATCTGGTTTTGCAATAGGACCTATTTCTTCAGCAACATGATTTCTTAATTCTTCAATAAGCTTTTCGTTGCGAGGCAAAGCCGAAGCAATCTCGATCGGGGCTTCTTTATCACCTATGCTCCTCGCAGCAACATTTCCTTTTAATACAACAAAGGCACATAATGCTTCACCCTTTACATCATGAGGAAACCCAACTACTGCTGCTTCAGCTACAGCAGAATGGCTTACAAGTGCTGATTCAACTTCCATAGTACTTAGCCTGTGTCCTGAAATATTGATTACATCATCTACTCTGCCTAAAATCCAAAAATAACCATCGCTATCTTTTCTTGCACCATCTCCAGCAAAATAAACAGGATTTAGGAGTGAGGATTTAGGAGTGAGTTTCATTTTAATAGTGCTCCAATAGGTTTTCTTATATCTTTCATCATCACCAAATATGGTTCTTAGCATAGAAGGCCATGGTTTCTTTATAACAAGATAGCCCCCCTCACTCTTTGCAACAGATTTCCCTCCTCCGTCAACCACATCAGCAAAAATTCCAGGCAGTGGAAATGTAGCAGATCCAGGTTTTGTAACCGTCACACCAGGAAGTGGAGAAATTAATATACCACCTGTCTCTGTTTGCCACCATGTATCTACAACGGGACAATTTTCTTTTCCGATTTTTTTGTGATACCACATCCATGCTTCAGGGTTTATTGGTTCTCCTACTGATCCTAATAAACGTAAGCTGGATAAATCATAACTATCAACCCATTTATCCCCTGCTTTCATAAAAGCACGTATTGCTGTTGGAGCTGTATAAAAAATACTTACTTTATAATCCTGGACTATCTTCCAAAACCTTCCCCAATCAGGAAAATTAGGTGCCCCTTCATAAATAAGCGTGGTTGCTCCACAACTTAAGGGACCATATACTACATAAGTGTGTCCTGTTATCCAACCAATATCTGCTGTACACCAATAAATATCATCTTCTTTAATATCAAAAACCCACTGAGTCGTTAGATTTGCCCACAGAAGATAGCCTCCTGTTGTGTGTAATATTCCTTTTGGCTTACCTGTTGTTCCGGAAGTATATAAAGTAAAGAGTGGATGCTCTGAATCAAGTTCCTCTGGCTTGCAATTCTCAGAAACCTTTTCCATCAGCTCCTCATACCAAAAATACTTTGGAGCTAATGGCTGATGACTAATGGCTGACAGCTGCGATTTAATTCTATTTACAACAATTACTTTTTCAACAGAAGAACATTTCTTTAATGCTGCATCAACACTCTCTTTTAATGGAACCACTGCCCCTCTTCTATAACCGCCATCAGCAGTAATAACCATCTTAGCCTTTGCATCATTAACTCTATCCGCTAATGCCTCATGGCTAAACCCACCAAACACAATACTATGAATAAACTTGCATACTTCTTTATGCAATTCTTTATAAGTCAAAGTCTTCTTATCATCATTTTCCCCAACCCAAATAAGAGCAGTTTTATTTGCCTTTTCTTTCAAATGTCTATCAAGACAGTTATAAGATACATTGATCTTTCCATTCACAAACCATTTGCTAAATGGTTCATTCCATTCTAGAACCTTATCCCATTTCTTAAACCAAGAGATATTCCTTTCAGCAAGCTCAGCCCAAAAACCTTCAAAATCAGAATTTGCTTTTACCATTAACTTGTCATACTCTGTCTTATTTAAATTTGCCTTTTGGGCAATTTTGCTAGAAGGAGCAAATGTTCTCTTTTCTATTAAAACTGATGTAATATTTTCCTGAGCCATGATTCAAACTACCTCAATAAAATTAAATAATTTCTCTGATTTTGCTAATGCCTGCAAACATTTTGGCATTGAAATTAATAATAATCAACTAATACTATTTAAGAAATATTACGAAATACTATTAGAATGGAATAAAAAAATTAATTTGATTAGCAGGAAAGATGTTTCCTTACCTACAATCCTTGAAAAGCATTTCCTGGACTCAATTATATTCCTGCCAGAAATATTAAGTCTTATAAACAATTCAGGGTTTATACCTCATACCCCATACCTCAACACTCAATGCTCAGTATTTGATATTGGTTCCGGCGGTGGATTCCCAGGAGTTCCACTAGCAATCATAAATCCTCATTGGAGATTTACTCTTTGTGAGTCAACCAAAAAGAAAAGCATTTTTCTTTCTCATCTAATTTCACAATTAGAGCTAACTTCACAAATTAAAATCCTAAATGAAAGAGTAGAAAATATAAACCAAAAAAAAGAATATTGCAGCATATTCGATCTGGTTACAGTAAGAGCAGTCGAAAAATTAAATACATTAATTGAATACTCACTACCACTTTTAAAACAAGGTGGAAATTTACTTGCATACAAAGCAGAAGACATAACTAATGAAATGCAAAACGTAGACAAATTAGTTAAGAACAAAAAATTAACAGTTAAGATTTTTGAAAAAGAAATAAACAAAGTAAGAAGAAAGTTAATTTGTGTAAAAAAACAATCATAGACGTAAGGGGTTAACTTGCTATTGCTTACTAACTTCTTGCATTAATATAGAAAAAGTATTGCTAGAATTACTTCAAATAATAGTCTTGCTTTTAGTCAAGTAGATAAATGCTTTCTTAAAAAAGCATCTTTGTTTATACTATGCCAACCATACAAAAAATACATAGTCATACATCTCCTTTTACGCTACAGAGGACAAAAGAAGCATTACCAATGCAAAGGGAAAAATTGCCTGCGGAAGCTAAATGTGCACCTACATCTACTAGTAGCATCATTGCTAATTCTCCTATTCAAAATAATGATGATGACAATAAAAGTTTAGGAAATGGTTGGTATAAAATATCACCACTTTTAAATGGTTGGGCAAAAGTATTTGATACTGATCGTACAATTCCACAAACTGCATGGATAGTAGTATGGGTTAAAGAGCCTGCTTCTATTTTTCTTGGGATTCCACATGATCCTGTTCCTAAAAAATCATTAATTTACCAATATATTTCAAGCAATAATCCTGAAAAAAAGAAAGTTATGGAAAGATTTGAAAAGCTTATGGTTGAAAACCTTCTAAGCGCAAAAGATTTTCTGGGGGGAAAAGGTTTACTAACACAAACAGGAATAGAAATCGCCAGTCAAGCAAAAAGAAAAGATGGCAAAGAATATTTTATGACTGTTAAAGGATTATATGGAATTGAAATTGCTTACTCTGATGTAGATACTTTTTTAGAGATAATTGAAGGAGGAAATAAAGAAAAGATTAGAAAATGTGCAGTTTATTTTAAAGGCGGTCTTGTACATGAAATGACCCATTTTTTAAGAAATGAGTTTAGCGATGATTTTGATTCTGGTGTTGAAATTGCATCCCATGCAGTTGAAATGCTATCTTCTATGGGAGACAACCCTCTAAAAGATGAGCAATTTGAATTAGCAATGCAGCCAGAATATCAGGATGACAGATACTGCAAGGATATGATAACTGCTTTAAAGGTTGTACAACAAAAACTTATAGAGTATGGTTACTGCAATTATGATCCTCAAAATCACACTCCTGATGAAATTAATAAAGCAATAAAATCAATAGATGAAGATGACAGATATAAAGTCTTACAAAACATAGCAGATGAAATAATACAGATGCCTACAATAGACTTACTTAGAGCTGCTGCAAATATTGGTATAGAACCACCAATAGAATTTGAGCTTGACTAATAATTTCTATCTTTTTATCATTTTTGCAATTTCTACAGCCTTTAACATTGCAAGCAATCTATGTAAATCAAGCTCTGCCTTTTGAATATCTACTTTATCTTTCTTCTGTGCAAGTCTGGCTTCTGCAAGTTCTTTTTCTCTTTCAATTTTTACAGTGTCTATGTCTTCCGCAAGAGCAGCGTGATCTGAAATAATTGTTACTCCACCTGAAGAAACTTCCATCATTCCACCTAAAACTGCTGCGATTTTTACATCGCCATTTACTTTATATTTTAATGGAGCTTGATCTAAAGGAGTTATTAAAGGAATATGATCAGGCAATATACCTACTTCTCCATCAACAGTCCTAGCAATAATTTCTTCAACTTCTCCATCCAAAACAATTGTATTTGGGGTAAGAATTTTTAAATGAAATGTTTTTGGCATACTTTATATTTTATAGCATTTGCTGCATAACAACAAATCATTACGTAATGCAACTATTTTGGTTTCTACCTAGCAGCCGGCTCGCTCATAATTCGCTTCACCGGCTTTCCAATGTACACATATGATGTGCTTCTTGTTTTGTTATTCAGATTTTACCGAATAAATCGGATAAAATCTTTCCCTGTAAGTCGTTTTGTTGGAACTTCTAGTATTAGGTAGGCAGTAATCTATTTTGCTACTACTTGCTCATGTTGAAGCTTATAAGAAAAATTGCGGCTTCTTTTTTTAAGCCAGTTAGCACACTCTTTCCAGATAGTTTCTTTTGCTTTACTGCTTGCAAGTATTGATAAATGTCCAAATGGAAACTCTTTAAACTCATAGTCATCAGATACTATATGTTTTCCTAATATCTCAACAGATTGTTTTGGAATAAACTCATCTTGTGTTCCAGCAATATTTAACAGGCTGGCTTCCAGATTAGACAATTTTACATTTTGGTCCATAAGTATTAATTTGCCATCTACAAGCGTATTGTTCTCTAGGATCTCAAAACATTGTTTAAAAGCAACTTCAGGAATATTTTTCATATTACGGAATAAATCAGATACAGCTTTATACCTCTCCCTATATTCTTTATTAAACAGTTTAAACAAATAAAAAAATCTTTTAAGGCTTAACAATGGATTTGAAACTTTAAATAAAAACTTAATAGTATTTCCAGGCAAAAAGCCATATTCTTCAGTATAAGCAAACCATCTATTTTTAAAAGGCTTAAAAATATAATTAAAGAATTTTATATCTTTGCCACCAACAGGTCCTGCTATATTAATTACATTTTTTATATCATTCTTTGCTCTATGAGACATACTTGCATAAGCCAATGAAAATGTTCCGCCTAAACAATAACCAAGAAGTGAAATTTGCTTGGCACCAGAATGCTTTCTTGTCATATGAATAGATCGATACAAAAAATCCAAAACATAATCATCAAGTCTCAGTTTTGCATCAGACCTAGATGGATTATTAAAATCAACACTATAAACACTAAAACCGTTTTCTAAAAGATATTTAACAAAATTGTGGCTATCAGTTAAATCAAACACTTTACTTGAAACCATTATTGATGGAACAAGAAGAACCGGAACCACATATTCAGATTGTTGGTCCCATTCAAAATGAGTTAAACTAAAATTCTGTTCTTTATATAGAAGTGTTTTTCTAGTCATGGTAATACCTAAGTATTTTAACCGATGCAATCTACAAAGAACTAACTTTGCAACCTTAATAAATCCTCAGGTACTTTGCTTCTTCCCAGGCGGTCACTTGGATCCTGTAATCATCCCACTCTTCTCTTTTTAATGCAACGTACTGCTCATAAATATGCTCACCTAGAGCTTCTTTAGCAATAGCACTTTTTTCCATTTCATCTAGTGCTTCTTCTAATGTTCCGGGTAAACTATCTACTTTTAACTCTGCTTTTTCTTTTGGATCCAATTTATAAATATTTCTATTTACAGATGGTGGTGGCTCAGTCTTGTTCTTAATGCCATCAATTCCAGCCAGTAACATACATGCCACAGCAAGATAAGGATTAGCTGCAGGATCCGGCGATCTAAGTTCAACTCTTGTTGCAGGACCTCTCTTTGCTGGAACTCTGCAAAGCGCAGATCGATTTCCCGGAGACCAAGCTATGTATACAGGTGCTTCATAACCAGGTACAAGTCTCTTGTAGCTATTTACAAGTGGATTACTTACAGCACAAATTCCTCTTATATGTTTAAGCAGTCCGCCTATGTACCATTTCATTTCCTTGCTTAACTTATCTGGAGCGCTCTCATCCAGAAACATATTCTTCCCATTTTTATCTAATGACTGATTACAATGCATCCCAGAACCATTTTGACCAAAAATAGGTTTCGGCATAAAGGTTGCATGCATGCCATGCTTACTAGCAACTGCTTTTGTAACCCATCTGAAAGTAGCAATATTATCAGATGCTCTTAAAGCTTCGGAATATTTAAAATCAATTTCATGCTGACCAATTGCAACTTCATGATGGGAAGCTTCTATTTCAAAGCCCATTTGCTCAAGAGAATAAATTATTTCCCTACGAACCAATTGACCAATATCAAGTGGTTCAACATCAAAATATGCAGCAACATCGCTTGGATCTATAGTTGGGTTTCCTGCCTCATCTTTTTTAAACAAGAAGAACTCACACTCCGGTCCGACATGCATAGTATAGCCAAGTTCCTTTTTGACTTTTTCAAGAACCCTCTTCAAATTGTTTCTCGGACAACCCATAAAAGGCTTATTGTCCGGCTCATAAATATCACATACAAGCCTAGCTACTTTACCATCAAGAGGTCTCCACGGCAAAATTTGAAATGTGCTTTTATCAGGATAAAAGAATAAATCAGATTTTTCTATTCTTTGAAACCCTCTTATTGAACTACCATCAAGCATCACTTCATTGTTTAATGCTTTTTCTAGCTGTTCAACCGGAATAGCCAAGTTCTTGACAATTCCATAAATATCAATAAATTGAAGACGGATAAACTTAACATCGCTGTCCTTTGCAAGCTTCAAAACATCTGCTACTGACGGTTCGCTCATTGTCTTCTCCTTTGTAACTATACCCATATTTTTCTCCTTTGTTCGGTCGGCCGTTTATCTTCACAATTAATACATTGTAATATAGCTACTTCTCTGTAACTTTTTAATATTTTTCAAGCAGAAGCACTTTTTTACTAATCTTCTACTTAAGCACTTATCTTAAAGTCTAGTTGGCAAAACGTCAATTTTAATGAATTTACCATTAGAAAAGTGGTATATATAGTATCAAAAGCAAAGTAATCAACTACGATAAATCAGAAGGAACGCGAAGGGCATAAGCCCAGAGCAGAAATAAAAAACATATGTTCAAGATTAGAACATTAAGAGTTGGTGATATTTCTAAAATTAAAGGTATTTGTGAAAACCAAGAAATAATCAATCAAATTAATCAGAATCAATGCAATTTATTTTTACAGCCTTTAATCCCTTACAATTTTCGAACATCACCTAGCATTCACCTTGCAATCGAGGAAAGCAATCTTCTTGGTTTTGTAATCTTAAAATGTGCATCCAAAGTAAATAACACTTGGCAGATAGATCACGTCTTTGTTCCAGATGAGCTTAGAAATGAAGGCATAGGAGAAGAATTAATTCGTTATGTAATATCTATATATGGCAGCTATGGAATTGAAAATTTTTTAGCAATTGCTGATTCAACCAATAGTGCAGCAATTTCGCTTTTCCAAAGTTGTGGTTTCCGTAAATATGCAAAAGTATATTATTATGAAAAAGAATTTGATCCTTCTATGGAATCTGAAAATTATGTACCGATATTAGATAAAAGTTATACAACAAGGCAAATCACTGTCAACGATCTGACAAAACTTGAAAAGTTAGAATTGTCCTCAATCCCACCAGACCTTAGGCATGCACTTGGTCGTTCTAAAAGTTATTTTAAGGAAAAGAAACATTCCATACTACTTATCGATAAAAGCAGAAATATAATCATTGGTTGGTTCAATATTAATAGATTAACCAATGAACATTATTTTGTAGATCTGCTTGTCAGCCCAGGCTGGACCCATCTTTATGAACAGCTTTTAAATATTGTGATTTACGAAACTATTTCCAATAAATCATATAAAATCAAGCTTACTGTAAAAGTTAATGATTATTTCACTGAGCTAACGCAAAGATTAGATGAAATGGGATTTCTTGTCACACAAGCAAAAGACCTGCTTGTAAGAACTGTTTGGCAACGTGTTAAAGAAAAGAAGAAAAAATTAGCAAAATTTGGTTTGCCTCATGCTGCACCAACATAATTTTCAAGTTGTAAGTTTTAAGTTATAAGTTTCAAGAAAGGAATATAATGCTATTCATGTCATTTGTTTGGCCTCAAGCATTATTTTTCTACATATTAGTTCCTTGCTATATTTTTTTACATCTTTATTTTGAAAAGAAAAAAAATAAAGATATTATTCCCTTTGGAAACATGGAAACACTACTAGAAGCTATTACTAAAACAAAAAATATAGATTTATTAAAACATTTGCCACTTATATTAAACACCTTAATTTTATGCCTGTTTATATTTGCTATAGCCAGACCAATTAGCACTATTTATGTACCAATAAGAGATACAAAGATCATGCTTTTAATTGACAATTCAATTAGCATGGAAGCAACAGATATAGAACCAAATAGAATTACAGCAGCAAAAGAAACTGCAAGGAAATTTATTCAAGATTTACCAAAAGGAATACAGGTAGGAATTGGATTCTTTAGTGGAAATATAAAAATTCTTGTTAATCCTACTGTCGAGAAAGACAGGGTTCTAAATGCTCTAAACAAGTTGAATATAAAAACTCTCGAAGCTAGCACAGCCATTGGTGATGCAATACTTGCAGGATCAGATTCAATCACACTTAATGATTCAGGAAATAAAAGCATAAAATACAATAGGCAGCTTTTACTCATCACAGATGGAGAATCCAATATCGGAAGTGATCCGCTTTTTGCAGCAGCACAAGCTAAAGTCAATAATATTATTATTCAAGCTATTGGAATTGGAAATCCTCTTGGAACAATAATAAGAGGGGGTATCTTAACCAGGCTGGATGAATTCACACTGAAGGAAATTACACTTTTAACCGGAGGAGAATATTTTAATGCAAAAAACCTAGATGAAATGAATAAAATATACAAGAAAATCAGAAAAACTATTCGACTGATCCCAAAAGAAAAAGAAATTACTTTTATTCCAGTATTATTTATCTTTGGATTTATAGTACTGTTGCAATTACTAAAGTGGAGCAAATTTAGATTTGCATAACATCTTGTTTATAAAACAGTAAATGCATTGTGTGTTTTATCAACATCTTCCCAAGTAATTTCCACATTATCTACTTGTGCATGTGGCGGTCCCTTTTTACACCACTCAACCAGTTTTTCAAGTTGTTCCTTTTCACCTTGTGCTACAACTTCAACCTGACCATTTAAAAGGTTTTTAACATAGCCATTTAATCCATACTTTACAGCAACATCTTGACAAGAAGCTCTATAAAATACCCCTTGAACTGTCCCGGAAATAATCAAGTGCACCTGTTGCATAGCCCATCTAGACGTTAATAGATATAAAGTGTTGCGTAATATACATTTACATGGAGAATGAATTACTTTTGTACAATAGCTTCTTTAAACTGCCAGCTGGATTCAAACTCATTTATCAAACTATCCACAACCATATTCCATGAGCCTTTTGTTTCAGTAAAAGTTTTTCTTTGTCTTGTGCTGCTTGTGCCACGTTCTAAAATTGAATTTATTTTTTTTAGCCCAATGTCTGATTTCAACTTATTGGCTATCGGTTGAAGTTCAGTAATAAGTTTTCTTACTTCATCTTTTACAGATGCTATATCTCCATTTTTATTGATTATAAAATCACCTTCAATACCATACCGAGCTGCTCTCCATTTATTTTGCCTTAATAAAGCAAAAGGAAATGTATCAATTTTTTCACCATTTCTATGTTTATTAGCCAAATACGCAACCAATGTCTGAACAAGAGAAGCCAAAGCTATAACATCATCATACAGAGGAACCGCATCACATATTCTTATTTCTATAGTGCCAAAATCAGGATGTGGTCTTGCATCCCACCAAAACTCTCTTATAGAATCTACAGTACCAGATTTTTTAAACGCGTAATATAACTCACAGAATTCTTCCCATGTATTTAAGTGATATGGAAGTCCAGTAATTGGCAAGGTTTCAATTATTTTAACCCTATAAGATTCCATGCCAGAATCTCTTTTTACCCAATAAGGAGAACTGCATGAGAGTGCCAACAAATGAGGTAAATATTTTGTAATTCCATCATTTACAGCAATTGCTTCTGGTCCTGATCTAAGTCCAACATGAACATGAATTCCAAAAGCTAACATTCTATCCATAGGCATTCTTATTCTATTTGCCAGATTTAAATATCTCTTATTAGGAGCAACTCTTTGCACAGACCAATTTGCAGTTGGATGAGTACCAGCCATTGCAACTTTTAAATTTAACTTTCTGGCTGCCTCATAAAGTTTATGCACATGCGATTTGAGATCCCGCCCTAAATCATCAATATCACTACATATATTGCTATTAATTTCTATTTCAGACTCATAAAACTCATGCTTAATATTTGGATAATCATTTAGTTCTTTCAATATTTCACTGCAAGCACTTTTTAAATCACGGGTAACCGGATCTATTAACTGAAGTTCCAGCTCAACTCCAATTGTAAAATCTTTAGATTCTTTAAATTCAATTCTGGGTTTCGTCATTATTTACATTTTATCAGGTCATTATCATTGTTTCAGGAGAAAATTCAAATTCAACATCAGCTAAAAAGACGCGGTCTCCCTGCTTTGCACCAAGATTCAGAAGTTCCACAAAAACCCCCATGCTTTTTAATACTTTCATCAGGTGCGCAACAGAACCATAGTCCCGAAGATCTGTAACAGAAAGCAACCCCTCAATTTTCTTACCTTCCACATAAAAGACTCCCGAACTAGAAGTTATTACAAAATCATCTTGTTTGTGATCGGTAGCCACTGGATCAAAATAAGCTTTAACTTCATTTGGCTCTTCTTTAGATAAAGAATTGAGGACGCCAAACAAATTGTTTAAAAGCTCAGAAATGTTTTTTTTAGCTGCAGCTGAAATAAATACAGGGCTTGACTTCTTAAAAGATTCTTTTAAGGTTTGCAAATCGTTTTCTTGCAGTAAGTCTATTTTGTTTAACACAAGTATTTGTTTTTTATCAGCAAGTTCTTTATTATATTTTTTAATCTCACTTTGAATAACATCGAATGCTTGTTTCGGATCACTTCCATTAACTCCTGCTGCATCAATAATGTGAATGAGAACTTTTGTTCTTTCAACATGTTTCATAAATTCATGCCCAAGCCCATATCCACTTGAAGCTCCTTCAATGAGTCCTGGAATATCTGCCACAACCACTCCATCCCCATCCGGTTTTTGCACAACCCCTAGATTAGGAACAAGTGTTGTAAACGGGTAATCAGCAATTTTAGGCTTTGCCGCACTTATGACACTAATAAGTGTTGATTTGCCTGCATTTGGCAGGCCAATGATTCCTACTTCTGCTATTAGCTTTAATTCTAATTCAAGTTCTCTTTCTATCTCTGGTTCTCCCGGTTCACAAAAGTGCGGTGATTGTCTTGTACTTGTAGCAAAATGCGAATTCCCTCTGCCACCTTTACCACCTTCTGCAACCAGCACACGCTGATTATTTAGCATTAGATCAGCTATAATTTGACCAGTTGAAACATTTTTAACTATAGTTCCACAGGGAACCTTAATAACTAAATCTTCACCAGATTTACCACTTTGATTTTTTGATCCCCCCTTGCTACCATCTCCTGCCTTAAAAACAGATTTATATTGAAAATCAAGCAAGGTATTTAATGAATTATCTGCTTCAATAAAAACACTGCCACCGTCCCCGCCATCCCCACCTGCAGGACCGCCTCGTGGAACATACTTTTCTCTCCTCCAGGCAATAATACCATTGCCGCCTTTGCCAGAAACAACCTTGATCTTTGCTGTGTCTATGAACTTCATACATCTTGAAGTATACCGTATACCGCATACCGTATCCCGTGGCTTAAGAAATTTAAAAAACAAAAGTAACGGTATACGAAATACGGTATACGGAATACTTTAAACGATATACATTTGTGCTTTTAAGAAAATTTCCTTAAACATCTTTTTCGTAAGCTTCCCTGTTTGTGTATTCTGCCTGCTTGGATGATAACTAGCAATTAAAATATGTGGCATAAAATCATGGTTATAGAGTGCTCCATGAGAAAACTTAAAATCTTTCTTACGGATACCAGATAGACCTCTAACATCAGAATTTAATAACCATTTGAGATAACTATCAAAGGCGATTTTCCCTAAGGCAACAATAATCTTAACTCTTTTAAGCAATACCAACTCATTTACAAAATATGGAAAGCAATTTTTTAGTTCTTGCGGTGTCGGTTTATTTTGCGGAGGAGCACATCTTCCAACTGCGGTAATATAACAATTCTTTAGCCTCAGCCCATCATTAATATCTTTAGCATCAGGTTGATTGCATAATCCAACTTGATGCAAAGTATCATATAAAAACTTTCCAGAAGCATCTCCTGTAAACATTCTTGCAGTTCTATTAGAACCAAATCTTCCAGGAGCAAGTCCCACAATTAAAATTTGTGCCAAGTGATCACCAAAACTAGGTACAGGTTTACACCAATAAGTTGGATATTTTTTATTAATATCTCGCAAGTAAGAGACCAAACGAGGACAACGCTTACATTGAGTAATTTTATTTTGTAATTTCTTTAAATCTTGCATTGACAAGAAAAGATAGATTACTACCTTCTATCATTAGGCACATAGTCTAACTGCTGAGGTCCGTGATACAGTGCTCTTGGTCTAATTAATCTATTATCTGATTGTTGCTCAAGAATGTGTGCTGACCAACCCGACATCCTGCTCAGCACAAAAATAGGAGTATAAAGAGGAATTGGAACACCCATTAAATAATATGCAACAGCAGAGTAAAAATCAGCGTTAGGGAAAAGTCCTTTTTGGGCTTTTACAGTCTTTTCAATAGCTTCTGCTATTTCAAAAAGTTTTGTCTGATTTTTTCTTTCAGCAAGATCTTTTGAATAGTGCTTCATAACATATGATCTGCTGTCTCCTTTTTTATAAACTCTATGACCAAAACCCATGATCTTTTGTTTTTTACTCAGCATATCCATAATTCCTCTTTCAGCATCTTCAGGAGAGGAAAATTTAAGAATTAATTCCATTGCTGCTTCATTTGCACCACCATGAAGTGGTCCTTTTAAAGCACCAATAGCTGCAGTAACTGCTGAATAAATATCCGAAAGAGTAGATGTAACGACCCTTGCAGAAAAAGTAGAAGCATTAAATTCATGTTCAGCATACAAAATTAAACTTGCATTCATTATTCTTTCTTCCAATTCATCTGGTTCTCTACCAGTAACCAGTTGCAAAAACCTTGCTGCATAAGACCTGGTTTTTGTAACTTTAGGTACAGACTGACCGCGAGATACGTGGTACCAAGTCATAAGAGCAAACGGCAACTTACCTATTAATGAATAAGCAATTTGTTTTGTTTCATCAATGCTGTACTGCTTGTTATCCTCAATAGCACCTAAAAATGAGACCGCTGTTCTAAGAACAGACATTGGATTTGCAGTATCAGGAAGTTGCTTTAAAACTTTCACTAACTTCTTAGGAAGTTTTCTTTCTTGAACTAATAGTTTTACTACTCTTTTTAATTCTCTCTTTTTTGGAAGCCTGCCTTCAACCAACAAATGAATAACTTCTTCAAAAATGGCATGCTCTGCAAGTTCTGTTGCACTGTAACCCCTATATAAAAGGCTTTCATTTGCTGGATTAATTGTACAAATAGATGTTGTGCCAGCAATTACATCTTCAAGGCCTTTTGTAACATTTTCCGTTGGAGTTGTCACCATTTTATATTCCCTTCTTGGATAGCCAGCTTTCTATACAGATAAAAGTATAATACCATTTTCTTTTATTATAATAACAAAGAAGATATTTTTTGTATTCCATATTACCCCTGTCACTTCTTAGTAATCCCTTGCTCCTTTTCATAGTAATTTAAAAGCCTATAGAGCTCTTCACGTGTCTGCAGCTTGTTAAGTATGGATTTCTGGCTACCTTCCTTCTTAAGAACCTTATAAACATCTTCAACCGATTTCATCATACATCTAAAAGCAGTAAGAGGAAAAATAACCATTCTAACTCCCACAGATTCAAACTCAAAAACAGAAAGCATAGGGGTGCGTCCAAATTCTGTCATGTTCGCTAAAACAGGAATGCGAAGCGAGTTGGTAAATTTTTTATACTCATCAATATTCTCTAAAGCTTCAGCAAAAATTGCATCAGCACCAGCAATCTGATATTGTTTAGCTCTTTCAAGAGCATCATCAAAACCATTAACATTCCTTGAATCAACCCTGGCAATAATAAAAAAGTCTGGATTAGATCTGGCATCACACGCATTTCTAATTCTTTGAACCATTTCCTCAGCGTTAATTAAATCTTTTCCTGGTCTATGGCCACATCTTTTTGGAAACACCTGATCCTCCAAGTGAATACCCATAGCCCCTGCGGTTTCTAGTTTTCTTACTGCTTGTGCTTCATCTCCAAATCCTGTATCAGCATCTACCAAAAGAGGCAGTTGTGTTGCCTTACTCATCCTGCTTGTTTCACAAGCCACATCATCTAATGTTGTAATTCCAAGATCAGGAATCCCGAAACTACCAGTTGCAATCCCTGAACCCGATAAATAAAGCGATTGAAATCCAACATTTTTTGCTACTAGTCCTGAAGCAGCATTAAAAGCTCCAGGAATAACCACAATCTTATTTTCTTTCAGTAAATTATGAAAAGATCTCATATCTAAGTAAATTCTAAGCTATGACCGGCAAAAAGTCCGACATATCTTTTCTCTTATCTAAATTCATAGTTTCATTAATTTGCTCTTGAACCTTTTGTTCAGATAAAAGATTTTTAGCAAGCATTTTCCATTTGTTAAAAATATCTTCATCGCTCATTGGATTTTGCGGATGTCCAAAAGGATGAAGGATTTCTTTAACTATTTTTCTACCATCAAGCAGATTAACCTCAAGTCTATTACCAAAGCTTTGAGGATAGTTTTCTGTGTATCTTGGATCTTCAACCACTTTTATTTTTTTCATAAACTTGAGCATGTAAGAATCTCTGTTTTGAAGTAGGTCTCCATTTTTCTGGTTCTGATCCAATTATCTGATAGGATGCACCATGGGTATAAATGGTCATATCCATAATTTGATCCATTTTTACATTATCTCTATGTAATTGAATAGCTGCAGCAACAGCACTTTGAGCATGATACTCAACAGGATAAGGTTTTATATATGTTTCAAGAATTTTTCTTGGCATTTCTCCTAATTTTGGAAGAATTAAATTTATAGGGCCTGATATTAAAGTTTCAAAGCCTCTAGTTCCTTCAAAAATTGGTTGAGGCCCGGTAATTCCTTCCTTAGCCAATCTACAGGCAAAAAGACCTTGTCTTGCAGCATTTGCAAATGCACAAGCTTTCCACATAGACATTTCACCTACACGTGTCTGCCTTGTAGCAATATTGCAAACACCGGCAATACCAATTGCATTTTTTAACTCTTCCTCATTAAGCTCCATTAAAATTGCTGCACCACATGCTATAGAAAATGCTCCATAAGTTACATGATCAATTCCTTTTGAACGCAAGCTGGCTCCATCACATAGCCTGCACTGAATTTCATAAGCAACTGCAATAGCTAAAATAAGTTCCAAGCCGCTTTTACCATATGCTTGTGCAACTGCTATAAGTGGAGCAATATTATCCGATGGATGGGCAGGCTCTAATGAAAGATATGTATCATTAAAATCCAGATACCGAACCAAAGAACCATTTAAAAATGCTGCTTCTTCATAAAATGCTTTTTTCTTTTTTCCAAAAAGCTGAGCACTGTATTTCCCCTTGACCTTTGGACAAGTCTTTAAAAGATATTTAGAAACTTTTGAATTGTAGGCACCGACAGCACATGCCAAACTATCAAGGACTCTCCTTTTTACCTCATGTATAACATCTTTAGGTAAATTCTCTGGTTTTAAGGATAAAACATAATTTGATAAAAGATATGCTTTGGTTTCTTGCCTAACTAATGTTGATTGCATAACTAATGAGTATAAAAGAGAAAGATAAATTATGCAACCATAATATGCATTATTCTAATGTTATCTAACATAGGTATTCCATGCTTCCTCGAATGCTCTAAGTATATCCACATGCTTCCTTGCATCATTCTTAACTTTATCAAAGTCACCGATATAAATTGCATCAGGATCAAAAATTCCTTTTCCAGGACACACCCCATATGCACCATATTTTGTTAACACCTCATTCATATTACTGGTGTTAACCCCTCCAACTGCATAGAATCTAAGCTTAGAAGTAGCAAAAATTTCAACCATATTTTTTAATCTTGCAAAGCCCCTTTTTCCTGGTGGAAACTTTACTACAATGGGCAAGGATGGGGGTTCATCTTTCCTTTTTAAGTACTCATCATAAAAATGTGTCGGGGTGCTAATCTTAATATGCTTTGTTCCGGGTTCTAATTCATCCGCTGTTATAATTTGCCATCCCTTAGAATGCAGTTCATCAAATTCATCTCTAAAGGGTTCTCTAATTGCCTTTAACAGTTCAATATTGTCTTTTGCAAAGGCAGGAAAAAACTTAACATCTTTAATGCCTAGTTCTTCTGCTTTAACAATTTCATTTAAATCGTAAACACCAGGAATAATAGGCAATTTATATTCATTAGCAACAGCTATAGCATCCTGAAACATACCGGGACTAACTAGAAATTTCGCACCACAAGTAATAGCTTCTTTTGCCAGCACCCCTGTTTTAACAGATCCAACTCCTATATTTAATTTTTTTCTTGAACACTCTTGTACTATTTTTTGGAAATGATCAGAATTGGATGTAATTTCAACTGCACTTATCCCTAATTCAAAAGCAATTTCAATAGCTTGGATGGTATTTTCAGGTTTTGTAGCCGGCCTGGTTCGTAAAATACCAACTAGTCGTGTATCCATATGCTCCATTGCATTTTCTAAGTAGATTACACTTAGCCTTTAAATATTGAACTTATTTTTTGACCAATGGCATAATATTATCACTGAGGAGAAATATTGACAATAAGCCATGGAAGGATTACAAAATAAAACTTTAGGACAACTGCTTGATAGCACTGCTTTAAAACATCCAAATAAAGATGCTATTGTTTTCCCGGATCAAACCTTTAAATTAAGTTACAAAGAATTTAAAGATTTAACCGATGAAATTGCAAGAGGGTTATTAGCATTACACATAAAGAAGGACGAACATATAGGCATATTTGCTGTTAATTGTCCTGAATGGGTAATCTTACAGTTTGCTGCAGCTAAAATTGGCGCTGTTTTAGTAAATATTAATCCTGCTCTAAAAAGCCATGAACTTAAATATATTTTAGAGCAAGGAGATATAACTACCTTATTTCTCACTGAGTATTTTAAAACTTATAACATGATTCAAGTTTTAAAAGATGTAGAGAATGACAAACATCTTATCTTAAAAAAAACAATTGTTATAGGAACCGATAAATATACTGAATACATGAGGTGGGATGATTTACTAAAGCTTGCAAAAAATATTCCTGATGATGATCTTAGAGAAAGAGAGAACACATTGGATGCAAAAGATATCATAAACATTCAATATACTTCAGGCACAACCGGATTTCCAAAAGGTGCACAGCTTACACACTATGGAATATTAAATAACGCTTTTTATTGCGGCAAAAACATGAACCTGTCTGATAATGATTCTATTTGCATACCTGTACCGCTCTACCATTGCTTCGGTTGTGTATTAGGAACATTAGTATGTGTTAATTATGGGATTCCTATGGTATTTCCATCCTCTGTCTTTGATCCTAAAAAAACACTGGAAGCAATTCATAAAGAAAAATGCACAGCGCTTTATGGTGTACCAACAATGTTTATTGCTGAATTAAGTTTAGAAGAATTCAATAACTACAACTTAAGTTCACTTAGAACGGGTGTCATCGCTGGAGCACCATGTCCGATGGAACTCATGAAACAACTAATTGAAAAAATGAATTTAACCGAAATCACAATAGGTTATGGATTTACAGAAGCTTCTCCGCTAATCACACAAACAAGATACAACGATCCTATTGAAATAAAAGTAGGCACAGTGGGTATTCCAATTCAACATGTCAAAGTAAAAATCATAGATCCTGAAAGTAAAAAGGAAGCTTCTGCAAATACTCCTGGTGAACTTTGTGCATATGGTTACAATGCAATGAAGGGTTATTATAAAATGCCAGAAAAAACAAAAGAAGTTATTGATAAAGAGGTATGGATGCATACAGGCGATTTAGCTACAATGGACAAAAATGGGGTTTGCAAAATTGTCGGAAGAATAAAGGACATGGTCATCCGTGGCGGAGAAAATATATATCCGGCTGAAATAGAAGATTTTTTAATGACCAATATAAAAGTAGAAATGGTTCAGGTTGTTGGTGTACCAGATGAAAAATATGGAGAGCAACTAGCTGCTGTCATAAAACTAAAAGAAGGAGAAACTTGGTCAGAAGAAGAAGTAAAAGAGTGGTGCAAAGGGAAAATTGCAAACTTTAAAATTCCTTATTATGTGAAGTTCACTAATGAATTTCCGCTCACAGCAAACGGAAAAATACAAAAGTACAAACTTAGAGAACAGCTTGAAAAAGAATTAAAGGTCTCCGCATAACAAATTTTTTATCTCTTCATCAGTAACTGGAGTAAAATTTGTGTAATGAGCTCCAACAGCTATAAAACTATCTGGTATTTTAAGAGCAATCAATTGGTCTATCTGAGATGATATTTCTTCATAAGCTTCCTTACTGATTACAGGAATAGCCATGATTAATTTTTTAGGCTTTTGTCTTTTTATTGATTTAATTGCAGCAAGTGCAGTCATCCCAGTTGCTGTACCATCATCTACCAAAAGAATAGTTTTGCTAGAAAAAGGATGATTAAATGAAATGCTAATATTTAAATTTTCTTTATACTGTTTCTCTCGTAATTTACATTCACTAATTAACTCTTGAGCTTTTTCTTGAATATAATCCAAATTATCATTTACCTCTTCTTCAAAATAAGAAGAAATAATATAATCACCATGAGATGTAACAGCACCTATGGCAAATTCAGGATTGCCTGGTGCCCCGATTTTTTTTGCAACCATAATATCAATTTGTGCTTTTAATTTATCTGCAATTGGTTTTGCTACAGGGACACCGCCTCTAGGCAGTGCAACTACAACAACATCCTTTAATTGCAAATCTGCAATTTTATTTGCAAGTTTAATACCAGCATCTTGTCTATCGTAAAAAATTAAGTTTTCATTTAAGCTAGTAATCATATTAGAATAGTTCTTTCATAATGATATGTCCACTGTAATCGGATTATGATCTGAGATTTTCTCAGGATATGATTCATTTAATACTTTAAGCGTTTGTCCATTATAAGGTTTGAATCTTCCTTGATATGGTTTCACAAAAAACCAATCCAATTTAAAATATGCAATGAATCTTGGTTCAGTAAACTCAAAAGTTTGTTCAAACCCCTTAGAAACTCTTTCATTTGAATTCGAAAGATATCCTGCTTTTCCAAAACTTCTATTTGGATCGCCACCAAAATCAAACATTTCACCATCAGCAAACCGAAAATCTTCCATATAAAGAAAAAGCGGTCTTTCATTATTTGGAAATATAACCGGAATACTTGGATATGTTGGATCCTTATATTGAAGCAACTTGCTTACTATAATGGTACCAACACCACTTGCTATCGGAAGCCCAGGAATTGCTGCAAATGCTGCTTGTCTTGCTATAAAATTTGGATCCTTCAGTCTTTTTATGATCTCCTTTCTAAATGATGTAGGAGCAGTATCTGTTGTTGAAGTATTAAAATCCCCACCAATAACAAGTGGACCTGTTATATTTCTTAGCTTTGCCAGTAGAACTTTCATTTGTTTTAGCCTGCCGCTTGGGAAACATCTATCTTCAAGGTGTGTCGAAACAATAGTTACAAACTCATTATTAGGAAGTTTGATTTTTGCTATTAGAGCATTTCTGGTTCCTCGACGCACTTCTGTTAATATTCGTTGTTCAAAAACTGTTTTAGCACTGGCAACTCTCACATGTTCCAGTGGTGATCTGGATTTTAGCTCTTCACCAAACCAATCGTAACATTCAGGCAAGGAAAGAACCTCAGCAGAAACAATGGGAAATTTTGAAAGTATAGCATTCCCATGGAGTCCAAGATAGACAGACTTATGTATTTTTTGTTTATGCACTATTGGACCAAGTTCAATAAACTCAGTAGCAAAAGCATAATTATAGCCAAGTGATCTGGAAATCTCCTTTGCAATATTTGCATACCCCGTACGAGGTAAACCAATATCCACTTCATTAAGGAAAATAATATCGTTTGTTGATAAAAGTTAAATTTCTTTTTTTAGGTC
>JACOTS010000117.1 GCA_016178265.1 Candidatus Melainabacteria bacterium
CTAAAATGTTGCATTTGCTTAAAGCCAGGCAAAATAGTCTGAAGAATAAATAACAGCGGCGAACCAATACTAACCAAAATAGAAAAAATAATAGATAAAAATAAAAACAGGACAAGCTTATTCTTAAGTATAATTTTCAAACTAAACAGTGCACAGGCAAACGGCAAGAGTCCAAAGTACACATAATTTCTAAAAAATCCTGCAACATACATAGGATTCAAAGCAAGATTAGAATCTCCTGGATGTCCTCCGTAAAACGGGTATACAAGCCCTATAAAAGCTTTTAGCGGTATTGATGCTGCTTTTATAAAATCCTTAGAAAAAGGCTCTCTGTGAGAATGAAGAAAGAGAGGGAAAAACTGAACAAGAACTATGCTACCTATTAGTAAACCTATTCCAAAAATCAGGATTGAACTAATTAAAATTTTTGTAGGGTTTTGCTTTGCTAAAATGACATTAAGAATAAACCTGAAAATTATAAACAAGAAAAAGAAAAACAGTGCATAATAAACCTTTTGAAGATGTCCGGAAATAAAAATAAGTCCTGTAAGCAGTATTGAAAATATTAAGTATTTATTTAAGATATTTTTTTCTTTTAAATATTTTTCATACATTAAAAGTAAATAAGGCAAAGTAGCACTATTAATTAGGACGTGTTCATAACTAAGCCATTTAGCATTAAAAGGATGAAACATATAAACTAGCCCTGCAAAAATCGAAGCTGCATATCCAAGTCCCCAATAACGTGCAAGCAGATATGCCCCAAAGCCACATAAAATAAGGCAAACAAAAAGAATAAACAAATGTGCTGAGAAATGATCAAAAAGAAGATACGAAAATAAATAAAGAGGATGGAAATACCCCATTTGCGGCTCAGAAATAAACTCTGTACCAGTAAAAGTATAGTTATTCCAAAATGGTATTCTTCCTTGTTTTAAAGCTTTCGAGTAATATTCCCTAAAAGGAGTAAACATTTGCACTAAATCATTTATATAAAAGTTTTTAACGGTAGAGACATTGCTTCTATCATCACAAATTAATTGTAAATTTGTAAAAGTATATTTTGCACTTAAATCAGAATGGTTGTTTTCAGCTACAAGTTGGACATTATAGTTACCTAATTCACGAACGGAATTTAAGTTCTGGATAATCTTATCTAAATTAAAATAGGCCTTATACCAAGTTGAAAAGTCCTCTGCAATAACAGGTGAATAAGAATAAGGAATGCTAACAGATTGATTTGTAGTCTTATTAAACAGTTGCAACACAAAAATAGCTTTGTCATTTTCTTCTGGTTCTTTTCTTAAGTTAAAAGTAAAATAAAAGTTTCCTTTAGTAACATTTACTACCTTTGCTATTTTTAATTCATGAATCTGGGTATTTGAACTTTGTGGTTTAAGCTCAATAATATTTGAGTTATTATCAGAATATTTCCAAAGCTCAATTACACTTATTTTTTTATCCACCTCATGATATCTCCAGGGATACATGTAAGTATTTCGAATATCTAGAGGAGTATCGACTTTCCCAAGAAATGCAGGATATAAGTAAATAACGGTAATTAGTAAAAAAACAATTATTACATAGTATTTCTCATATTTCATATGCAAAAACATCCAACTTTTAATTGTAGCTTTTAAAACTCGTTTCACATGCAAAAGCCGTTAAATTCATAAAGATAATTAGTTTTCTTATAGTACCCCCTAGTATCTACCCTACATACACAAATTAATTATTTTCTAAATAGCTACACAGGTATAATTAATTAAAATGTAACTGTTTTTTACTGACGAGGGGGTATTATGATAAGGATTGCTAACTTAGCACGATTTATTAATCTTATTTTGTCTATTTTAATATTAGTTTCTTTCTCTCTTCCTTATGATGCAACTGCAAAAGGCAAAAACAGGCAAGAGGTTGAGGTTGGAGACTTAATATCTGAAAGTAAAGCAGCAAAAGACTGTGAGTTTTTATTTATATTAAGTAAAAGCACAATAAATAAACATAGCTTGCCAAATCTACAATTTGTAGCATCAGTAGATCTCCCCAGTGATACAAAAGGAGAAGGCATAGATATTGCAGGACAGTGTGGAGACCCACAAGAAACAATATTAGTCCTTGCAAAAAGAAAAGGTCATGGCAGTGGAGAGGTTTTACTTTCATATAATAAAGATTTACAGCTAGTAGGAGAGATAAGCTTTGCAGACGATGACGAGGACGATGATGACGACGAAGACGACGATAATGATAGAGATGATGATTAAACTAAAGTAATTAGCAAATATGCCGAAACTACAAAAGCAGTTTCTTTTTTAACTAATGACCTGCTTTACTCCCCGTGCTTATTCTACAGTTTTTTCAAAGATTAATTAGATTTTTGCATACAACTTTTATATCTTAAATACAAAGCTAACCCTAGTAAAATAATCACACCTAAGATAGAAAGCAAAAGTCCTATATAAAATTTGATAGGATAATAATAAAAGTCAACTATATAATTACCTTGATTCGGGAGATACACAACCCGCTGAATCAAATTAGCTTGAAAATGCTCCTCTTTTTTCCCATTAATCTTAACTTTCCAGTTGTTATTTAAATTATGACCCAAAATAAGAAATCCTGGTGTATCTATTTGTACTTTTAGTTTAATGTTTTCGGGCTCATATTCTACAAATTCTATGTCATTGCGAGGAGGCACAGAATGTGCCGACGAAGCAATCTCATATCGTGATTCGTTAGGAGATTGCTTCGTCGTGACTTCGTCACTCCTCGCAATGACAGGTTCATTCATTACAATAACAGTACTAAGCGGGTCAAATTCTTTACTATCCAAATAAACTATTGTCTCTTTAGGATTCTCAATAATTTTGTAATTTGGTACAACAAATGCTCTTGGTAAATAATCAAGATTTTCATAAATTGCTGCATCACCATCAAATACTTTACGAACTTTTTCTGCCTGAAGAGTTATTATGCTTGGCACCATAAAATATTTGACATTCAACAAATCAAGAATTTTACTTTTGAAGTTATAAATTGGATATGGAATATTACTATTTGGAAACAAGGTGAGTATTTCCTCAGGATACAAATTCTGTAGATCTTTTGTTTGAACATAAACAAATAAATTGTAAATATTTTTAGATACAAAAGAACTATATCCGGATGCTTCCTCCAATCCATAAGGTTGTAATGTATTAGGTTGAGCAATATTTAACTTTAGTTTTACAGATTCTATTTTTGGGGCAACTATAGGCAATATTCTAAACGGTTTATCAGAAAGAGATTTTTGTTTGATTAAATATTCCAACGAACCTCCTTTTGGAATAGGCTTATAATCAGTTCTGTTTGACCAAGTCACAAAATAAGATGCATGATACATAAGATCAAAGGCTGTAAAAATAAATATTATTATAACCGCAATCGTTATTATTCTTTTTTTAACAAAAGAAAAATGATTTAAAAAGATTTGAAAACCAATCCCACTTAGAAACGGAACCGAGTAACTATAAACCTCTGTAAACCTATAATGCTGAAGCTGTTTAAAACCAGGAATATAATCTTTAATTAAAAAGAATACTGGTGACCCGGTAAATATAAGGATAGCAATAACTATTGTAACTACAAAAAATTGAACAAGCCTATCTTTCATAACTCCCTTAACAGCAAGAAGTGAAAATAAAAACGGGAAAAAGCCATAATAAATATAATTCCTAAAAAAACTCCAATTAATCTCTGATTGATTAGAGTGCAACCAAATGGGAAAATCCTTATAAAAAGGAATCATTAAATCCAAAAAAGCTTTTAACGGTATAGAGGTTGCTTTAATAAATTCTTTTGAATGAGCAACCCTATATGAGTCTTGAAAATTAGGAAAGAACGGGATCAAAACAATCGATCCAATCATTAATGCAATACAAAAAATGAAAGCCAGACTAAAAATATGTTGTAAGAGTATATTGGATATTTTTCTTTCAGTGATAAAAAGTCTAAATAAAGCAAATAACAAAAAGAATATTAACGTATAGTAAACCACCTGTAAATGACCAGACAAAAAAATAAGCCCGCCTAACAAAGCACTAATAAGAAGGTTTTTATTTATTATATTTTTTTCTTTTAAATTCTTTTCATAAAAATAAATCAGGAACGGTAGAGTAGCACTAGTCATTAAAATATGTTCAAAACTAAACCACTTTGCACAAAATGGATGAAACATATAAACAAGGCTTGTAAAGATAGAGGCTGCAAATCCTAACCCCCACAATCTGGAAAGCAAATAAGCTCCCACCCCTGCTAGTGTTAATAAAATAAAGGAAAGAACTAAATGGGCAGTAAAATGTTCAAAAAGAAAGTAACATAACATATATAAAGGATGGAAAAATCCCACTTGTGGTTCAGCAACTAATTCACATCCTGTAAGCACAGAGTTGGTCCAGAAGGGTATTTTCCATTTCGTTAAAGAGTTAGAATAAATTTCCCTTGCGGGTGTAAACCATTGAATAAGGTCATTAATGAACGGATTATGTACAGTGGTTGCATTTATAAAATCTTTACAAGTAATCTTTAAATTTTTTAATGCCAACACACTAATTTTACTATTACTCCTTTCATTTGTTGTTATTTGCAAATCATAGTTACTTAGTGCTTGCAAAGATGAAATTTGATCAATCAAACCTCTCAATGGAGAATATGCAGTGTACCACTTATCATTAGTACTATCCTCTTTCTTAAGTACAACAACTGGAATATTAATATAGCCATGAGTTAATTTGTTCACAAAAAGAACATCAAGATTAAAAATTCTTGATTTTATTAGTTCATCAGAATCTATTTTAAAGTCAAAGGTCAATTCAAAATTAGTATCAGATAATTCTTCTACTTTCTTTAATAAAGTTTCATCAAATGAAAGCTTTAAAGTTAAATCTTGTTTATTTTCTGGCAGAGTAACAATCTTTAGAATTTCCGGATTACTTGTTCCGATATCATATTCCCAAAGAGTAACCGTTTTTATCTTTTTATCAACAGCATAATAATGCCACGGGTACATTTGAGCATCCCTAATATCAATCGGCGTATCTATTTTGCCTAAAAATGCAGGGAACAAGTAAATAGCAGAAATAAAAACAACTATCAGGAGTGCATAACATTTGTCATTTAGCATTTTGATCTTTTCAAAAAAATAATTTAAATTCATTTATACAGAATATTTCAAGAATTACAATTGATTCCTTACTTTGTATATTATGCTTTATTATGGATTCATCAATCAACAAATGATTATTCAGATATTATTAACCTTAACTTTTGTTTGTTTTATCATTAGTTTTGGATATACTTTTTCCAGAAAAATTCTAAAAGAAAACAAGCTATTAAATTTAATTAGCCTGTCAGTCTGTATTGGTTTTTCATTTTATACAATAATTTTACACCTCATAGCATTAATAACAAAAGTACACATTGCCACATATACCTCTTTACTATTCCTTTTAGTTACAACAATTTTTCTAGGAGTCAAGTTTAAGTCAAGCCAAAACATCATTCTTCAACTTTCGAAACAACAACTTATTATCATATTTTCTTTTTCATTATTCCTAGTAATGCTATCACTTACCTATTTACTACACTTTAATACTTATGACCCGATCTATTTGGCAATTGGAACCATTACAAAAAACAACATTTATCCACCACTTCATTCATACGCACCAGATGCAACTTTGACTTATCACTATGGGGTAGTACTACTTGGTTCAGCAATTAATATCTTTTCACATCTTGATCCATGGTACTGCTTGATTCCAATTCAAATAATATTTATTTTCATTACCCCACTGATAATTTTTTCTTTACTACATACTTACACAAATAGCTTTTTACAATCAATCATGGGGAGCATAATAGGCTGCCTGTGCGCTAATTTAACTTCATTTAAATTACTTAAATTAATTACTGAACACAATCCAATACCAGACTTACACAAGACCCTAGTATTTATGAACGAAAGCGGCTTTGCAGTTAACACAAGCAAGGCGATGATTTCTCCTAATATGTCTGTTGCAATTCCACTCTCATTAACTCTCTTTTTTCTTTGCACAAAAAACAAAGAAAGAAGTAAGTTAAATTTAATATCAATCTTATTCATATCAATATTCTTATTTTTTAGCTATGAATCGTTCTGGTTGCCGGTAATATTAGCTATTTTAATTTTTTACATATTTAAAATTATTGTAGAAAAGAATAAATACAAATCAATATTTCAAGTATTGTTATTTTTAATACTATTCGGCTTAAGTCCGATTTTTGTTGGTGGGGTATTCGCCGGTGAAGAACAAAATATTACTAATCTAATTCATTTCAATCCTAAATCATATATTTTTTCATGGTCTGGAATTTTAGGTGAGATATACCCTTATGATTGGATAATAAATCATGAAGTGATCTCAGATAGAGATGGATGCAAATTTTATAAAATACCATTTCTATCAAAATATTTCTCTATAGAAATGGGGCTCCCTCTTTTACTTTTACCATTTTCATTCATTCTTTTACTTAGAAAAAAGTATTGGGGATTAATTTGTTTTACAATTAGCGGTCTTATCTCTTTTTGTTTACCATTTTTAATTAGTTATCTGCCACGAGAGATTGAAACATTAAGGTTTTTTATTTATGCAAGATTAATATTTTCTATTTTGTTTGGAATGTTTCTTGGTTTTATTTTTGAAATAAAATCACCATTATTTCTTCGGATGTTCTTAAGAATGGCTTTAATCATTTTAATTATTACCTTAGTGCTCCCTGGAATAGGTTGGCTATATCCAAGAAAGATTGCTGAAAGTGATTATAGGTTTAACAAATTACCAATAGCAGATAAAAGAGCATTGAAATGGCTAAGTAAAAATGCAAAACCTGGTGATAGGGGGATTGGGCCCTTTGAAGAGCCATGGACAACACAAGAAATTATTACTGCAGGAGGAGTTTACGGATGCAGTATTTCTCCATATGCTCATTTTGAATCTGAAACCAGAAAGACGGCTTTTATTACTTTGGATCCATGTCTTCTGAATGAATTAAAAATAAGATGGATTTATTCAAATGAAAAACTATTATTAAAAATTCCAATGCATGTACTCAATAAATTGCAAAAAGAGAAAATATTAGTGCTTAGATATAAATATAAAAACAAAGCTGCAATAAGAAAAATTTACAAATTTAATCCAAGTAATGTGAAACTAAGCTGCGAAAACCAAAATTATGCGTGGGCTATCGGAAAAATGATCAATGGAAAATTTACTCCTTTACCACAACAAAACTCAAAATCTCTCATACTGTTTAGTAACAAAGATACTGCTTTAGAAAAATTAAAACAATATCAAATAGAATTAAACGATAACCAAAAAGCCTATTGGTATAGAATAGAGGCAATTAAGATTTAAATCCAAATAAAACAGTGAGGATTTATATTGTTATTTTAATACTGTAATAACAAGAAAATGGGGGGGGTAGTTAACTATAATAATGTGAGCATGAAGATATTAGGAATTTCTTGCGAACAAGATGCTGGAGCAACAATTGTTGAAAACGGCAAAATGGTTGCTGCTGTTAATGAAGAAAGATTTTCCAGGAAAAAATTACACAAAGGATTTCCTGAGCTTTCCATTAAAGCTGTTTGTAAAATTGCTAACTTTAATCCTAAAGATATTGATTTAATAGCAATTTCAACCTTAAATCATGTGAATTACATTGGATTTAAAAATCCTACACTAATTCAAAAACTAGGTGAAAAACTTTCAACAATTAAGCTTATACAAGCTTTTCTACATTCAAATGTTGTTTCAAATCTTATTAAATTAATTATTTTTATTCTCCAATTCCCTTACAGAAGAAATCTCATTCAAAAATTGAGAGCACTTGGCTTTAATCAAAGAGTTTACTTTGTAGACCATCATGACTGTCATTCTTATTCAGCTTACTATACCTCAGGCTTTGAGGATTGTATGGTTATTACCCTTGATGGAGCTGGTGATGGTTTTTGTTCTAAAGTATACTTGCCCGGAAATAAAACATTAAAAGAAGTACATAAAGTCCCGTTTTACTCTTCCCCTGCATATTATTACGCTTATGCAACAAATCTTTGTGGCTTTAAATGTGGAAGAGAAGGAAAAATTACTGGTCTTGCTGCCTTTGGCAATCCTGAAATAACAAAAAATATCTTTGCAAGTAGAATTAATTACAACAACAAAAAAATTCAATTCCTAAATTATGGATATTATCTTAATGCTGAGAAAGAATATTTATTAAAAGCACTAAATGGTTCTACAAAAGAAGAAATAGCAGCAGGAATACAATCCTTATTTGAAGATTTAGTACTAGCTTATATAAAAGATTTAATAAAAAAATACAGAAATAACAAGCTAACAAAACTTGCACTTGCTGGTGGAGCATTTGCAAATGTTAAATTAAATCAAAAAATAAGCGAACTTAAAAATGTAGAAGAAATTTCTGTCTTTCCTCACATGGGAGATGGTGGATTAGCAACAGGTGCAGCTTACGTTTTACTTTCAAAAAAGAAACTTATAAAACCATACACATTAAATAATGCATATTTAGGTACAGATTATACAAATGAAGATTACATACAAGCTTTAGAAAATAATTCTAAATCTGTTGCGTACTCAAGAGTTACTAACATTGCATGCACAATTGCAAAAGCATTACAAGAAGGAAAAGTAGTAGCTTACTTTAATGGAAGAATGGAATATGGCCCCAGAGCATTGGGAAACAGATCAATTTTTATTAGTGCAAAAGATCCATCTATCAATCAATGGTTAAATGAAAAGTTATGCAGATCAGAATTTATGCCATTTGCTCCTATGATTTTAAAAGAAAAAGAAAGTGAATATTTTAAAAATTTGGATTCAAAACACAAATGTACAAAGTTTATGACAATTACAACTCAGGTTACCAATAAAGCTTTAACCAATACTCCAGCAGCAGTTCATATTGATGGAACCGCAAGGTTTCAATCTATTACCAAAGATCAAAACCCAGTAATTCATGAGATGCTGGAAAGTTACTATAAGCTAACAGGGATCCCTGCAGTGATTAATACCAGCTTTAACATGCATGAAGAACCTATTGTAGAATCTCCTAGAGATGCGGTCAAAGCATTCTTGCAAGGAGGATTGGACATACTAGTTTTAGGTAATTACATTGTCGAAAGAAAAGAATCTGATAAGCTTGAATTTTTAAAAGAAAAAGATACTATTACGGTATAATCAATTATTCAAAGTGTCTACATCTAACAAAAAAATTAATGTCTTAATGGTTAACTACGAATTTCCCCCAATTGGCGGAGGCGGCGGAACAACTACTCGCTTTGTTGCAAAGTACATGGCTAGATTAGGTTTAAATGTAACAGTAGTTACTGCAAAACCAGGACCAGTAGATGCTATCGAACATCCAGATGGCTTTAAAATAAATTATGTTGGTCCAACAAAAAATAAACTTTCCGGAACACATATACCAGAACTTGCAAGGTACGCATTAACTTTAATTTATTACTCAAAAAATATAGTTAAAACCATTAAGCCTGATATTCTCCATTGTTTTTTCACACTACCATCAGGAAGCTTTGGACTTTATTGTAAAAAGATTTATGGAATTCCTTATGTTGTTTCTACCTTAGGTGCTGACGTACCAGGTTTTAATATTGGAGATTGGAGACTTGATGTCTACCACAGACTTACCAAATTTATATCCAGATCAATCTGGAACAATGCTTCAGCCATAGTTGCAAATAGCAATTCACTTAGAGAAACTTGTTTGCAATTTGACTCTAAACACGATATAGGAGTAATTACAAATGGTGTTGATACTGAGCTTTTTTATCCAAATCCAAATAAGACTTACTCACATGAGATAGTACAACTTTTATTTATAAGCAGACTCATGCCACAAAAAGGGGTCGACACTTTAATAAAAGCATGTGGAATTTTAAAACAAAGAGGAGTTAATAATTACAGATTAACTATTGTAGGAGATGGACACTTAAAAGATTTAATGTATTCATTAATAGACAAATATGAAATTAGAGACAAAATCAATCACATAGGATGGAGAGATTTAGAAGATCTTCCCCCCATATATAGAAGTGCAGATATATTTATTCTCCCATCTGTTATGGAAGGAATGTCCAGTGTAACGCTACAAGCTATGGCAAGTGGACTTCCTATAGTTGCCTCTAGAGTTAAGGGGTTTGAAGACATACTAGAAGAAAATGGTAATGGACTAACCGCAGAATACAAAGATGCAGAAGGATTTGCAAATGCAGTGGAAAAGTTAATTAAATCACCAGAGCTTAGAGAAAAGATGTCAAAAAGTTCACTTGAAAAGTCAAAGCAGTTTTCATGGGAAACCATCACAAAACAATACTTAGGACTCTACGAAAAAGCTTTAAGCAAAAAGCTCTCACAAAAGGAAGAAGCTTTAGTCTAACTTCCTAAGTGTAATCACAATCGGCGTATACATCCCAAACATATTCATTATATTTGCAATTAGCGAAGCGATTTTTAGTTTTTGAACTAATATAATCATCCATCTGATTTTTTTAAGTGCTGCCCAATCACTATATAAACCGGTTCCCAAACGATTTTTAAATATATCCTGTCCCCAACTTAACACTTGAACTTTATAAGGGATACTCTTCAAAACCTTTTTTAGATAAAAAGGTGATATTAGATTTAAGGTTTCAACATAATTTGTTTTTTTGCCTATAAGTTTTAAATAAATCTTTGCTAGAAATTTGTTTGTTATAAAAGGCCATAACATTTCATAATGTCCTTCCCATAAAGAAAAATAATTTGGAATTACAAATTGTAAATAACCACCTGGCTTTAGTACTCTTATTGATTCAGAGAGTACTTTTTTAGGATCATCAACATGTTCTAACACGTTGGTAGAATAGACAAGATCAAAGCTATTACTCTCAAAAGGAAGTGATTCTGCCTTTGCATTTAAAATTAAATTACTATCCAGTTTATATTCTTTAAAAAGTGTTTCTGAGATTTCACTAAACGGTGAAAATTCATTTTCTGATGGTTCTACACCATATGCATCTATACCGTATTTGTTTCTGGCAGTTAAAATCAGACTCCCAACACCAGCTCCTATTTCTAAAAGTTTTTTACCTTTGAAATCATAATCATTGGAATATCTAGTAATTTCTTTTTTAAAATACTCAATTTGCTCAACTGCTCTTTCTTCTGCTAGGTATTCCTTAGCAATAGCATTATAATCACGCTCTAGGAGCTTTCCTTCAGACTCACTAAGAGCAGAGGCCAATCTCTCAACCACTGAATTATCTTTTGAAATTAAGGTCACCATAGGCTTTTAATTGAATCTATTACAGTCATTCAAGATACCATATGTAAAACAAACAAATCAAAACAATGCTCAACGTGTCATGTCAATATTTTTATAGAAACCACAAACTAGCATGATTTTCAAATATAATAAGCAAAGTGAAAGAAAGAATCATAAAATATCTATGCTGTCCCAAATGTAAATCCGATAACGATCTTAAGCTACAAACAGCAGATGTAGACAAAGTTACAAACCACATAATAGAAGGAAGCCTTATCTGCCCTTCCTGCAATATACAGTACCCAATTAAAAATGGCGTACCATTTTTTGGTTTAGACAACATAGATCCTACTGTAGATTTAAACAGAAAAAACTTTGCGGATGAATGGTTATATTTCACATCTGAAATTGATCATGAGCTTGCAAAAGATGAGCTAGACAGTTACTTTCAAAATCTTATTACTTATGAAGATCTAAGAGACAAAATGGTTCTGGACGCAGGTTGTGGCGGAGGGAGATTCTGTCATGCAGTAGCACAAGAATCAAAAGCAAAAGAAATTTTTGCAGTAGATTTATCCAATGCAACACTATCTGCTTTTAAAAACACAAAACACTTTGACAATGTAAATATCATTCAGGGAGATATAATGAATCTTCCTTTCAAAAACAAGCCTTTTGATTTTATTTATTCAGTAGGAGTAATACATCACCTTCCAGATCCAAAAGCAGGATTTACTTCCTTAACAAAACATTTAAAAAAAGATGGCAAAATACTTGCTTGGGTTTACGGCAAAGAAGGTAATGCACTTTATATTTATTTAGCCGATCCGATAAGAAAGCTAATTACCTCAAAATTGCCTTTTAGCATAAATTTAATTCTTTCTTTTCTTATCACATGCGTGCTTTGGGCAATAATATGGATTATTTACATACCAAAGAACAAGTTATTAGGAGACAAAATCTCAAATAAAATCCTGCCATTTAACGAATATTTTATATTCTTTAAAAAGCGTGGATTTAGAGAGTTTTGGAGAACAGTAATAGATAAAATGATCCCTACTATTTCTTACTACATTTCAAAAGATGAGTTTACTGATTGGTTTACATCAAACAATTTAAATCACAATATTCTTTTTAGAAATGAGCATAGTTGGAGCGGACTTGGAGAATTTGTACAAAAAAGCAACACAAAAGAAAACAAAACAGAGAAATCTGATGCATGTTGTCTGTAGTCCGTTGTCTGTTGTCTCCTTAAAACAAAGTATAGATAAACGGTGCCAGTGCTGATCCTTCAGTAAAAAAAATAAGTGCTCCAAGAAGAACAAGAAAAATAACAATTGGTGTAAGCCACCACTTTTTTCTTGCTTTCAGAAAATCCCAAAACTCTATCAGTGTTGATACTTTACTCATAGTTAGATCCTCGATTTTAAGAAATTAGCTATCCTAATTGCAACTTCTTTTGACATTTCAGGTGAATAATGATCTATATCAATATATAGAGGTTTTTTCATGTTTTCCTGCATGTCAGCCAGCCATAAGAAATTATCTCCCATATCATGACTTTTTACAAACTCTTCCATGTAAGCATAACCATATTTTGAATACATAAACCTGCCAAACCCTTTACCAGCAAAAATGTGATACTTAAGATCATATTTATAAGTAGGAACTGGTTGCCATATAAAAAAGGATTTTATACCAAACGCATGCCCAATAGTTTCAATAGCCTTTTTATTTTTTACATATCTTCCAACTGCACTATTTATTAGTTCTATATCATTGTATTCTTTCTCAAGAATTTCCTGCCTATGGAATTTAACCTCTTGTTTATTCCTATTCTTCATATTTTCAATTAGCCTAAACAAAGGCATATTAAATAAAGAATTTCCTTTTCCTGCTACAAAAAGTTTAAATTTTTCTGTAAAGAGCGGTTCATCACCACCATAATAAAAATCATTTAACCCATCCATAAAAATAGCTATATCAGGAACAATGCCTTCTGTTAAGAGTTTTTCAAAAAGTATTCTTTCTTGAGAAGAGAAATAGTTGCCTCGTCCAAAATTATAAACAAAGACATTTTTTTTATTTCCCTTATAAGAAGCAATCAGATCCTGAAGCTTAGATGCTATAGAATCCTTATCTTGCACACCATAACCAAATACAGTAGAACCACCAAAGAAAAATATATTTAAATTATCAGGAGAGGGAGGCCAATGCCCTTGATTTTTAACATATCTATATCCAGCATCCGAAACATTAATATACTCCCCCATAAAGGGTCTTTCCTTAAATTGTGTATAAGGTTCATAAATATAAGGCCTAGACCAAGTTTCATATAAAAGCTTATTTATTTGTTTCTTATTTAAATCCAGATATAAAGGTTCAATAGGTTGTCTATATGCCAAAAAAATCTGACTTCTATAAGCCAATACATCCTTTAATAAAAAACTAAAATGAATAACCAAATTAAGTAATAAAAAAAGGCAAGTGGTAGAAAAAAGTGTAATCGCTGCATATTTATATACACTAATGATTTTATTTAATGAGAACCTTTCTTTTTTTAAAAAAAGTACCGCAATTCCAATCAAAATAAAAATTAAGCTAACAACCCAGACCGGCAATTTACTATTTAACTCAATAACTGCATAAGGGGAAAAGAATAGCTCCAAAAAATTTTTATTAAAGAGCATTCCTAAAACTATAAAGACTACACCGATAATATTTTTAATTGTTATAAGCTTAAAACTGTTTTTCATATCTATCTTCATTCAAATCCAACTCTGTCTTTTTTATCCAATAACTAGCAGTATTTTTATCAATCTTTAAGTCCAAAAATTCTTGGCCCGTAATACGAGATATAAGGCTAAGTGGTGTGAGAATTAAATAAAATAACACTGATAAAATAATCCTTGTCATAAAATAGCCAATTATATGTGCAAATCCCATCCATATTTTTTGAATGGGTTTCAAAACAGCTGGAAAAATTAAACCCAATGTAACTAAAATAATTGAAACTTCAGCAAAATATATAAAGTTAGCTTTCCCTTGCCACCATAAAGCAAAAGCTAAAATACTAAAAACAATACCAACAGTTACTCCAAAACTTCTTAGTTCTTTGTTTGTGCTTTTTATGTTTTTTATCTCATTTAGTAACATGTATAATTCATTCTATCCTTTCGTTCGAGATCCCTCGTCGGCTTTGCCTCCTCGGGATGACACCTACGGTGTCAATCCAGTTCATACTCCTTTAGCCAGTTAACATCTTTATCAAGCGGCTTCTGTTCTTTCTTTTCCAGAAGAAAACTGCCCATGACAAGATAATCCATATTAGTTCTCATAAAACAAAGATATGCATCTTCTGGTGTACAAACAATTGGCTCACCTCTTACATTAAATGACGTATTAATAATAATTGGGCAATCATACTTTTCATCAAACTTGGAAATTAACTTATGATACAAAGGATTTGTTTCTTTACTGACAGTTTGAAGTCTTGCAGAGAAATCCACATGAGTAACAGCAGGAATAGTTGAACGAATAGTATAAAGCTTCTCAAGTCCTTGCAGAGAACCATTACCATTAGGCTCAATTAATCTATATTTATTTTTAACATCAGCAGTAAGAAGCATATAAGGACTTGTGGAATTGATGTTAAAATAAGTACTGCTTTTTTCTTCAAGTACTGATGGCGCAAACGGTCTGAAGCTTTCCCTAAATTTAATTTTTAAGTTCATCTGTTCCTGCATTTTAGATGAACGTGCATCTCCAATAATAGATCTGGCTCCCAATGCACGAGGTCCAAACTCCATTCTGCCTTGAAACCAACCAACTACTTTTTCAGCTGCAATTAAATCAGCTACTTTATCAGAAATTTCTTCACTGTTTAGTTCTAAATATGGAATATGATTTGTATTCAAATACTCTCTAATATAATCATTATCAAACTCAGGTCCTAAATATGAACCTGTTTGCATATCGTTTTTGTTATTTGCATTTCTTATATTTCCCAAATACTGATACCACACAAAAAGCGCTGCGCCAAGTGCCCCACCTGCATCACCTGCTGCAGGTTGAACCCAGATATTTTCAAAAGGTCCTTCTTTCAAAATCCTGGCATTTCCTACACAATTTAATGCAACCCCACCAGCAAGACAAAGATTTTTCATTCCGGTTTCCTTATATACATGCCTTGCCATTTTAAGCATTATTTCTTCAGTAACTTCTTGAATAGATCTTGCAAGATCCATATCTTTTTGAGTTAATTTGGATTCCGGTTTTCTTGGAGGTCCTCCAAGCAATTTTTCAAATTTTTTGCTTGTCATTTTCAGTCCTACGCAATAATCAAAATATTTCATATTTAATTTAAAAGAGCCGTCTTCTTTCAAATCAATAAGTTCACTCAGAATTAAATCTTTGTATTTTGGTTCACCGTAAGGAGCTAGTCCCATAACCTTATACTCACCAGAGTTAACCTTAAATCCTGTGTAATAAGTAAATGTTGAATATAAAAGTCCCAGTGAATGAGGAAACCTAAGCTCAGCAAGCAATTTCAATTCATTACCGCTTCCTATACCATAGCTTGCTGTTGCCCACTCTCCAACACCATCCATGGTAAGAACAGCTGCTTCCTGAAAAGGAGATGGGTAAAAAGCAGATGCTGAGTGGGATTCATGATGTTCAGTAAAAAGTATTTTCCCATCATATTTTAATTTCTCTCTAATAAAATCCTTCATCCACAATTTTTGTTTAATCCAAAGTGGAATAGCTTTTATAAATGATTTAATTCCATAGGGAGCATATGCAAAATAAGTTTCAAGTATTCTTTCAAACTTTAAATAAGGCTTATCATAAAATGCAACAAAATCTAAATCCTCAACCGTTAGATTTCCTTCCTTCAAGCAATAGTTTATTGAGTTAACAGGAAAAGAAAAATCATGTTTTTTCCTTGTGAATCTTTCCTCCTGTGCAGCAGCAATAATCTTGCCATCTTGCACTAAGCAAGCCGCACTATCATGATAAAAAGCTGATATACCTAGGATATTCATTCTGTCTTCACCCCTGAGCTCTCGGGCGCAAGCTCTCTCCTAAATATTTATAAACAACCACTTGTTTACCTTCAGTATAACCATACATGACATATTTGCTATCAAGCAATGGTTCTTGATTAAGAATTTTTTCCTTATTAATTCGATACAGCCAATCAGTTTGTTTTAAAAACAAATATTCTATAGGCATCGGCAAGATTGTATTTGCTTTCATAATTTGTTCATTGGTAGCATCTTTAAATATTTGCTTAATAGGATAGTCCAGGAAAGGCGTATGGATTCCATCATTAAAATAAATAAATGCAGGTTTTTCATCCTTCAGAAAAAATCGTATGAAATCAGCATTTGTTTTTGCAATAGTATGGAATTTTTTCTCATAAAGCGTGTATTGATCAATGGAAGAGACAGATAAGGGAATATATAAACAAACAAAAAATGTCGCTAAAATTCCCTTAGATACATTAGGATGTTCCGTAACAAACGGTTTTAAATAATCATAATTAGCAATTATGATAATCCCTAACGAGCAAA
>JACOTS010000118.1 GCA_016178265.1 Candidatus Melainabacteria bacterium
CTTTGACTATTTCTAGGTGTGAAGGATCGATTTTATAACTTTCTGCAATTTGTAGAGGCTTAATATATCTGTCAATTGTTTTAATAAGTTGAAGCTTTGGCACTTTAGAACCATTTGCAATTGCACTATAAATCCTTGCAATTTGTAGTGGAGTAATTAGCAAAAAGCCTTGACCAATTGAATAATGTAGTGTATTACCTGGATACCACTGTTCTCCTATTTGTTCTTCTTTCCACTTACTATCTGGTACGATTCCTACCTCTTCTCCGATAAGTTCAATGCCAGATTTCCTTCCAGCACCAAGCTTTAGTCCCCATCTTGAGATATCTTCAGGTGTTAGCTTTTGAGCTAGTTGATAAAATGCTGTATCTCTGGACCAGGCCAATGATTCTTGAAGAGAGTAAACTGCTTCTTTCGATGTCCAATCCCCAAATCTGGTACTACCTAGATACACAGCCTCACCTACTTTTAATTTGTCATCTGGTTTTATTACCTTTGCATCTAATGCAGCAAAAAGGGTGATAGGTTTCCAGATACTACCTGGAGCATATGCAAGCAAAGACCTATTTAAGAAAACTTTATTTGCAATAAATTGATTCCAAATATTTAATGAAATTGGTTTTGTAAAAACATTTGGATCAAATGCAGGATAGCTGGCAAGGGCAAGTATTTCACCTGTATTTGAATTAACTACAAGAGCACTTCCACTTGCCATACTATTTTTGAGTGCTTCTTCAGCAACAGATTGCAAGTTAATATCAATGGTCAGGTCTATATTTCTTCCGGGGATAGATTGAATTTCAATTGTTGAATGTTTGTAAGATGGGTTAATTGGTTTGCCAAACCTATCTACCCCGACAATTTTTTTCCCATCTTTCCCTCTAAGTACATCGTCAAATAACCTTTCTATACCAGCTTTACCTACCAAATCACCAAGCTTGCGCTCAGGCCTTTTTGATAATTCCTCTTCATCGATTTGTGCAATATAACCTAATACATGAGCAGCAAGTTCATTGTTTGGATAAAATCTTATAGGCTCTTCTTGGATATCTATTCCAGGTAACATGTGTTGCTTCTCAATAATTAATGTTGCCTCTTTTACACTTAGGTTGCTCTGTAAACGTATAGGTAACGGAGCATTTTCAGGAAGTTTTAATAATGTTTTTTTAAGGTTATCTTTATTGGTATCTAAGATTTTGGAAAGAATGTTATATGTTTTTATTCTTTCTTCTTCTGTTTTCAATTTGTTTGGATAAGCTACTACAGAAATTGATTGCTTGTTTGTAGCAATTATATTTTTATTTCTGTCATAAATAATTCCCCGAGGTGCAGCTATAATTGATATTCTTGAAGTTGAATATTGAGCTCTTTGAGTATATGTTTTGTATTGAAAGATTTGCAGATAAAATAATCGAGAGGCTAAAATTAAAGCTAATGATAATGTTATGCCTACAAGGACTTTGTTTTTAAAGTTAATAGAGTCTTCTTTTTTACCCATTTATCTTATTTTACATTTATATTTTATTTATATTTGTCTTCTGGCAAGGTAAGTGAATGATTAATAATACTTGGTTACTGCCTAGCTAGTGTGGTAGGTAAAAACAATACTTGTAACCATAGTGTATTAATTATTGCAATACAAATAATTTTGTATTGTTTGGTAAGAAAACATATAATATATCTTGCGTCGGTAAAACTTTAACAAAGGAGTTAAAGATATGACAACAACAATGAACTTACCTATTCCAAAAATTGAAGGAACAGCCTGCCATGATGCGGTGAGCTGTTTCGTACTTTCTGTAGCACAAAAAATCAGCTTCATCGATGATGACATGATTGAGTATTTGAATAGCTACAGACGTGAAATCACAATGAAGATCCCTTTAAGAAAGGATGATGGTACTTTAGTTACCATTCCTGCTTATAGGGTTCAGCATAATAATGCAAGAGGGCCATATAAAGGTGGTGTTAGATTCCACCCGGAAGTAAATTTAACGGAAGTTAGAGCCCTTGCCAATATGATGACATGGAAGACTGCAGTAGCAGATATTCCATATGGAGGTGCAAAGGGTGGTATTTGTATCGATCCGAAAACTCTTTCTAAAAATGAGCTTGAAAGATTAACTAGAGCTTTCACGTTTCATCTGGGTGATAATATTGGGCCACATACTGATATTCCTGCACCTGATGTCAACACTAATGCACAAGTTATGGCATGGATGTATGATGAGTATTCAAAATCTCACAGCCATGATGCACTAGCAGTTGTAACAGGGAAGCCTGTTGCATTAGGAGGCTCTGAAGGTAGAGAAGAAGCTACCGGCAGAGGGGTAATGTATGTGCTTAGAGAAGTAGCAAGAGATTTAAAAGTAGATCTTTCTAAGTCCAGGATTCTTGTGGAAGGATTTGGTAATGTGGGTTACCACGGAGCCAGACTAATACAAGATGAGTTAAATGGATTTATTGTAGGGGTTTCTACTTCAAAAGGTGGAATTTATAATTCTAAAGGAATTGATGTGAAAAAAGCACATCGCTACTATCTTGAACATAGCTATCTTAAAGGGTATCCTGATGTAGACTTTATGTCTCCTGAGGAATTCCTTTGTGCAGATTGTGATGTATTAGTTCCTGCTGCACTTTCAGGTTCAATAAATGATAAAATTGCACAAAAAACTCCTGCAAGAATCATTATTGAAGGGGCAAACGGACCAGTTACAGCAACAGCCAATGAAATCTTGATAGATAAGCAAAGAGTTATTGCTCCTGCTATTCTTGCAAGTGGCGGTGGTGTAATTGTTTCTTATTTTGAGTGGGTTCAAAATCTTCAACAATATTATTGGACTCATGAAGAAGTTAATAAGAAACTTGAGAGAGTAATAGTTCCTGCTTATGAAAGAGTTCGTGATCTTTCAAGAGAAAAGAAAATTTCTCTTAGACAAGCAGCATATACTATCGGACTTGAGCAAGTTGCTCAAGCTTCGATATTGCGTGGAACTGGCTACTAAGCAAGTTTCAAGTAGTAAGTTACAAAAGTGGCAAGTGATAAGATTTTTCTTGTTATTTGCCACTTTCTACTTGCAACTTGTTAAGATTCCATTCCCATCCTATAAGCTTATACTTCCAATTCTCAAACCATAGTTTTTTATGATATTCCTCATAAGTAACTAAAGTTCCGTTTACAAATGGAAGGAAATAAAAATACAAAAATATTGTGCTTGCTATATAAACAGATATAAATGCTCTTGAAAATATGTTTTTTGGAAGGTTTAAAATCAAGTGTTCAATAATTAAAATTAAGAAAAACAATGCTGGTATATAGTGATAGATAAACATTGGTCTTGAAATAAATACAAATGGTATAAGTGATAATAAATAAGAACCAGTAAGAAAAAACAATATTTTATTTCTCTTAAATACAAATAGGATAGATTGAATTATTAAAACAATTAGCCCACCCCACCATATTGTTGGATTGCCAAGTGTGGCAAAGCATTTTGCACTGCTCAAAGAATGACTTGTTAACTTAAAATCAAGCCAGAAAGGCTTGTATAACAGTGGCCATGTATACCATTTGGAAGAGTATAAATGAGTCATTTGTTTTGCATGTGATTTAAATGCCAGGCTATGCCAGTTAATTACTGCATATGCAAAATTTTTGTTTTCAATGCTGTATTTTGTGCTTAAAAATTGAAATGATTTAGTATCAACTGCAAAAGTAGATAAATAACTTAATGCTAAAATTGCAAAAAATAGTACATAAAATCTTTTTTTAAAGATAAAAGATTTTTGCTGGCTTATATGCCAAAGAATATAAATAGGGATTAATATTAAACCAATCCATTTTACTGCTATTGCCAATCCGCTGCAGATTGAACATAAGATAAATAACCTTAGATTTTTGTTTTTGAATGAATCAATAAATAGGAATAGAGATATGCTCATAAAGAAAATTAAAAATATGTCAACCACACCTATTCTGCTAAACAAAGTTAATATTGGCTCAAATGTTATAAGAGTTGCTGTAATTAATCCTGCATTTTTTGTCTGGAAAATTGTTTTAGCTAATAAAAAAGAAGTTGGTACCAATAAAGCACCAATTAAAGCTTGGCTGGCTCTCCAGCCAAGAGCATTGTCTCCAAAGGTTTGTGTAGAGATATACATTAGTATTCTTCCAAATGGAGGGTGATCTGTAAAATATCCTTGTCCAGAGATCATATTTTTTACAAAATGAACAAAGTGAGTTTCATCCCATGTAATGCTTTCTGGATAGCTTATGTTTGAAATTCGTATAAATAATGAGATGAAAAATAATAAAATAATTAATAGATAATTCATTTTGCTAATTCAAAAGCTTCGCAATTAATTGATTTACTATTTGTGGACTTGCTTTTCCACTTGTTTTTTTCATTACTTGTCCTACTAAAAAGCCTCTAACTTTTTCTTTTCCTTCTTTAAGTTGTTTTACTTGTTCTGGATTATTGTCAAGAATATCTTTTACAATTTTTTCAAGTTCCCCTGTATCTGTAATTTGTGCCAGTCCTTTTTGGTTGATGATTTCTTCTGGATCTATGCCCTGTGTAAGTAATTCTTCAATAATTTCTGATTTAGCAATAGTTTCGTTAATTATTCCTTTTTCAATTAACACAAGCATGTCTGCAAATTGTTTAGGAGTCATGCAACAGCTAATAATATCTGTTTTATGTTCTTTTAAATGAGCTGTAACCGGACCAATAAGCCAGTTTGCAGCCTTTTTGGGATGTGCCCCCACCCTTACAGCAGCTTCATAGAATTCAGCTGTATTTCTATCTTCGATTAGTTGTCTCATGTCTTCATCGTTTAAACCATAATCTTTAGGATACCTAACTCTTTTTTGATAGGGAAGCTCAGGGATAGTTTCTTTTATATCTTTTATCCAATCATCATCAATTTCAAGTGGTACTAAATCAGGTTCAGGAAAGTATCTATAATCATGAGCCTC
>JACOTS010000119.1 GCA_016178265.1 Candidatus Melainabacteria bacterium
TATCGGGTTGATTTCATTTTCTATATGGCTTGTTGTAGTTTTTATATCAAAATATTCTTCTTTAGGTTCTTTAATAGCTGTTCCGCTTGTACCTGTATGGTTTTATGTTTTTCACAAGCCACCAATTTACATTGTGCTTGGAATTTTCATTGCGGTTTATATTGTGCTTATTAGACATCGTGAAAATATTAAGCGGCTGATAGAAGGCAAAGAACCGAAAATAGGGGAGGGTATAAATTAGGGATTACCAGATGCTAGACCAAATTAAAACAATTCTAAGGACTCGATTAAAAGATAACTGGCTGTTGGTAGGTTTAGGGTTGTTGCTTATGTTGTACTATGGAAGTTTTTTACTTAGCTCACCAAAGTATGAGGTATATGCGCTACGTGCAGGAGTTGCAAACAATCTAAAGAAGAGCTCTTTTATACAAAATGCCAAAGGAAAAATAGATATAGCTTGGGTTTATTGGCTAATAAAGAAAGGAAATACAATAGTTTTGGTAGATTCAGGTTTTACCGGGAAACAAGATATAAAAAGGTGGAGAGTAAAGAAGTATGTAAGACCAGATATTTTACTTTCTCAGATAGGAATTGCTCCTGAGTTTGTATCAGACATAATACTGACTAACGGACACTGGGATCGTGCTGGAGGAATCCACCTTTTTCCAAATGCTAAAGTTTGGATTCAAAAAGGTGAGTATATGGATGGAGGGTACTTTTCTAAGCAAAGTAATAAAAAAAGTTATAGAAAAGATATTCAAAGTTACCTTGATAAGTTGAATAAAGAAGGCAGACTAAAACTTTTAAATGGATCCTCTATAGTAAAAAAAGGAATTAAATGCGAGCTTGTAGGAACACATACAAACCATTCTCAAGCAGTTGTTGTAAATTCGGTAAATGGAAAAATAGTCCTGGCTGGAAGCGAAGTCTATTTTTATGAAAATCTTGACAAGGATATACCGATTCACCCAGCTGTTTTCCCGGAAAAGAATAAACAGTGGATGAAAAAGGCAGTTAAATTGGTTTCTAGAAAAGAGTTTGTTGTTCCTTCGTATGATCCAAAAGTTTTTGAGGTGTTTGATACTGTTTCTTCCGGTATTGTAAAAATAACAAAAGAAACCAATGTGGCAAAAGATGGGAATAAAAAAGCACTTATTAAAACTAAAGATCCCGGTCTTGTTAAAGGTCAAGGCAATGATTTACTAAATGAAACAGAAGAGCTCAATTTAGTTAAATTTGCAAGAAGTGCATTAAGTCAATATTCAATTGATCAAAATGCATCAATAAAAATACCTTCTGAATTGAAAAATATTGAAAAGTACTCAAATCAAGTTTTTGTAACACTTAGAAACAATGGTGAATTGCTTGGTTGTCAAAGCTCTAAAGGAAATAATCTTCCTGTGAATTTATTAAGAGCTTTAAAGTCAGCAATGAATGATAAGCGTTTTAAATCGTATAATCCTAGCGAATTTAATAATGTTACTATTGAGGTTTTTGTTCTTCTGGATGAAATTGAGATATCGGATAAGTCCTATAGGAATGTAGAACGATCAGTTGATATTGGAAGAGATAGTATACGTGTACAAAGAGGAAATAAAGGAGCAACGTTTGTTAATGATGTTCCAATTACCCATAATTGGTCTTTTGAGTATGCAATATATAAGCTTCTTAAGAAGGCAAGACTAATAACAAAAGAACAAGAGGCAGATGATAGAAGTAAACAAAAGAAACTTGTTGAAGAGATGTTGCAAGATCCAGAACTCAAGTTTTATAAAATACCTACGATACAACTATTGGAATCACAAGATCAAAGTAGAGTCATTGAGCTTTATAGGGGAAATGTATTGGTGGGTGTTGATGAAGTAAGTGAAAAATCCTTGATGGAATCACTTAAACTAAGTGCGAAGTGGTTATTGAATGCAATGAATGAAGATGGTTCGAAGGTGTATCTATGGCAGCCTAGTGAAAACAAATTCTTAAGATCGGGTAATTTAGTTCGTCAATTAGCAACAACTGGAGTAATGGGGGATTTAGCGGAACTTTTACAGAACAATAAACTTAGAGAGGCAACTAAAGCAAATTTAGCATATCATTTATCAAAGGATTATGTGGAAGACAAATCCAATGGAATTGGCTATATTAGTGAAGATGCTAAGGAAATAACAGTTAATATTGGAACAGCAGCCTTTGCAATAATGGCTATATTAAAGTCAGGTGAGGACAAAAAGTATGCAAGCCAACTACAACATCTAATCAAATTTATCTTAACGAGACAAAAGGAAGATGGTTCATTTGATGTTTACTATCCTTCTGGAAGCGTAGATCCAAAAAGAGCCTATAAATCGCAAAGATATTATGCGGGAGAAGCATTACTTGCATTAATGTACTTATATGAAAAGACAAAAGACAATAAATATTTAGAAGTAGTTGAGAAAGCGTTTCCATATTACAGGGATTTTTACCGAAAGGATAAAAATGCTTCAAGTATTCCCTGGCTTACGCA
>JACOTS010000120.1 GCA_016178265.1 Candidatus Melainabacteria bacterium
AAAAAAAGGTGAAGCAAAAGAAGAATTAGAAAAAATTGCTCTTTCCAGCGATAAGGTAAAAGCAAGATTAGATGGGAAGGAACTCGTTAAAGTTGTTGTTGTACCGGACAAAATTGTCAATATTGTTGCGAAATAAATGAAAAAAATAGCTTTAATTGATACAGGTGCAGCTAATATTCATAGTGTTCATAAAGCACTTAAATATGTTGGTGCAAGTGTTGAAATTACAGACAATTCTGATTTTATTCAAAAAGCAGATTTAATAGTTTTTCCTGGGGTTGGTGCTTTTAGTGCAGTAATGGAATCAATAAATTCCAAGAATTTAAAAGAAGTTATAAAAGAAATTATTGAATCAGGGAAACCATTTCTAGGCATTTGTGTGGGACTTCAGGTTTTATTTGAAGAAAGCGAAGAACATGGACGTACTAAAGGACTAGGAATATTAAAAGGAAAAGTTATTAAGTTTAGAAAAGCTAAAAAGATTCCTCATATTGGGTGGAATAACGTGACATGGAATGTCATTGCGAGGAGCCACGAAGTGGGGACGAAGCAATCCCAATCACAATTCGATCTAGATTGCCACGCCTCACTTTGTTCGGCTCGCAATGACACCATGTGTCAATATTATTTTGTTCATTCTTACTATGTAGTTCCTAGTGATAAATCTATTATTTACGGAAAAACTGAGTACGATGATGAACAGTTTGTTTCAGTAGTTAAAAGAGATAATCTGATTGCTATTCAATTTCACCCTGAAAAGAGCGGTGAAGTCGGGTTAGATTTTTTAAAACAATTTGTAGAAACTAAAGTGTAGTAGAAAATATTTCTTTGTCAATACTTGTGTTGCTTTCAATGTTAGATAGAATTAAATCTGCTATTTCATAAGCAGCATTAGGTTTTGCAAAAGATTTTGTGATGGTTGCCATTTTATCTAACTTCTTCTCATCGGTTATTAATTCAGTAATAGTGTTTAGTAAGAGTTTTGGTCTTAGATCTTTTTGTCTAATTAAAATAGCTCCGCCTGAATCTACAAGATGCATTGCATTTGCTTCCTGATGGTTTCCTGCAAATGGATAAGGAATAAAAATAGCCGGGTTACCCATAAGTGATATTTCAGTAGTTGTCATTGCACCTGATCTTGCAATGACTAAATCGCTAATAAAAAAACACTCTTCTGGATTTTCGTAAAATGGTCTTGCAACATAATTGTTTGTCTGTTCAACTTTTGCTGGAATCCTTTTAATCAAGGCTTCATGTTTTGGTTCTCCAGTTTGATGTATTACCTGAATGTCATAGGTTAAAACTAAATCTTTTATTATTTCGAGAATAGCTTCATTTATTGCATTTGCTCCTTGTGAGCCCCCAACAACAAAGATAGTTTTTTTATCTGGACTTAAACCAAACTCTTTGCAAATTTTCTTTTTGTTTAATTTGTCAGTTTTTATAAAACGCTCTCTTACAGGATTTCCAGTGACTTTTGTTGTAATATTTTTTGGATATTCATGTGATGACTCAAATCCTAGTGTGATTAGCTTTGCTCCATTTGAACAAAATTGATTTGCAAGTCCAATTCTTACATCTAAATTATGAATAATAAAAGGAATGCCTAATCTTTGGGCTGCAATTATTACCGGTGCAGCAGAATACCCACCAGTCCCAAAAATAATATCTGGCTTAAAGTGTTTTAGATACAGTTTTGCCTTGGAAACAGCTTTTAATAAATTAAAGGGCCAACTAAATAATTCCTTCTTAAATTTTCTGGGAAACCCAGAAAATTCATAACCATAGAAATCTATTCCATGTTCATCTGCTAAATCTTCTTCAGGTTTCCCGTTTACTCCTATATAGTAAAGATCACATCCTTTTTTCTTTAATATTTCTCCAATTGCAATGCTTGGAAAAATATGTCCACCGGTTCCACCACCACATAGAACAACCTTTTTACATGTTTGATCTTTGAGCATTTGTTTTAATATTGTACATGGATTTACTAATTAAATAAAACTGTTAATTAGGCATTAGGAGATGGGAGATAGACATTAGAAAAGTTTCTTATACTAACTCCTCATTCCTAACGCCTATCTCCTTGTTAGTGGTGTGATACTTGAACCAATCTGCATTCAAAAGGAATATTGCAAACTGATTCCAATGGTTCATTTGGTCTTCCGATAGAAATAGTTACATAATAAATCCCAGTTTCTTTTAAAGTTAGCATCATTGAAAAAGAATCAATGCACCAGTGGCAACTAAGAGGGGGGTTGGAGGTAATAGTAAACTGATTTTTTCTTTCAGCAAGCATCTCTCCGCTTGGGGTGTAAATCTCAAGTTGTTGAACAAAAGTTCCTTGTGAATTTGTCCATTGATTTGCTACGACAAACTGAGACAGTGTTGCGGGCAGTGTCGGGGTCTGGAATACATTTTGAATATTTAGTAAATGAACAGCATGTGTAACTTTGTCAAAACTTACCTGACTACAAATGGCTCCTATATTATGTCTTGGAAGTTGAGTAACCATATAACTATTATACCTAAAGACTGGGAGATAGGAGATAGGAAATAGGAATTAGGAGAAATTTCTTAAACTAATTTCTAATGCCTAACTCCTGATTCCTAACTAATGAGATAGCGAGACCAATGGAAGCTTTTGTTCTTTATTTTTGTGATTAGCAATTAATTGAAGATGTTTTTTGGCTATGTCTAATTGTGCTTTTGGATCTTTTATAACTGAATCTGGGACAATTCCTACTTTATGAATATTTTTTCCATCAGGTGTTAGATATGCAGCAGTGGTTATATGCATTGCAGAGTCATCAGGAAGTCTTATAATTTCCTGAACAAGCCCTTTTCCAAAAGTTCTTTTGCCAATTACTTTTGCCCTATTGTTTTCTTTTAGTGCACTTGCAAATATTTCACTTGCACTTGCAGTGTGTTCGTTGACTAAAATTACTATTTCGCCATCATATAATGTATGTGAGTTTGCCAGTTCATTTACATTTCCAGTATGTTGTACAGTGGTAACAATTTTTCCTTCTGATAAAAACATATCAGCTATTTCAATTGCATTTTTAAGAAGCCCGCCTGAATTGTTTCTAAGATCAATAATAAGCCCGTTTGTATGAGCTAGCTTTGTAATTTCTTCTTTAAATGATGTACTGGTATTCTGAGGAATAAAAGAGCTGATTTTAATTAATCCTATGTTGTTTTCAAGGATTTTGCTAGTGATAGATTGAAATATAAGTTCCTCTCTAACTATAGTTTTTTCAGAGGTTTTGTGGTTTCGTTTTATTTTAATTTTTACTTTGGAATCTTTTGGTCCTCTAAGTAAATTTGTAATTTTATTTGTATCCAGGCGTTTGGTTTTTGTATTATTTATAGCTATTATGTAATCATTTGCTTTGAGTCCACCTTTTTGCGCAGGGCTTTCAGGTAACACCTCTAAAATAAGTGGTTTTTTATAATCTAATTTAACCCCAATTCCTATGAGTTTAGAGTTCATAATGTCAAGCTCATCTTTAAACTCTTCTTTGCTTAGAAACCTAGTATAAGGATCACCAAGTTTTTTAACTAGCTTCTTTATATAAGAATGCGCATCAGTTAAAGTTGTAATTCTTTCACCAGCCTTTTCTTCAAAGCTTTTAAAGTCAACAGTAGGCTTAAAGTAGTACTTTTCATCCAATGCTTTACATGCGGTTTTAAATACAATTTCTGGACTTATGCTAAGTGAATTGGCATATGTTGAAAGTGAAATAAAAGAAACCAATGATGCAATGGTTACTGTTGAGATGATTAGCCAAATTTGTCTAATATCTTTTAATTTCTTCATTTTTACTTTCAAATATATTTCTTTTTTAAATTTGGAATATAGACTATTCTATAACGTAGAGGAAATCTCATGGAGCTTTTATTTTTTCTTATCATTTCGCTTGTATTTATACTTGTTTCCTGCATTATTTTTACAAATTCAGTTGAATGGCTCGGTGCAAGGTTAAATTTGTCTCATGGTATTACAGGTAGCATTTTAGCTGCTGTAGGCACTGCGCTTCCTGAAACAGTAGTTCCGCTGGTTGCAATTTTCTGGGGTATAACACAAGCCGATTTTGCACTTATTTTAAAAGGTGATTTAGATTCTCTCAGTTTAACCAATCAAATTAGTATTGGTGCAATTATAGGTGCACCATTTATGCTTTCTACAATCGCATTTTTTCTAGTTGGGCTAGCTGGTTTTGTTTATAAAAACTCAGGAAGGCGAAAATCAGATGTAATAGCAGTTGATAAAACATTTTTAGAGAGAGATTTAAAGTTCTTTATTCTTTCCTTCACACTGGCTTTTGTTGCTGTGTTTTTAAGTCGAGGGTTCCATTTGATTTTAGGGATGTTATTAATTTGTTTTTATGGTGTTTATTTATATGAAACTTTTACCAAAGAAAAGGATGTTGAGAAAAAATTGTCACATGAAGATGGTACGTTAGATCCTTTGCTTATCGCTAGATTTTTCCCCGATGTAAAAAAACCAACTTTAATTTTAATCTTGCTTCAACTTGTTATTTCACTTGGGTGTTTAATATATAGTGCCCATCATTTTGTAGAAATTATAAAAGAAATATCTCACAAGCTTGATGTTTCTCCTTTTATAATAAGCTTACTTTTAACACCTATAGCAACAGAGCTGCCGGAAAAATTTAACAGTTGGCTTTGGATGAGACAAAAACAAGATATTCTTGCTGTTGGAAATATTTCAGGAGCTCTTGTTTTTCAAAGCACTTTTCCTGTAACAGTTGGGCTTTTATTTACAAGCTGGACCATAAAATCGCCTGCTTTATATCTTTGTTTTGTTGTTTGTTTGGTAAATGCACTTTTTGTGCTCATTATGCTAAAAAAGAAAGAACTTACTTATAAGCATTTTTTGTGTTGTGGTTTTCTTTATTTGGTTTATTTATCTGCAATATTCCTTATCTAGTAGCTGTTACCACATGCTCATTCATAAAATTTGATTCCAACTCTAGGCTATGAGGCTCATATTTTACTGCTTCTAAATTTTGTTTTTTACCAATTGGATTACCAAAGATTCCTAAGATAGTAGAACCAATACCTGCTAAA